>NZ_KK073872.1:1293282-1606879 GCF_000585335.1 Cloacibacillus evryensis DSM 19522
CCTCGGAGAGGGAGCCAAAGATCTTTGATAAATCGCTATTTATCTTTTCCCCGCAATCGCGTAAATCGGCGTTTAGACGTGCCGGATGCTAAATAACTTTGGGGTCTGCGCCCGGAGCCGTATATTAATACGGCGAGGACCGCAGACCCCGAAGTTATGACGCAGACGGCGCGTATAAACGCCGATTTACCGATGCACCTGCCCTGTGGCAAAATACTATTGATGTTTGCGTTTTTTCAAAAAAGTGTTACAATTTAAGAGCTAATTCAGGAGAAATGACTGGAAGAGTGGGGCGTGCCCACTCTTCTTTTGTTACGGGAGGTGCCTTTTTTGAATCGGGAAAAATACAGCGAAATACACAATGCCCTCTACCAACGCGCGGAATCGCTTGGATACGAATGCGCCGGCTTTGAAATCGTCTCGGAGGATGGGATGAATATTTTGCGCCTGTATCTCGAAATGCCGGGAGGTATCGATATAGAGGATTGCGAAAGGGTTTCGCGGGAGGTCAGCGACTACCTTGACACGATAGAGGAGGACCTGCCGGAAGGGTACTTCCTGGAGATAAGTTCTCCCGGCCTTGAGCGGCCTCTCTTTGTCGCCGAGGATTACCGGCGTTTTACGGGCAAAGAGGCTCAAATCTATTTGAAGAAGGGCAGCCGCGCGCTGAAGGGCGTGCTGGCGGGAGTGACGCCGGCCGAGGAGATAGTAATAAGGAACTCCGAGGGAGAACGGCAAGTTCCCCTCGATGATATAAAACGGGCGCATCTCATTTACGTTCCGCAGACGGGACAGAAAAAAACATTTAAAAAGATACCAAAGAAGAAAAAATAAATCGTTACCACGAAGGGAGTCGAAGGGAAAAAATGCAACTTGGAAAAGATTTCAAAAGAGTTCTCAGGCAGATAGAGGAGGAAAAGGGGCTCTCGGAAGAGACGATAATCTCGAGCCTTGAGGCCGCGATGATCTCCGCCTATAAAAAGTTCAAGGGCGGCAATCAGCATACCGAGGTCTATATCGATATAGAAAACGGGGAGTTCTCGCTCTACGAGGTCTACGAGATCGTGGAGGACCCGACTAATCCAGACGCGGAGATGACTCTGGAGGAGGCGGAGCGCCGGGGGTACAAGGAGCTGGAAGTCGGCGACATTATCCGCACCGAGGTGCTGCCGGAGGATTTCGGGCGCATCGCGGCGCAGACCGCCCGCCAGGTCATCATACAGAAGCTTAAGGACGCCGAGCGCCAGGTGGTCTACGAGCAGTTCTCGGACAAGATCGGAAATATCGTCACCGGTTCGATATTCAAGGCTGAGGGCGATCAGATACTGGTCCGTCTCAACGACAAGACGGAGGCGATCATGCCGAAGGAGGAGCGTATTCTCGGAGAGAAGTACATTCCCGGCAGCCGGATGAAGTTTTATCTTCTGGATGTTCGGCAGACGACGCGCGGACCGCGCATCATCGTTTCGCGCACACACCCGGGACTCCTGCGCCGACTGCTCGAGCTTGAGGTCCCGGAGATACAGGACGGCGTCGTCGAGATACGCAATATCGTCCGTGAGGCGGGTACCCGCGCGAAGATCGCCGTCGCCAGCCTCGACGTCAATGTCGAGCCTCTCGGCGCCTGCGTCGGAAAACAGGGCAGCCGCATCAAGTCTATAAGCAGCGAACTCAACGGAGAGAGGATCGATATTATAGTCTTCAACAACGACCCGCTCAAGTATATAGTGAACGCACTTTCTCCCGCGAAGGTCGTGAGGATAGAGCCGCTTCTCGATCAGGACCGTTCCGTCCTCGCCTACGTCCGTTCCGACCAGCTCTCGCTTGCCATCGGCAAGGCGGGGCAGAACGTGCGTCTCGCGGCGCGCCTGACGGGCTGGAAGATAGACATAAAGGTCAAGGAAGAGGAGAAGCTGCCGACGATGAAGGACCTCTTCATGGATATCTCCGAGATAATCGACGAAGGAAAGAATTAGGAGCGTCTCGATGGTGAAGCAGAGCTCTCAGCCGGTGCTGAAGAAACAGAGGCCGCGGACCTGCGTCGGCTGCGGGGAGGAGTCCCCGAAGCGTACCCTGCTGCGCGTGATAAAAGCGCCGGACGGCGAGGTACGCTATGATCCGACCGGGAAGGCAAACGGCCGTGGGGCCTATGTCTGCGCCCGCCGCTCATGCGTGGAGGCTGCGAAGAAGAAAAGATCTTTCTCCCGGGCGCTGAAGACCGAGGCTCCGGAAGAGCTTTACGCCGTGCTCCTTGAAAAATGCGGCGAAGAGGAGTGCTAAAATGGGCGTGGGTGAGCAAAAGGCGCTCAATATGCTCAGCCTCGCGCGGCGCGCGGGGGATTTGCTGATCGGTCAGGATAATATATTCGACGCGCTGCGCGGCGGAAAGAGGCTCGCGGTGTTCGCGGCGGAAGACTGTTCCGCTAACGTGCTGCGCAAGCTTCATTCGGCCGGCGAACGCGGGGAATTGGAGATTTTTATATTGAAGAATACGGACAGGGCGCTTATGGGAAAACATCTGGGGATAGGGTCCGCGCAGGCCGCGGCGCTTCCCCGGGAGAGCGGCTTTGCCGAAAAAATAATTTCATTAATGAATGAAGACAGGAGTGATGCCGATGAGTAAAATCAGAGTATATGATCTGGCGAAGATGCTCGAAAAAAGCAATACGGAGATGGTAGAGATACTGACCGGGCTCGGAGTCAAAATCAAATCGCATATGAGTTCAATAGACGAGGAGCTCGTCCCGATGGTCAGGGAGTCTCTCAAAGAGGCTAAGGCGGCCGCCACACAGCAGGCCATAGAGGAGATCTCAACATATCCGACGGTGATCGTGGCAGAGGGGGCCTCCGTCTCCGATGTCGCGGCGCGGATCGGTGAAAAGGCCGGCAGCGCGGTCAAAGCCCTGATGATGGAGGGGCTCATGATGCCGGCGACGACGAAAGCCGATGAAAAGGTGCTGCAGCTTTTAGGCAAAGCCTTCAAGCGGAACTTTGTTTTCGGCAAGGAGCCGGAAAAGGCGGAACCCGAAGCGGCGCCAGCGGCGGCTGCGGAGATATCCGCCCCGCCCGCGGCGCATACGCCCCGCCCGCAGCAGAGCGTTAAAAAAGCCAAGGGCAAGGACAAATCAAAGAAAAAACACGGCGGCGGCGAGGCTGAGACGCGCCCGCCGATCATCACCGTCATGGGCCACGTCGACCACGGAAAGACGACGCTGCTCGACAATATCAGGAAGACGCACGTTACCGAAAAAGAGGCCGGAGGCATCACTCAGCACATCGGAGCCTCCCGCGTCGACTACAACGGCAACACCCTTGTATTCCTGGACACGCCGGGGCACGAGGCGTTTACCTCGATGCGCGCGCGCGGCGCTCAGGTGACGGACATCGCGATCCTAGTGGTGGCCGCCGACGACGGGATCAAACCGCAGACGATAGAGGCGCTCAACCACGCTAAGGCGGCGGGCGTTCCCATCGTCGTCGCCGTCAACAAGATGGACAAGCCGGAGGCGAAGCCGGAGAGGGTGCGCCAGCAGCTTTCCGATTACGGCCTCGTTCCCGAAGAGTGGGGCGGCGATACGATAATGGTCGATGTGGCGGCCAAACAGGGGCTCCACGTCGACGAACTTCTTGAGATGCTGCTTATCGTCGCCGAGATGCAGGAGCTCAAGGCCGATCCCAAGGCCGCGCCGACCGGCACCGTCATCGAGGCTAACCTTGACAAAGGCAAGGGCCCTGTGGCGACGGTCATCGTCCAGGAGGGCACTCTCCATCGCGGCGACATCATCCACACCGGTACGGCGTGGGGCAAGATACGCGCGATGATAGACGACAAGGGGAACAACGTGAATTCAGCCGGCCCCAGTATGCCGGTCGAGATACTCGGCCTTGAGAACGTGCCGCAGCCGGGAGAGAAGTTCACCACGCTCTCTTCGGAGCGGGAGGCGCGCGACCTCATCTCGCAGAGCGAGTTTGAGCGCCGTGAGACGGACCAGAGCAAAACCAAGCGTCTGACGCTCGAAGAGCTGTACGAAAAAATGCAGACGGAAGAGATACCGCAGCTCCGCATAGTCCTCAAGACGGACGTGCAGGGCTCGCTGGAAGCCTTCCACTCTTCGCTGATGAAGATGAGCACCGATGCTGTCTCGGTCAATATCGTGCATGAGGGCGTCGGCCGCATCTCCGAATCCGACGTCATGCTTGCCTCGGCCTCCAACGCCATCGTGATCGGCTTTAACGTCCGCCCCGACAGCAACGCGAAGAAGATCGCCGAAAACGAGGGAGTCCAGATCCGCCTTTACCAGGTAATTTACGATATGCTGGACGATGTCAAGGCGGCTATGGAAGGTATGCTCGCGCCCGAACTGCGCGAACATACGCTCGGCACGGCGGAAATACGCGAGATATTCCGTGTGCCGAAGATCGGCAGTATCGCGGGCTGCCGCGTTACCGAGGGGCTTCTCCGCAGAAGCGCCAAGGTGCGCCTCATCCGCGACGGCGTAGTCTTCTGGAACGGAGAACTCTCAAGCCTCAAGCACTTCAAGGACGACGTGCGCGAGATCAAAGCCGGCAACGAGTGCGGGCTAAGTTTTGAGAAGTTCCAGGACTTCAAGGTCGGCGACGTTATAGAGGCTTACGAGATACTAAAAGAGAAAAAGACTCTGGATTAGTTCGGCACGGCCGGTCGCCGCGTATGCCTGACCGGCACGGGCTCCGCCATGACCCTTACGGTTTATGACCGGGATATACCGGCGGCGGCCGGCGCGATATACGTTTTAGAACCGCCGGAGTCATGCTGTAATTGGAGTGAAGACGATATGTCCTTTTGGATAGCCGCGGCCCGGCTTTCGCTGAGGCTCCCGTTCGCGGGGAGCCTCAAAGACCGCAGACATGTGGTGCGCTCTCTCACAGACGGGGTGCGCAGCCGTTTTGCCATCTCAGTCTCCGATTTGGGGCCGGACGGATGCCATAACGCCGCCGAGCTTGGATTCGCGGCGGCCGGCTCCTCTTCCGCGGAGCTGGATGAGAGAATGGGCAACTTGGAAAAGTATCTGTATCAGAGGGAAGAAGAGGGAGAATTCGAGATAAGCGGATTTTCGCTGGAGGTGTTCAATTATGGCGACCTATCGAATTGACAGGATAAATAAAGAATTTCTGCGTCTCATATCCGAGATGCTGCAGACGCGGATAAAAAGGGCGGAGGCGGCGGAGGCCGTGCTCACCAGGGTCTCCGTATCGCGCGACCTGAGCTACGCGAAGGTCTTTTACACCCTTATAGATCAGGATGGCCGCGAAAAGGTCCAGGCCGTGCTTGATTCGGCGGCCGGCCCGCTCCGTTCGATGCTTGGCAAGGAGATGCACCTGCGCACGATACCGGAACTTCATTTCTGCTACGACGATTCGGAAAACAAAGCGCGGGCGATGGACGAACTGCTTGACAGAGTCGCGGAGCTTGACGCCCGGCAGAAAGCCGAAAGGGACGCGCGGCAGTGACGGGTGTGAACGCCCTCTTCGACGAGGTGCTCGAAAAACTTAAAAAATATGGTTCGTGGGTGATCCTCTGTCACGAAAACCCGGACGGAGACACGCTTGGATGCGCCTTTGCCCTTTATTCCTTCGGCAAAAGAGAGGGCAAACGGGTCTCTATCGTTTCGAAAGATACGCTGCCGGAAGTGTTCTCGTTCTTCCCGTTTGCGGATGAGCTGCTCGTGACGAAGAGGCTCGCTCCCGACGAGGTGAAAGAGGCGCTGCTGATATCGGTCGACATCAGCACGGAGAAGCGCGCCCTCGCGAACATGCCGGAACTGCTATCCGCCTGCGCGGACTCCGTCAATATAGACCATCACGGCGACAACACGAGATTCGCGAAGACGAATCTCATCGTGCCGGAGGCCTCGGCTACCGCCGAGGTGATCACGGCGCTGCTTGAGGCGTATGGGAAAGGTATCTCCGAGAGAGAGGCCTCGGCGCTTTACACGGCGCTGGTGACCGACAACGGCAACTTCCGCTATAACTCGACGTCGATCGAGAGCCATCGGTGCGCCCAGATCCTGCTCAAGTCGGGAGCCAAACCGGCGGAGATAGACGACCGCATCAACGAAAACATGACGGATAAGATATTGCGCCTCTGGGGACTCGCGCTGTCCCGCGCGGAGCTCTTCGCCGGAGGAAGGTGCGCCCTGTTCTGGCTCCGCGGTCACGAGATCGACGGGGCGGACGCGGACTCGAGCGCCCTCGACGGCCTGGTCAACATGCTGATGCGCGTCAAGGGCGTGAAGATCGCGCTTTTCCTCGCGGAGAAAAACGGCGGCTGCAAACTTAGTGTGAGGAGCCGCGCTCCCTACAGCGCCCGCGAACTTGCCGCGGTGTTTGGCGGCGGCGGCCACGTGAACGCTGCCGGCGCAAAAATACCCGGCGACCTCGATGGAACGCTTGCGTCGGTGAAAAAAGAGGCTGAGAAGTATGTCGCTTTCGGGAATCCTTCCGCTCAATAAACCGGCGGGACTCAGAAGTACCTACTGTGTGCAGAAGATACGCGGCATCCTCGGCCGAAGTGTAAAGACCGGGCACGGGGGCACTCTTGATTCTACGGCCTCCGGCCTTTTGCTGGTGCTTGCCGGACAGGCCACGCGCCTCTCCAACTTCGTCATGGAGCTGCCCAAGCGGTACGAGGCCGAGGTCACCTTCGGCGCCGCCACCTCTACGGACGACGCCGAAGGCGAGGTCACGGCGCGCGCGCCCTGGAAGCATATAACCGACGAACTTATCGACACGGAACTCTGCGGTTTCATGGGCTGGCGCATGCAGTCCCCTCCGGCTGTCTCCGCCGTCCATATCGACGGCGAGAGGGCGCACGCCCTGGCGCGCGACGGACGGGCCGTCATCCCGGAGGCGAAGCCGGTCTGTTTTGTGAAGATATCGCGCCTCTCTTCGCTTGACGGGAACGGGCGCGTCACGTTACGCGTGGATTGCCGCAAAGGGACCTATATCCGCAGCTTCGCCCGGGACCTTGGCGAACGGCTCGGTTCGCTGGCTCACGTAAGCCGTCTTACGAGAATATCCAGCGGTCCGTTCTCCGTCGATAGGGCGAGGGGCGCGGAGGAGCTGTTTGCGATGCCGCGCGGAGAGATCGAGGCGGAGATGATCCCGATGAGCGGGTTATGCGGGCTGTTTCCCGGCTATGAGGCGGACGAGGGCTCGTATGAAAGGCTTCGCAACGGGCAGAGGATCATGCTTAAAGGGCTGGGACGCCGTCCCGCCGCGCAGGGAGTATCATTTTCGGGCAAGCTTATAGTCGCCTCGGAAAAGATATTTTCCCTCTGCTCGCCATCGCCCTGCCGCGGGACCTTTGAGCTCGCGCCGGAGGTCAACATCATAATCCGGGGAGGCGGCGCCGAATGATATACGCGCTTGGAGCCTTTGACGGTTTCCATTTAGGCCATCGACGGCTTCTTGAAAGGGCAAGGAAGGAAGCGGAGCATAGGGGGACCGACTGGGGCGTCATCACCTTCGAAGGCCATCCGCGAATGCTTTTAAACCGGGACAAGTTCAAACTGCTCTTCACTCCCCCCGAAAGAGACCTGATCGCCCGCTACCTTGGCATACCGCGCATGGAAAAGATACATTTCACTCATGAATTCGCGGCGCTGGGACCGAGAGAATTTGCGGACTACATCGCTGACAGGTACAGCGTCGAAGGGTTAGTCATAGGCGAGAATTTCCGTTTCGGCAAAGGCCGTTCCGGAGATTTCGAAGTGCTTGCCGGGCTTGCCGGAGAGCGAGGGTGGTCGCTCGACGTCATTCCCTCTTACCGTGTCGACGGCCGCGTCGTCAGCAGCACCGAAACGAGAAAGGCCGTTATGGGGGGAGATATGGAGCTGGCATCGACGCTCCTCGGCTATCCCTTCATCATCAGCGGGACGGTGGTCAGGGGAGAGGCGCGCGGCCGGAGGCTGGGCTATCGCACCGCGAATATATCGGTCAAGGACGGCAAGATATACCCGCCGCACGGCGTTTACGCGGCTGTTTCATATATTGAGGGGGAGTGGCGCGGCGTCGCGCTCAACATCGGCAGCAACCCGACATTTGGCGCGGAGAGGGCTCCTCGCTGCGAGGCGCACGTGATAGGCTTCCGGGATGGGCTTTACGACAAACTTCTCGCACTTTTCATCATCGGGCGCATCCGCGGAGAGAAGAAATTTTCCGGCGCGGACGCGCTTGTCGGTCAGATAGAGGAGGATATCGAGGTCTGCGGCGCCAAATGCGTGAAATATATTGAGGAAAAGAGCGCGGAACTTGGTAATTTTGCCGCAGTTCTTTGACAGTATCAAGCCGCTGTCGTATCATAACTAGGTTATAAATAGAGTGTACGATTTTTGAGGAGGAAGATTTCCCTTGCTGAGAGCTATGCGCAACTACACCAAAATAATAATGATAATAGTAATACTCTTCTTTGTGGCTTCATGCTTCGCGGGATATGGGTTGTATGTACGCGGAAATAAGGGCGGCGCAGGAGACGGCATACGAGACTATCCGGTGGCCGAGGCCAACGGAAAGAACATCATGCGTTCAGATCTTGAGCGCGGCGCGGCGCGCATCTCCGAGCAGTACGGCAGCAGCGTCACCTCCGCGGATTCCCCCCAGATCAGACGGGCCGCTCTTGACGGGCTTGTTATCCAGTCGGAGTTGGAAAAGGAGATCGCCAACAGAAAAATAGACGTATCGGGCGACGAAATAAACGCGGCCTACGCAAAGGCGATGGACAGCTATCCCACGCGCGAGGAGTTCATGGAGTTTTTAAAGCGCAGCGGGATCACCGAGAAGCAGGTAAAGGAAGACATAAAGAAACAGCTTCAGATGCAGAAGCTCATGGAATCGCTTGAAAACGACGTAAAAGTGGACGATAAAGAGGTACGCGCTTTCTATGACACCGCGAAAAACTTCCTCTACAAGCAGCCGGCCGGCGTGATGGTCAATATCGCGACCTTCAAGGATAAGGCGGCAGCCGAGGCGGCGCGGAAGGCGATCGCCGGAGGCGCGAAATGGGACGCCGAGATGGACAAGTACAAGAAAGATATCGAGATGGCCACCTCCTATGACAAACCCATGCTGATGACCGAACAGATGATGCAGCAGAAGGAGCTTGCCGTTCTTAAAGATTACCCGATGGATAAGGTAACTCCCGTCGAGAGCGCCGGAGAGAACTACAGCTACATCGCCGTCAAGCGCAGCAAAGCGGTGGAGCGCGTCCTCCCCTTCAATGAGGTAAGCGGGGACGTCGCCGCGACGATAAAGAACCAGAAGATGCAGGAGGCCCAGCAGAAATTCTACGGAGAGCTGCTCTCCCGCGCCAACGTGAAGATACTCGACGCCTCGATCTTCCCCGAGGAGAAGAAGCCGGAAGCGGCCTCTGCCGACCAGACGGAGCCGGCCGCCTCGGAAGATAAGAAGAACTAGCGCAAATCTCCCAAGAGATATATAAAAAGAAGGACCGGGTGATGATCCCGGTCTTTTTTTATATCCTGCCGGAGGTTTTATGCTTTTGTCCGGCGTCCGTCCGTGCTATAGTTTTACATGCGGGAGCCGGAGGCGTTTATAGATTGCCGCCGGAAAATAGGGACAGGAGAGGGGAAAGATGATGGGGACCGGAAAAATTATCGACCTAAGCGGAAAAACGGCTCTAGTCACCGGAGCGGCGGCCGGGATAGGGAAGGCCTCGGCAAAGATATTGGCGGAGGCCGGAGCCTCCGTAGCGCTGCTTGATATAAATTACGACGCAGCCTCGCGTTCGGCGGTTGATATCTCCGCCTCTTGCGGAGTGCCGGCAAAGGCTTACCGCTGCGACGTCCTGTCCGAATCGGATAGCATGGCCGCCGTTGAAGAGGCGGCAAAAGACTTTGGCACGATAAACATACTTGTCAACAACACCGGCGGCGGGGGCGGCGGCAGGGAACGCTTCGATGGGCTCACGGGCGAATATATAGATAAAATATTCAGCCTCAACGTCTACAGCATATTCAGATTTTCGCGTTTTTGCCTTCCCTACATGAAAAGCTCGGGATATGGCTCCATCGTGAACATCAGCTCAATGGCAAGCGTTATGAGCAGTGTCAACATGTCCGTCTACAGCGCCTCTAAGGCCGCCGTCAACGCGCTGACACGCCAGATGGCGATAGACGTAGCCCCCGTCAGGGTGAACGCCGTCGCGCCCGGCGCTATAAAGACCGACGCGCTTGCCACCGTGCTCACCGATGAGATGGAAGAAAAGATGCTCTCCTCAACGCCGCTCAAAAGGCTTGGCGTCCCGGAAGATATCGCCTCGGCGGTGCTGTTCTTCGCCTCCCCGATGTCCTCCTGGGTCTCCGGCCAAACATTGATCGTATCCGGCGGCGGAACGCAGGTCCTGGAATAATATTTCCGGTGCGGGCGGCGCGTAATATTATGGAAATACGGGATGTCCTGCGGCGGTTTGAAGAGCTGCTGTCCTTGGGCCGCGCGGACGACGCCGGACGGTATCTGGAGGAGACGGCGGCGGAGAGAGAGGGCGCGGGAGACGGCCCGGCGGCAATATCATGTTGCAACGAGTTGACGGGATTCTGGCGTGTCCGCGGCCGGAAGGAAAAAAGTTACGCCGCGGCGGAGAGGGCCCTTGCCCTGCTCTCCGGTAACGGCCTTGAAAACAGCGTTGATTACGCCACAGTATTATTGAATTATGCCACCGCGAAATCCGCCTTTCGAGAGCTGACGGAGGCGCTGTCGCTCTATCGGCGCGCGGAGGCCGTCTACCGCGAACTGCTCCCCGCCTCGGACTATCGTTTCGCAAGCCTTTACAACAACATGGCGCAGGCCATGCTGAAGTCGAACGATGTAAAGGGGGCGGCGGATCATTTCGCGAAGTCGCTGTCTCTGCTGGAAAAGATGACAGATGTGGAGTCGGAGATCGCGACCTGCAATACGAATATGGCGTTCTGCCTGCTCGCGGAAAAAAGGCTTGATGAGGCGCGCGTACGCCTTGAACGCGCGGAAGCGATCTTTCGAGCTCTCCCGGGGGACGATCCCCACTGCGACAGTACGCTCTCCTGCCGTGGGCAGTTGGAATATTTGCTGGGGCGCTATGCCGAGTCCGCCGAAGCATACCGGGAGCTCGCCAGCAATATCGAGAGGCGCTTCGGCCGCAGCCCGAACTACGCCGCGGCCTGCCGGAACTGCGCGAAAGCCTGCGCCGCCGCGGGCCTTGATCCCGAGGCGGCGCGTTACCGCCGGCTGGCCGAATCCGTCAACAAATAACGGGGGTGAGGAAAAATAGAAATGCCGGGATTGGAATTATGCCGCCAATTTTACCTACAGTGCGGCGCGCCGCTGATCGAGCGGACTTTTGGCGAAAACGGCAGACGCTTCGCCGCGGGCCTCGCGGGGGCGGGGTCCGACTGCCTGGGGTTCGACGACGAGCTTTCGCGGGACCATGATTTTGGCCCCGGCTTCTGCCTCTGGCTGACGGACGAAGACGACGAAGCCTTCGGGGGAGAGCTGCGCCGGCTGTATTCCGAATTGCCGCGGCAGTTCGGCGGCTGTGTCCGCAACACGACGCCGCAGGGCGCCGACAGGGTCGGCGTAATGAGGATAGGAGATTTTTACAGACGCTACACCGGCAGCAGGGACATTCCGGAGGGAGACGCCGCTTGGCTGCGTATCCCTGAACACCTGCTGGCAGCCGCTGTCAGCGGAGAGATCTTTCGCGACGGCCTGGGGGAATTCAGCCGCATAAGATCGGGACTGCTCCCATGCTATCCCGAGGATGTGCGCCTGAAGAAGCTGGCCGCCAGGCTGTTCACGATGGCGCAGGCGGGACAGTATAATTACGGACGGATAATGAAGCGGCACGACGCCGCGGCCGCGGCGCTGGCTTTAAGCGAGTTTGCCAGGGCCGCTCTTTCCGCGGTACACCTGCTGAACCGGAGCTATATGCCCTATTATAAATGGGCCTTTCGCAGCGCGCGCCGCCTGCCTCTGCTTTCTGATGTCGTTACTGAGCTGGACGCGCTGTTTTTGCCGGAGACCGACCGCGAGGCGCTGATAGAAACGATCTGTTCCCGTGTGAGCGAGTTCCTGAAAAAAGAGGGGCTTTCGTCGGCGCGGGACACGTTTCTGGTCGCGCACGCCGAAGAGGTGACGCTGTGTATAAAGAGCGCCGCGTTAAGGAACATGGGAATTATGGTGGGATAAGAGATGGATAAACTGATCGACAAGATAATCGAACTCGAATGGATGTTTTTCGGCCTCGTGCGGAACGAGGGCGGACGGGCGTCATGCCAGGATGACTGGGAGACCTTCCGCGTCATGCGCCGCAGTCAGTTTATGGCATGGACGGTTCCCGTGCTCGAAAGCTGGCTGGACGACCTCTTGACGGCACGGGCCGAGGGGCGCAACCCGCTGACCGAGAAATATGGCTACATGATGTGTATCGCCGCCCCGCAGGAAAACCGTGAATTATCGGAACGCCTGCCGGCGGTGCCGGATGAGAAAAAAGTTATCAGCCGGAAGATCATCGACCGGCTTGCGGTCCAGAACGCCGCCTTTGCCGGGCGCTATCCGCTCATCGCCGGACAGGCCCGTCCGCTGCGGACGAAAGACGAGCGCGAAGACCGCATGACCTCGATCGAGACCTACCAGACTGGCGAACTGTGGACCTACTCGCAAAGGACGCTGGAGCTGCTTGACGCACATCTTAAAGACCTGGAAACGGGCGGCGTGAATTATCCCGAACTGGTGATAGGCAACAGCCTGCGTCAAAGAGGTTTTTCCAGCCTTGAAGAGGCGGAAGATTTCCTGGCGTCCAAAAGGAACGGGGGCGAAAGCCGTTAAGAGAGCGGCCGGAGGCTTCCCTGATTCAGAGCCGGCGCTGATGCTGGCGTCGGCAAATCTCCGCCATATACGGGCTCAAAATAAAACGCGGCATAAATCTTGACGCAAGCAATAAACATAAACAGGCGGGAGGGCAGCGTTTAAAATAGAGCTTATTCTTCCCGCGTCCTTAATACATGCTCTTCGCCGTCTGTCATCAGAAAGGCAGCCCAAAGCTCAAACGCCTCTTTTATATTCCTGGGATCGTGCCCCGTCAGCACCCTTATCTTTTTGAGCCGGTACTGAAGGCTGTTGCGGTGAAGGTGCATTTTTCCCGCCGTCTTTGAACAGTTAAAAGGCGATTCGCAGAAATTCATGAAGGTCTCGCGGAGTGTCTCAAAGTCGTTTCTTTCGGTAAGTTCCGCAAGGATATGCGCAGAGTAGTCTTCTTTAAAGGGCTCAGGAAGGCCCTTCAGCATTTCAGCTACTCCGGCCTGTTCCGCGTTTTCGGCATTGCCGATGAAATCCAGGCCGTCTATGTGCGTCAGTCTGTAAGCTTCCAAACTTTTTTCGTTGACTGCGGCGCTTTCCATCTTCAGCATTCTTTCTTCAATTGACGATAAGGCAGGCGTCTTCGTCGGGCACTTCTTCAAGAAGCGCGAGCGCCCTGTCAAATAGCCTTTTGCGCCATTCTGCCTCCTGCTCCGGCGGGATGTCGGGATTCCCGAATACATGGCTTATATTGCTGCCCTTTAGTATCCGGCTGCATCCGACACCTTCCGATATCTGCGTCAGGTTTGTTACATGCACCACTGGGATACCGGCAATTTCGATCTCGCACGCCATATAGGCGCCGCATCTTGTGCTAGTGCCGCAGGTTGAAGTAAGTATGACCCCGTCGACTCCGTTATGCCTGAGTGAACACGCGATGCCCTGCCCCATTTCCCGGCTTTTTTCGACAGACTGCATTACTCCGGCGGTCGAATAGAACGCCTCCAGCAGCGCGCCTATCCTTCCGCCGGCTTCGGCTGTTCGCGCGGCGTCAAGGGGAACGAGCCTGTTGGGGTCCTCAAGTACGAATTTATTGTAATACCCCTGGTGGCTCACTTCGTAATCTTCGGGCGACAGGCGCTTTTTCCCTTTGAACCGGTAGAGACGGAACTTGTCGGCGGCGACTGGGGGCTGGCAGTCGGGATTACCTGCCGGAACAAGCCCGCCGTCCGTAACGAGTGCGATCTTCGCCTCTTTCAGCGCTTTTGAAAGCTTTGCTACCGGTATTGACTGCGGCGGCGCGATACAAACTTCGCTCTTGAATCCCCGGCCGTGATATTTTGCCAGCAGCATATCGATACCTCTGACGGCCGCCGGAGTATTGTAATCTATCTCCGCGCCGGTCACGGCGGGCTTTGGAAGCCGACTGTCACGGCAACGCGGAGTCCATATAATATCGGGATATCGTTTAGGCATGCTTTTACCTCACAATCTTTGTCCGCCGGCGCTGCGCCGTCCGGCTTACTGCTTTTCTATTATTTTGACCTTTGGCGAAGAACCTCTCCGCTAACTGTATTCAACCGTTCAGGCAGCCTCGAGCGGGAATGCAAGGTTCGCCTTTATCTTTTTGAGCTTTTCAAAATAGATCATATAATTTGCCTGCATCCCCCCGCGCACCCATTCCATGATCACGCCGACATATGCGTAGGCTTCAAGGCGGCCCAGTATATAGAGTTCGTCTTCGGCAAGCTTGTATCCGACTTGAGTATATACGGTAAGGATATGTATCTTCATAAGTTCGAAATAAGATTCCACGAGCGAATCCGAAAGCGAATTCTGCCCGACATAATTAAAGACTTCCATATAAAAATCGCGGTTCTGAAGCATGTACTTGCAGAGATTAACAAACCCGTCCAGATATCTTTCAGGGTCTGAGAACGTATTTATGACCGGCAGCGTCTCAGAATAGAATATCCAGTGTACCAGGTCATATTTATCGCGGAAATGGTAGTAAAAAACGTTCCTGCTCACTCCGCACTGAGAGGTTATGTCTTTCACTGTTATCTGTCCGAGCCTTTTCTTCTTCATGAGCTCTTTCAGACATACGCCGAGAGCAGTCTTTGTAATATCAGTTTTCGGCATTTTCCCTTCCCCTCTCAGTATTCTTTTCCTGTTGTGCCGTCCGCCGCATAAGCTGCGGCGGGCGGCGTATTATCTTATTACCGCGCTTTCGGAAGGCTACTCTTTGATTATTGCGCGTTCCCCTTCCGCGGGCGTCTCTTCGAGCATATGGAGCGCCATCTCTACGCGCTTTTCTCTGTATGCCTTTTCACTGGGCAGAGGCAGCGTCGGATCTCCGAAAACATGCAGGACGCTGTTTCCGCGGAGTATCCTGTTCGAGCCGATGCCCTCCGCGATCTTTGTAAGATTTGTCACTTGGATGATGGGGATTCCTGCGCGCTGTATCTCTTTTGTGATCATGGACCCGCCACGACTGCTCGTTCCTCAGGTGGAGGTTTCGATCGCGGCGTCGCAGCGGTCGGCGATCAGCTCCTTGGCGATGCCTTCGCCGAATTCCTTGCATTTTTCCATAGGCGTCATGACGCCTGCCGTTGAGTAGATGACATCGTCGACGCTGCCGATGATCCCCTCATCCGCCAGCTTGCGCAGCGCGTCTACGGGGACGAGTCTGTTTGGATCCTGAAGCACGAAGGCGTTGTTGTACCCCTGATGGCTGACTTCCCAGTCTTTAGCGTTCAGCGCATCCATGTCCTTGATCGAATAGCGTTTGTAGGCTCTTGAGTTTGTCGGCACCTGATTGTCCGGATTGCCCAGCGGCACAAGCCCTCCGTCCGTCACAAGCCCTATCCTGCATTCCGAAAGAGGCTTTTTGAGGACGGGGATCGGTATCTCTTCATGGTTTGGCATAATGACTTCGGTGTGGTAGGCTTTGCCCTCATGTTTTGCCAGAAGCATATCAATGCCTCTCTGCGCTGCGGGGATCGTATAGTCTATTATCACCGCGGGGCCGCTTCCATGATAGCGCTCCGCTTTTCCATCGCGGATCGCGTCGCCTGCGATGAGGCGCTTCGCAAAGGCTGCGATCTCGCCGATGACTTTTACCAGGTTTCTTGCGTTGTTGTCGCTCTGCAGGATATAGCACCGATTCTTAAACAGGTCGGTTCCCGGGTTCTCCGCAAAGAGCGCAGTTACCGCCGGTATCCTCAGCTCTTCCGTAACGGCGGCCGTCGTTGAGCCGCAGCCGAGCCCGTAACGCCCCGCGTTGAACCCTGGGCCCGCTACAAACAGGTCGGCCCCGGCGCCGCGCACGATATCTATTATTTGCGGGATTATCTCCTCGGGATGCTCCGCTATCGTATTGTCGCCGCAGACGATAGTCTTTACGATCTCGTAATCCGGTCCCAGCGCTTTTGCCAGCGCCGCTCCGGGACCGGCCGCGCCCTCTTTTACCGAAAGGCCGACGCTTGCCGTATCTTCGCCGCCCATTCCGGCATAGAACTGGTTAATGTAATGAACTACCTTTTTCTTAGTCATTGTTAGTTCCCTCCCTCGGTATATCGCTGTCCGTCGTAACATAGCAGTCTCCGAGCTGCGACCAGATGCCCTGGTAGCAGAAGTTCGTCGTATGCTTGAACGGCCCCCGCGGGTCCAGTCCCAGCAGGCACGGGACGTTGGCCTTTTCGCCGACGAGCCGATCGACTTTAGGATGATCGAGGTCCCAGTTCCTGCCGCTGTTGATAACCGCGTCAACTTTCGGGTCCGCGATGACGAGCATGTCGCCCGGCTCATAATTGCTGACCGCAGACAAGTTCAGCGCCGCGGTCATGCCTAATTTCTGGCACCAGTTGAAGGCGAGAGCCGAGTCAAGCTGGCAGTGGCCCATCCCTGATTTATTCAGCATTACGCAGTCGGCTCCGAGCGTATCTTTGCAAAGCGTTGCTGAAATCATGCTCATAGTGTCTTTTCCGTCGATCTTCATAACGTTATTGTCAAAGACGACGCCGACAAACTCCAGGTCCTTGCCGTGGCGCTTCATCAGCTCTTTGATATAAACTTCGTTCTGAAGGAAATAATTCGGTTCCCAGTAACGCCATATCATCGCGCCGTCCAGTATCTCCGTAGGCTGGACGACGATGGGGAGGAAATTCAGCGCGCTCTGGCCGTAGTAGAGGAAATTCCACGTATCGTGGGAGGCCATGTGGGTAACGAGATAGGCGACCTTCGGCAGTTTCTTCTCCGCGGGGACAGGCTTGCGCTCGAATACTTCCGTTTCGTCGGGCTCAAGGCCTATTGTCAGCTTCGCAAGAAAAACGTTGACCGACAGCGACGCCCGTTTAAGAGCTTCGGCATAACTTGCGTCTGAAACGCCTTCTCCCGGCGTCGCGTCTATGCATACGTGGAAATGACGCGAGAAATTGCTGTATTTGGCGCATGGGCCGCCCATATCCATATAATATTTAACGTTGCACTTAGCGTAATAAATGTCTGAGACCACGACGCCTTTAAGCGCCACTGTGCGCCCTTCGCCCGCCGGGGCAAGCTTTCCCCAAATACCGGGATATGATTCCTCTGGGTGATCGGCTCTGCAGCGCGGCTGCATGACGTCATGGAGCCCGAGGATGCGGCAGTTTTCACCGGGGCGCACCAACTGTATGTCAAGCGAACCGAAAAGATCGCTTGCGGCCTCTTTGAGCAGGTCTTCCTTGTTTACTGTAAGGACGCCCTTATCAAGCGAAGTTTTTTCTCCGAATTTTACATCGCGGACTTTTATATAGTCTATCTGGAGTCTTTTAGTCATTTTAACACGCTTCCTTCCTTATCCTCTGCACGGAATGCCGTTCTGCTTGTATATCTCTCCGTCTTTCATGACAAAGCTGATATTTTCTGTGCTCAGATCGCCCATATCTTTTAACGGATCTCCGTTGATCGCTGTGATATCGGCAAGCTTTCCCGGTTCAATGGTGCCGAGGCGGTCGTCCCATTTCATAAACTCCGCGCAGTACCGAGTTGCGCCGAGCAGAGTATCTTCGGGCGAGATGCCTGCCTCCGTCATGCATTTGAACTCGCCGTGCTGTTTCCCGTGGACCATCAGCGGCGTGCCGGTATCTGTGCCGAAAAGGCAGCGGACTCCGCGCTCATATATTTTCTTGATATTCTTGGCATGCTGAGGCGAGAGAAACGCCGCCTTCGCAACCGTGGCGTCGCCCACTCCGCGCTCTTTGCCGTGCGTCATAACGCCGCGGAACGTAAGCAGCGTTGGCACCGCGCATACGTTGTTTTCAAGCATGTAGTCGATGCATTCGTCGTCGGCCAGCGTGCAGTGTTCGATCGAAGAGATGCCCGCGCGGGCTGCGTCTTTAATGCCGGAGGTGCCGTGCGCATGGCAGGAGATGACGACGTTGTGCATCTTTGCCACGTCGACGGCCGCTTTTATCTCGTCATAGTCCATATTCTGCCCGCCGATATCTCCGCTGTTGCTGTAGACGCCGCCGGTGACCATGATCTTGAGGAAATCGACGCCGAACTTGAGCATCGTTCTGCAGGCCGTCCGCACTTCGTAAGGCCCGTCGGCCGAATTGACCGGTTTGAAGTTCTGCTGCCCGAAAGAATCCTGGGGATAACTTGTCGACATATGCCCGCCGGTCTGCGTGATATACATTCCGCTTGTAAAGATGCGCGGGCCCCATGTTATTCCTTTGTTGACCGCGTCGCGGATGCACTGGCTGCCGCGGACTGAAGTGAAGCCGAGGTCGCGGACGGTGGTGAATCCGCCCATAAGGTCGTCCTGCACATTTCTAACGGCCTTGACGCAGACCAGCGCCTCCGGTTCGTTGACTTCGCTGATGGAAAGCCCTCCGCCGAACGCGATATGGACATGGCCGTCGATCAGCCCCGGCATTACAAACTTGTCGGACAGGTCGATCAGTTCTTCGCCCGGAAGCGGCTTGTAATCCTCTGCGCTTATCACTTCTGTGATCTTGCTGCCTTCGACGCGGACGACTTTATTCTTTTCCGCATTGCCGTCGCGCGCGCTGAAAAGCTTTCCGCACTTGATTGCTGCTTTCATTGATATTACCTCCTGTTTTGATATTATTTACATTTGAAATCTTTTGTGTATGACTGCATTATATCCGCCTGCTAAATAATGCCTATAGACAGATGGGAGCCGGTGCGCAATAACTGGACGATTCCGGCTGAATGCCCAAAAACATAAACGCGTCACCTGCCGCAGCTGCACACCAGCGATATTTCCAGCAGGCCGCTTTTCGCTTCAAGCGGAGGACGGTATACTGTTTCTTCCAGCGTAGTCATTGCTGTCTGCCTCTCTTCAGCGGCAAGCCGTTGGGACAGAAGCGGCGGCCTGCGCATGCGGCGCGTTTCTCCCCGGGCAGGATGCAGACCAGGATCACGCCGATAAATGAGACGGCGCCTGCGCAGAGGATAGCGGCCGATATGCCTGCATTCCTCAGGACAAGCGACGCTCCCAAAGAGCCGGCGGCAAGGCCCGCCATCGTCAGAGATAGGACGGTCCCGACGTTGTCAGTGCCAAAAGAATCCGCGATCGTCGGGGTAAAGCAGGCCTGTATCCCGCCGTAAGAAAAACTCAGCATACAGAAGCAGAGGATATAAAGCGCGCCGGAAGAGACAGACAGTACGACCGCGGCGGCGGTTGAGATAAGGAATCCGATAGTAAAGGCCGTTTTGCGCCCCGTAACATCGCTCAACGCCGGAAGTATGAAACGGCCTGCGATCTGGCAGAGCGACGCCAGGCTCACGCCTAACGCGGCCGTGGAAAAGGCAAGGCCCTTTTCTGCCCCAAACGTAACGAACAGGGCGCTGAGAAGCAAATATGCGGGCACTGCGCAGAAATAAAGCCCCGTCAATATCCAGAACGTTCTGGAACAAAAAATCTCGTTTATCTTGAGCGCTGCGTTTTTTTGTCCGACATCCTTTAATTTAACTCCGTCTGCGGGCGGATCTTTCAGCATGAGCAGGCCCACCGCGCCGGCAGCCGCATACACCGGGATCTGGGCAAAGTACGTTCCAGAAAATCCATACTTCCTTAACCATATACCCAGTACGGGGCTGAAAATTGCAGCGGACAGCCCCATCATCCCTAAAGTCAGGCCGGAAGCAACCCCTTTTTTATCGGGGAACCATTTCGGCATGAGCGCAAGCACTGCATTGTAAATGATGCCGTCTCCTATGCCGAATATGACGCCGTATGTAAACGGCATTGCCCAAAAGCATTCCGGCGGCAGGAGCGCCGTAAGCGCCAATCCTGCGATCATCAGCCCGTAACCCGCCGCCAGCGTTGCCGGAAGAGAACTTCTGCGCCTTATCATGGCCCCGGTAAAGTTTCCTATACAAAACGCCGCTATCAGAATCGAAAAAGGAAGCCCCGCCGCCGCTGAATCGACTCTGAAGTACTGCATTACGACCGGCTGTATGAGGCTGTAATCATAATAGATCCCCATTACCAGCATACAGGCCATTGCAGAAGCCAACACCGCATATCTGTTCGTATCTCTGCAGAATTTCATTGAACACACCTCGGTTACAATAAGATCAACAGCTTATGTTCAGAGGTTATCCCAGCTAAAACGTTTTATAAACAAACAATAAGGGGCCGGTGTCCTGTTTTATTACATAACTCCAGAGATGCCCATTTTTTAAAACTCAGCAAATATAATGCACACCGGGCTTCCGGTGTTTACGGCGTCTCCCCGTTTTTCAAGCGCTCCGTTTTCTTTGATCTCATATCTTACGATCGTGTCGGAATCCTCGTTGGCCGCGTAAAGAGTGCGGCCGTCCGGGCCCAGCGTTATGAATCTCGGTGTTCTGCCGTACGAAGAGATCCATTCCGAGGCAGAGATCATTCCCGTCGCCGGGTCTATTGCGAAATGCGCGATCGAATCATGTATCCTGTTTGACACATACAGATTCATGCCGTCGCCGGTGATCACTATGCCGCTTGCCTGGCCGTTCCCTGTATATGTATCGGGGAGCACCGGCAGTATCTGTTTTGGCGTAAGCGTGCCTGAGGCGGGATCGTAATGATGGAAGCAGACCGTGTTGTCTTTTTCGTTTACAAGATAGCAGTATCCGCCGTTGGGATGGAACGCCATATGCCTTGCCTCCGCGCGGTCGCGCGTTTTGAGGGTGGTTTTTTCGCGAAAGGACCCGTCTGCAGGGTCGAATTCAAAGACTGTCGTCTTTGATAAACCCGCCTTGCGGCCCTGCGCTGGGACGATAAGAAAATTCTCGCCCCTGTCAAAAACAGTCTGGTGCGGGTGCGATATCTCTCCGGGGCCTATGCCCGAAATAAAGGCCTGCCCGACCATATCCGATAGGGACCCGTCCGCGTCTTTCCTGAAAGAGACGACGCTTCCCGTCTGGAGGTTTGCGGCGATCAGCCAGCGGTCCGTCTTGTCCGGCGTTATGAATACGGGGTTCTCGCCGCCGGTGGAGACGGTATTGAGCTTGAACAGGCCGCCGTCGCTCTTATCTACTTTAAATGCCGTCGCTTCGCTGTAGTCTCCGTGCACCGTATAAAGATGCTCATGGGCCTTATCAAAGCAAAGATAAGAGGGATTGGGAGTTATGGGGAAACCGCCGCATTTTGTCCACTCGCCCGTGATTTCATCAATGGTGAATATTTCTATCCCTTTGCCGCGCGCGTTTCTTTTCTGCGTCGTCCGGCATCCAACATAGGCGTAAACAGTCATCTTATTTTCCTCCTCGGCCTATCCGCAGATAGGTTTGAATATGAACGCCGCAATGACAGCGACAAAAGCTACGAAACAGAATGAGAGTATGAAACATCTTGCAAAAAGCTTCTGCTGTTCCTTAACGTCGCAGCGCGCTTCCTGTGAATATACGGCCAGGATGAGGCTGCCTCCGGTCGAGAGCGGGCTGATCCCCGCAACGGTGGCGGCTCCCACTATGCCCATCGTCATTTCCATTACGCCCGGCATCCCGCTTCCGAGCTGCTGCGCGATCCGCGGCAGCGTCGGGATTAGCGTCGGGAATACGACTCCGTTTGCGGAGCTGAACCATGAGAGGATGCCTCCCGTCAGCGCCATCACCGAGGGCGCCGTCGCCTTGTTCATGACGGAGGCAAGCATGTTTGAAAGAAGCGCGATGCCGCCAAGTTCCTGCGTCACGTTCATCAGTACGGAGACGCCGGAGATGAGGATGAGCACGTTCCACTGGATGAGTTTGAGAGCCTTCTGCTCATTGGCCGCGCCGAAAAGCACGAGCACAAAACCGAGAGTGAAGGAGACGAGCCCTACGTCCCATTTAAGGAGGACTACGGCGCATACCAGAAACAGCAGCGAGGCAAGCCCCATTTTCTGCGAATTATTGAAGGCGGGCAGCGATTCGCTCTTTATAGTGTCATCCGGCGAAAGCCTATAACCTTTGAACCAGATATATGTGACCAGCGCGCAGAGGAAATTTACCGCCGTTATCCCAAAGAGCAGGATCCACTGCGAGTTCGGAACAGATATATTTTGCGCCGCAAACAGGTCGCTTATAATGATGCCCGTCAGCGCGATCGGCGATACGGTGCCGCCGACCGCCCCGAGAAACGCCGGCGTGGCGAGAAGCAGCGGGTCCACCTTCATCTGCACCGCGAGCGTGACCGCGAACAATATGGTGACCGCCTGCGCTGAGATGGCTCCGGGGCCGGCCGCCGAAAGCGCGTAGGCCGTTACGTAGAGAATGATCGGTATCAGAAACGCGTTCTTCCCGACCGCCGCGATTATCTTCTGCGAGAGAAGTTCAAGCGTCTTATTCTCCTGCAGGAGCGCAAAGAAGAACATCGTGCCAAGCAATGTGATGAACAGCTTTGTCGGGAATCCTGCGAATATCACTTTAAGCTTCAGGCCGCCGATAAGCGCAAGCAGGAGCACTAGCCCGAAGGCCGCTATCCCTACGTTTATCTTTTTTATGAATCCTATTGCAATCGCTCCGATAAGGAACCCGAGAGCTATTATCTGCATTGTCATTCAGTCCATCTCCTTTTATGTGTGATCAGAAAAGCCAGAGCGCGCCTTCATCCGAACCGCTGACGCATTCTCTGTACCGCCTGAGCATGCCTTCGGCTTTATGGTCGGGCCGCGCCGCGCTGCGGAGCCTTTCCCGTATCTCTTCGTCGGTCAGCTCGACCTGTATCGTTCCTTCGTCAAGGTCTATGTCAACCATGTCGCCGTTTCTTACCGCCGCGATGGGGCCGCCTTCCCAGGCTTCAGGAGATATGTGCCCGACACACGGGCCGCGCGTGGCGCCGGAAAAACGCCCGTCCGTTATCATGGCTGCCGACTTGTGCAGCCCCATCCCTACGAGCATCGCCGCGGGAATAGACATCTCGCGCATTCCGGGGCCGCCCTTCGGCCCTTCATAACGGATGACCAGCACCGAGCCGGGCTTTACCTGCCCGCCTTCAAGGTGTTTCAGAACGTCCTCTTCAGATTCGAAGACGACGGCGGGGCCGCGGTGTTTGAACATCGACGCCTCGACGCCGCTTTTTTTAACGACGCAGCCCTTGGGGGCAAGATTGCCGTAAAGGACCGCAAACGTCCCGTTTTTCAGCAGCGCATTATCTTCTTCACATATCACGGATGCGTCAAAGGGAGGGCGTATTTCGTCGCGCAGCGTTCCGCCTGTTATTCTTGGCGTGTCGAGGTCGAGATGAGAACGTATTGCCCACATAGTCGCCGGCACTCCGCCTGCGTTATGATAATCGCTCATGTTGAAGTCCGAGGACGGCTTGAACTTTGCGATAACGGGGACCTCTTTCTGTATCCTGTCGAAGTTCTGAAGCGTAAGAGGTATCCCCAGCGTTTTTGCGATAGCGAGCACATGCAGCGCCGCGTTTGTCGAGCCGCCCGTTGCGGAGATGTGCTTTATACCGTTTTCAACCGAGCGCCTGTTCATGAAATACGAAAAGGGCTTGCCTTCATGAACGAGTTCAACTATCCGTTCGCCCATATCACGCGCCTGTTTTGCCTTGGCGGACGAACAGAAGAACTCCGTCGCGGAACCGAAGGGGCAGACGCCCGCCGCCTCTGCGAAGACGGCCATCGTGTTTGCCGTTCCGTACATTGAACAGGTCCCGCACGAATGGCAGATATTAGCTTTGAAATCGCGGAACTCATCTTCCGTGACCGTTCCTTTTGAACGGCTTCCTATCGCCTCTTTAAGGTCGGAGGTGATATAGGTCTTTCCTTTGTTTTCATAAGGAACCATAGCACCAGCTGTCAAAAATACGGACGGGCGGTCAAGCAGCGCGGCCGCCATCAGCATGCCGGGGACGATCTTGTCGCAGGAGCAGAGGAAGACGAGGCCGTCGAAGCCGTGGGCGCGCGCCATCGACTCGATCGAAGCGGCGATAAGGTCGCGCTGCGGCAATACATAATTCATGCCGCGTATCTGCGCCATTCCGTCGCACGGCGCCGGCACGTTGAACTCCGCGGGCGTACCTCCGGCGGCCCATACTCCCTCTTTTACGCGCTCCGCCAGCTCCCGCAGCGGACGGTGTCCGGGGTTTACCTCGTTCCACGAATTGACGATCCCAATGAGCGGTTTTTCAATGTCTTTGTTGCGGAATCCCGCCGCGTTCATAAGGCCGATATAGTAAGCTTCCTGAGAGTTCGTGTCTGCTTTGATCATGACGGTCAGCCCTTTCTGAATTCCGTTCCCAGAAGTTTTTCAAAAACTTTTATCATAGCGCCTTTTCCGAGCTCTCCGTAGCCTGAACGAAGCGCCTGCTGGTAGGTCGCCGTGGCTGCGGCGAGCACCGGCATCGGGATCGACTGCGACGCCGATATCTCAGCGGCGCTGACAAGGTCTTTATATGCGTTCTTCATCGCGTATCCTTCTGAGAAGTTCCCTTCGAGGGCGCGGGGCAGGAAAAATTCCGAGGCGTAACTGCGCCCCGTGCCGCTGTTTATGACGGACGCCGTCTTTTCCGGATCGAGCCCCATCAGAGCGGCCATAGGAACGACCTCCGCGATCGCGGCGGCGTTGATGTCGAAGAGCAGCTGGTTGATAAGCTTCGTAAGCTGCCCGGCTCCGTTCTTTCCCATATAAAGGATATTTGTGCCGATCATTTTCAGCAGTGGCTCTATACGGCGGAAGGTTTCTTCCTTCCCTCCGCACATGACCGTGAGCGTACCGTCTATCGCGCGCGCCTCCATACCGGATATCGGGCAGTCCATGAACTCTATCCCGGTCTCCGCGCAGCCCTCCGCCACATCCATCGCGGCTTTCCAGCTGATAGTGCTGAGGTCAGCAAGCACAGCGCCCTTTTTCATTTTGGATATAAGCCCGTTTTTGCCGAGCGCGGTCTTCTTTACGATATCGCCGTTAGGGAGACAGAGAAAGATAACGCCGGCCTCGCAGATATCGTCGGTATTGCCCGTCGTCTTTACATTTTTCAGCCCGCTGAACTTCGCAAGGTTCGACTCGTTTATATCAAATACCGTCAGTTCATCGCCGCCTTTTGCAAGGTTCATCGCAATCGGCGCTCCCATCTTCCCCAGGCCTGCGAAAGAAATCTTCATAACTCTTACCTCCCCGTTTCTTGTTTGACGTTATTCAGGAAATCGAATGCACGCCGCGCGGCGGTCTCCTGATCCGGTTCCTGTTTTATTTCTGTTGAGTACCACCCGTCGTATCCGCATGCGGCGATAGTCCCGATGATCTCTCTGCACGGCATCGCGCCGTCTCCGGGCGCAAGGCGCTTTTCTCCCGAACAGTGCACGAGGCCGAAATCCACCGCGTTTTTAACTATTGAGGCAAATAGAAGCGGTTCGTTGATTTGCGCGTGAAACATATCGAAGATGAATTTCATATTCTCGATGCCGGCCTCCTTCTTAAAGCGCTGCGCCTGCTCCAGGTCGTTCATATAATTTGAATTTGACGCGCCCTGCGGCTCGACAAGGAAGGGAATGCCGGCGGTTGTACACTGCTCCGAGATATCCCTAAATGCTTTTTCGGCGTTCAGGAGAGAATCAGCCTCTTCTGAGACGCGGCCGCGGAAACTGCCGATACAGAACGGCGCGCCGAGCTCGGAGGCAAATCTTATAACTTCCCCGGCTCTTTCAAGCGCGGCTGCGCGGACCTCCGGGTCGGGCGACGAGATAAAGAGTTTGTCCGCTTTGACCGCCGGAGTGAGGCCCACCGCCGCGATCTTTATTCTGTATTTTCCGCAGAGACGCTTTGTTTCATCCGCAAGTTCCGGCGCAGGACGGCGCACCATAAGCTCGGCACCCTCGTACCCGATCTTCGCAAGCAGCGCGAAACTTTCTTCGTAAGGCCCGTAAAGCCCCATTATCCTGACGCCCGCGTCCGGCGTCGTCAGCGGGTAGCAGAGTCTCATATCAGTCGAACTTGGGGCCGAGAGCAATTTTATAAAGCTCGGCCGTCTGCCTGATATCTTTTACGATATTCTCTGAAAGCGGGATGCCGTTTTCCATGCGCGCCTTCGTCTTTTCCGCCTCCGGTTCGCCCGGCATCATGATCCTTTTGCAGCCGTCCGCTTTCGGCAGGTTTGTCAGCCTGCGGTAGAATTCGTCCATGCGCGCCGCAAGTTCTTCACGCGGGATAAAGAGGTCGGGCTTCATGAAGAAGAAGATATGCCCGACGTTCTGCGGAGCGCTGTGGTCGAAGTAGAGGCTCTTGACGTCGCCGCCGTAATTGGCTCCCGTGAACATGCCGCTCAGCAGATCCATCAGCATGGCAAGCGCCGCGCCTTTTGGGCCGCCGAACGGAAGGCAGACGCCTGCGAATGCCTTCTTTGCGTCGGTCGTCGGCTTGCCGTCGGAATCGAGCGCGAGCCCAAGCGGGATCTCTTCATTATTCGTTGCGGCGACTCTGATCTTGCCGCGCGCGATAATAGTCATCGCCATGTCGAGTATGTAATCCGGAGAATTTTTGCCGCCCGGTATGCCTGCCGCCAGCGGGGCCGCGCCGAGAAAGGCGACCTTTGCGCCGACAGGTGCAAGCGCGGGCGAAGAGTTGGTAAACGCCATGCAGACGTATCCGGCCTCTACCGCCTGCTGGACATAGGACGCTGACATTCCGAAGTGGGTGCTTTTGTGAACGCCGACGACGGCGATGCCCGTCTTTTCCGCAAGGGCGGTCCCCTCTTCAACGGCGCGGTGCGAGGCGAGGAATCCCATTCCGTCGTCCCCGTCCAACAGGATCGCGGCGGGCGCCGTCTGCGTGCTTTTTATCTCAGGCCGCGGGTTGACGACACCTCTTCTTATCCTTTCAAGATACATGGGGATCCTTGACACGCCGTGCGAAGTCAGGCCCCGGAGATCCGCCGATACAAGGTCGCGCGCGACCGTCCCCGCGTCTTCCTTCCTCAGCCCGCCCGCTTCAAAAAGTGAAGCGGCCATGCCGATCAATTCTCTGTGGCTGAACACTCTGTCCATCAGAATTCTCCTTTATTTTTATAATATTTTGTAAAATCTTTATATTGTTATTGTAGCGAGACTAAAAATTCTGTAAAATTGGATTAGTTCATTCTGACTATGCCGTTTTGGAATGGCAAAGGAGCCTATGATGAGAGAGATCGACTGGTACATCCTTGATTCTTTGATGCGGACGAAGAACATAACGAAAAGCGCCGAGGCGCTCTACATGTCTCAGCCTACGATAACAAAACGCATCATGAATATAGAAGAGCATTTCGGAGTCAAGCTCCTGAAGCGCACAAACAAGGGAGTCACGTTCACGCCTGAGGGAGAGTGCCTCGGACAGCGCGCTGCCGGGCTTGCCGCCTCTTTCAAACAAATAAACGAAGAGATGGAGCGTTTTTCATCTGGAAAATTCGGCGAGATACGGCTCGTCATGCCTAATTCGTTTGGAAAGTTCAAATTCCCGCACATTATAAGGAACTACAGCGCGCTCTGCCCCGGAGTATCTTTCAGCGTCCAGACGGCTCTCTCCGATAAAGTTTGCGGCGTCATGGAGGCGGGAGAGGCATCCGTCGGTTTTATCTGCGGTGATTATGCGTTTGCGGGCGAAAAATATGACATTTATGAAGAACAGAGCTTCCTCGCGTACGCGCGGAAGGTAACGCTGGGCGAGATCCCGGCGCTCCCGCGGATAGAATACGTTAAGGGAGTGTTTACCAAAAAGCTGCTGGACGGCTGGATCGCAGAGAATTTCCCTTCAAAGCTGCGTGTCTCGTTCTCTGTCGATAACGGCGACACAGCGCTTGAGATGGTCCGGAGCGGGCTCGGATACAGCTTCTTTTCCGCTGAGAAATTTCTCGAAAACGATAAGGCGCTTTTCAGGCTGCCGCTCTATAATAAGGATGGCTCTCCTCTGGTAAGAAAGACCTGGATGCTATGGTACAAAGACGATTATGAGAGATCGATGATCATAAAAAACTTCGTAGACTTTATGCGTTCAGAACAGTAAGGCGGCGGATCGCTTTTCAGTTCTCCGCCGCCCGTGATCGCTTTATTGCCTGTATTGTTAAAGCTCTTATTCCGCCGGCTTTACGCCTGTTCTTTGGCAGGCGCTAACGTCTGCCGCCGCTTTTGTCTTTTATTATTACCGGCGTTTTACACAACAGCCCGCGCGAATTCTCTTAACGCCTATCCTTTCAGCAGGGCAAGCAGTTCATACGGCCTCATAGCAGGCACCGATAACCCCTTCCTCCCCTGTAACTATTTACATCATAGTGTAAGGACCTTTGATGGCATTTGAGGCAGTCTGCTTTAAAGGCGTCGATTTGGAAAACTTACAAAAGGCTGGTGCGCGAGGCGGCGACACGGTAAAATGGCTGTGCGGCCGTGCTGTCGTCTTAAGCTTTGTTTTGCCGCGGGATATACGGGTATAATAGACATGACAGGCGGGGTTTGTTTGATTGGTTCAGCCGCTGCGGATGGGGATTGGGATGACGAATAGTCCAAAAGAAAATAGATCGAACGAACTGGAACAGATCAAAAACAATCTGTCGCCGGAGATAAACAACAAGCTTATGTTCCTGAAATGGCTCACAGACAGACTGGAGGAAAGACATATCTTGGGATGCCCGATTCTGGTCGGCGAGTCTGCCGTGCAGGTATATACTTTTGGCAACTACGGGTCAGTAGATCTGGATATACTCACCCATGACATAGACGCTACCGTAGATATTCTCCGTAATACAGGCTTTAAACTTTTTGGGAGACAATGGTATAGCTCAGAGCTGGATATTACCGTCGATATAGTGAGCGGAGAATTTCCGGAAAAACTGCAGAAGCTGAATTATCGGGGAACCGATATATTGCTTTCGAGCGTAGAAGATATGATCATCGACAGACTGACCGCCGCCGTATACTGGGGGGCCAGGCAAAACATACAGGCGAAAGATGATTTCCGATGGGCGGAACTGATGCTGGCGCTGTCCATTTCTTCTGAAAGCGCTTACTCGGCCGATATAGAGTATCTTAAAAAGCGGGCCGCGGAAGAAGATGTTTCCCCGTGGCTTGAACTCATGCTGGAAAAGCGCCGACAGAAGCAGGCGGCAGAAAAGAGGGACGACGATGTCGAATTCCACGAAAGATAGCGAAAACATTCTTACCGTCGACGAGCTCAAAAAGTCTCTGGAACAGCGCCGCCGGCTTCCTTCCCGCCGCAGACTGACGCAGCTGCGCGATTGGAGCGACGAGAAGCAGGAGTTCTTTCTCGAGCGTCAGAAACACGTCTGGGAGCTGCTTGAGAAAATCGGCGCGGTCAGAACCGGCGTGATATACTGCCCGAAAGACGGCTCTGCCCCATATTACGTTTCACAAGACGGCAGGACGCGCGCCGCGGCGGACGAATGCTTCCGGCAGCGCGTCAAAAAGAACGCCTGACAGGACGCAGTATCGGGCCCGCATCCTGTGCCTGTCATATGAAGTGTTACGAAAGTGGCCCATGACGGGTCCCTCTTTTTACCTATGCTTGGTATTTCACGCCAATAGGCCCACCGTTCCGCACGGTTATTGGAGGTCTCTGCTATGCCGTCCAATGCAAAAGGTCTCAGTGATCTCCTTGCCGGAACACTCCAACATGACAAGATTCCTCCCGGGTTAACGGATTACAGGGAAGAGTTTTAATGCTGTGGTTGGGGCGGTATAGGTCCTGGCGAGTTGACGCTTACGTTTAATTCGCGCCGCGGAGCCCAAAAGGTACAAAAAATGGGCTTTCGAATTTCTCGAAAACCCAGTGTTTGCAATGGCGCGCCGGACAAGATTTGAACTCGTAACCTTCGGATCCGTAGTCCGATGCTCTATCCAGTTGAGCTACCGGCGCGTTTGGCGTTTTTATGGCGGTGAGGCAGGGATTTGAACCCTGGAGGGAGATTTATGTCCCCCTACCCGCTTAGCAGGCGAGCGCCTTCAGCCTAGCTCGGCCACCTCACCAACGAGAGATATTCTATTACGCATCCCTATATTTGTCAACGCCTTTGCTCTCTCTTTCGTCTTAGAAAGTTATTTACAGTATATTTTAATAATTGAACAATCTCTGTGACCAGGGATCTTTTATAGCTTTTCGCCCTCCGTCTTCGCGATGACGGTCGAGACGCACATGTCTCCCGTGACGTTGACGCAGGTCCTCGCCATGTCGAGCACAGCGTCGATCCCGGCGACGAGCGCCATTCCCTCTATCGGCAGTCCGGCGGAGACCAGGACCATCGAGAGCATTATCAGCCCCGCTCCGGGGACTCCCGCGGTACCTATCGAGGCGAGCGTCGCGGTCATAAGTATACCGGCCTGAGCGCCGAGGCTGAGGTCTATGCCGAACGCCTGGGCGACGAAGAGCGCGCAAATGCCCTCGTATATCGCGGTGCCGTCCATGTTGATCGTCGCTCCGAGGGGCAGGACGAAGGAGGAGACGTCTTCACTGACGCCGAGGTTCTTCTATACGTTGTTCATGGAAATGGGAAGTACTCCCGCGCTAGTCCTTGTGACGAAGGCCGCGAGCATCGCTTCACGCACGCCCTTCAGGAACCAGAGGGGGCTTTTGTGTACGATTCCGGTAATAAGTCCCGAATAGACGATTACGACCTGCAGGAAACAGCCAAGATAGACGGCGAAGATGACTTTGGCAAAGGGGGCGAGGACCGCGGGGCCATATTTGGCCGCCGTGACGGCGATGAGCGCGAAGATACCGAGCGGAGCGGTCTTCATGACGATCGACGTGACTTTGAACATTACCTCGGCGAGTGACGAGTTGAATGCAAGGAACGCCTTGCCTTTTTCGCCGATTAGCGTAGCCGCGACGCCGAGAAACAACGCGAATACGATGACCTGCAGCATCACGCCGTTGACGAGCGCCTGCAGCGGGTTGGCGGGGAAGATGTTGAGGATCACGCTGAAGATGGTTTCAGGTTCTTTGGCCGCCGCCTTGGCTCCCTCGATCGCCATGCCGACTCCGGGCTGGATCACATTGCCGAGGATGAGTCCGATGATGATCGCCACGACGGTGGTCCCCAGGTAAAAAGCGACGGTCTTGACGCCGATGCGCCCCAGCACCTTGGGGTCGCCTATCGACGATGCTCCCATTATCAGGCTGGAGAATACCAGCGGTACGATGAGCATCTTGAGCAGCGCGAGGAAGATGCCGCCGATCAACTGCAGCACCGGAATCACGATATCGGCGATAAATGGAGAGCCCGTTGCCATCGGTCCTATGATGAATCCGAGGACAAGTCCTATTACGAAGCCTACGCCGATTTTTGCAATGAGAGACATTTTTTTCTTCTCCTGCATCATGTTCACTCCTTCAAAGATATAAGTATTATTTTAATAAAACGAAAGAACAAATTGCCGCATGACTATTCTAGCATAATTATTGATGGCGTGTTTATTTATGCGGCGTTAGTTTATTATGACGATATATTTTTTATGAAAAAAAAGTGCTCACTCTTTGATATAATTGCTGTTATGGTTTTTCTTGACCCCCTGCCGCCGCGGCGGGAGGGGGAGACCATATGTTATAAGAAAATTGGTGAGTCTATGAGTTTTCTGCTTCTGTTTAAATCGATGCCGCTGCCGTTTCTCACGCTGTTCCTGCCGCTTGCGGGCTCCGGCTGTTACGGTCTGCTCCTCCTATATAATAAATTTTTCTCGAGGCGGCTGGGTCGTACCTTGGTCCTGCCAAAGGTATGCTATAAGCTTCCTTTTCTCATTCTGCTCGTTGCGGGCACCGTGCTTTCCTGCCTGGTCTGGATGAGCGTGAGCGGCTCCTACAGTCCGCTCTATGTCTTTACCAGCACCGGCTGGTCCAACGTCCTCACGAGCGAGTCGGTGAAGAACGCGCAGGCGGTGCTTCGTATCGACGCCTTCGGGGCTATTTCCGCGGCGCTTATGAGCTTTGTGGCGCTGACGGCCGGTATAAGGGCTCTCGCTGACCGTCAGAATCTGATAACGCCGCGTAAGGTGTTCTTTTTGCTGCTTACCTGCGCGGGTATTCAGGGAATTTTTTACCTGAACAATCTTGTGCCGTTATTTCTGTTCATGCTGCTTACTCAGATCGGAGTGACGGGCCTTTACAGCAATTTCGCTACTAAAAAGAGGGAGGGCGGCGAAAGCGTTTTCTATTATATATCGCGCGTACTGCTGTTGGCGATGTTTTTGGCCGGCGTCATACTGTTGAGATTTAAATACGGCACTGACAACATCAACCTCCTCGCCTCCATGATCGCCCCCGCAAACGAGACCCTGTGGGCGTTTATTTTTCTCGTGGTGCCGCTGCTCTATATTTTTGTAAAGCCTTCGCCCTATCTGCCCGACGCCTCCCGCAACTGTTTTTTCGGGATCAGGACGCAGGCCTCGTTATTCATCGCCTTCCGGGTGATCTTCTCGCTTTACGGCCCGATGCAGGGACTTCAAAAGGTCCCCATGCTGCTCATATTGCTGGGCTTCGCGGCGGTGCTGCTCGCGCTTGTCCTGTCCTGCGGCGCTAAAGATCCCGAGCGGTTTATGAATTCGATGGTCTTCTATATGAAGGGGATGATCCTGATCTCCATCGGTATCGCTATGGACGGCACCTTCAGCGCGGAACGCGCCGCCCTTTACGGTGTGAGCGCCATTGAGGCGATGATCTCGCTCTGGCTGATGTTCCTTCCCGTCTCCGCCGCCCTTTCGATAATAACGGTATTTCTCAAACAGAGCTACGAAGGGCGCGAATTATGGCAGGAGGGGGCGCTGCTGAAACGGATACCTTTCACCGCCGTCGCCCTTTTCATCGTCATCGCGGTACTTGCCGGACTGCCTCCCCTTATCGGATACAGCGGCAAGCAGCTGCTTTTCCGTTCGGCAAACTTTATGAGCCCATTCGTACTTACCTCGCTCTTTCTGTTTACGGTGACGATGCTGCTCACGGGGCTACGTTTCCTCATCACGCTGACGATCGGCAAGGTCTCCCAAAAAAGGGATTTCAATTTCAGCGGCGAAGTGACGATCGCCTTTCCGCTGTTCCTGCTGTTGATGCTCTTTATCACGACGACCGTGCTGCCCGGCGAGCTATTCGAGGAGTCGGTGGCGCCTTCCGTCGAATCGCTGATCAACCGCACGGCCCCGTCCGACCTGACGCCTGTGGAGGTAAGTAAATAATGATGGCCTTCAGAATTTCAACGGGATTCTTCATCTGGGACGTGTACCGGTGGCTGCTGGTTTTTCTCCTCTCCGCGCTTGTCGCCTGGTTAGTCGTCAATATTGCCGTGAGGCGCCGCGGCGGCAGGCTCTTTCCCGAGCCGGCGCACAACATGCAGGAGCACTCCGGCGTCTTGCCGGTGGAGCGCTTCATCGCCGGCTTCAGCCGGATATTTATCGAGCCGTGGGGAGAGCTTCCCTCCTGCGGCCTCTTCGGGATCGCGGCGCTTTTGATACTGTTTGTGACCGCAATATTTTTAGGGTGATTTACAATGATTGATTTTTTTTCGATGATCTTTAAATATTTCAACGCCTGGCTGCTGATGGGATTTGCGCTCGTCACGGCGATCGCGACGGAAAAGTTTTACCTGCTGTTGCTTTCGATCATGCTGAGGAAGCGGCGGTTGGAGGACGGCGCGCCCGCTGTGAGAGGGTTGCGCGCCATCTTTCGCCTGGAGATCGGGCTGCCGGAGAGCGCCTCGGTCAATATCGCCCTCTACGCTCCCGCTTTGGCGGTCGCTTCGCTGATGACGGTCTGCGCGAGCCTGCCGTACTGCACGTTTATTCCCATCATCGACAACGGCTCCGATATTATCCAGCTGGTGCAGTTCATGCTGCTTTCGGAGATATTCGCGCTTATCTCGCTTTACGCTCTCGGGTCGGGGACCGGCAACGAGATCGCCCGCAGCGAGATGCGCGGCATGCTGCGGCTGTTGGTGCCGCTCATGGCCTGCTGCGCCTCGCTGGCCTCGTTCTTCACGAAGAACGGCCTCGACAGCGACCCCTTCAGCCTGAACTCCTTCTCCATGACCGGACACTTCGCCTCTATGTCGCAATGGGGCATATGCGGCGTCATACTCTTTGTATTCGTGATATTGAGCCAGATCCCTCACAGGAGCATCTCCGCGGGAAGCGCCCTCTTTATGCACGGTGAATCGCCTGAGTACGCGGGCGCGCCGCGGGGAATGCTGCAAATATGGTCGGTCTTCCGGGCCTTTATCGTGATCTCTCTTGTAACCTACATACTGTTCCCGTCGGATATGATCGCCACGATAAGCGAAGGGCTCGGCATTTCATGGCGCGGCCAGGCGCTTAACTTCATCATCTTCTGGCTCGCGGTCGCAGCCGCGCGCCTCATTTTGGTGCCTGCCTGCTGGATCACGGTACAGTGCGCGGAAAACAGGCTGCCGAAGCCGATAAGGGGCAGCCTCATCCCCATTTTGACGGTGGCCGCCATGCTGCTGCTCTGGTACGAGGGCATACTTCTCTCACAGGAGGCCGCGTCGTTCTGATGAAAGACGTACTGATAATTTCCACAGGGGGCACAATCGTCTCCCTGGACCACGGCAGCGGAGCCGTTCCTGACGCGGAGGCGGCGCTCGGCGTTCTGCGAAAGGCGGGGGAGTTCCTCCGCGAAAAAGGATATTCTTACAGCGTGGATCTTATTTTCGGAGACGCCGGATGCGACAGCTCAGACATTTCGCCGGCTGAATGGATGCGGCTTACGGAGAAGATAAACGAAGCCGTATCGCGGGGCGTAACGAAAATCCTCGTGATCCACGGGACCGACACCATGGCCTATACCGCCGCCTGGCTCTCACTGACGGCCGACCCGGCCGCCGCCGTGGTGCTTACTGGCAGCCAGCGGACGCCGGAGGCCCCGGACTTTGATGGCGAAGCGAACCTCTGCGGCGCGGCCTCCCTTCTCTGTGAAACGGACTGCGGCGTATATATCCACTTTGACGGTGTAAACTATGAGGGGCCGTTCGTCCATAAAGAGGACGCCGAAGCGCTTGCCGCCTATACGTCGACCGGGCGCGGAGCCGCGCCGCGTAATTACGGCCGCCGGATCTCCATGCCGAAAGATGGCGGCTGGCGCAGAGCCGCCGGAGAGATGGAGCTTGTCGTTCTGCACCCGGCCGCTTTGCCGCATTTTGAACCACGAAAGATAATCATCCTCGCCGGATATGGCGCCGGAAACATGCCGCAGCGGCTGCACCGCCTGATGGCTGAAGTATTTCCGGACGACGGGCGCAGGCCGCTTGTCATCGCCGCGAGTTCCTGCGCGCGCGGCAGGAAGAACCCGTCCTTTTACGGCGGCGTCGGCATCGCGGAGCTCGCGAAAAATAAATTTACCGTTTTTAGCCAGGGAAGCTATTCCCTTGAGTTCCTTATTGCATTATCATATCTCTCATTATTGATATCTCCGGAATCTCCGGAGAATATTTTGCATTTATATCTTGAAAAACTTTAATAGACAATTGGAGGCGGCCTAATGGCTTCAGAAAACAAAAACCAGAATTTTATCGAAGAGATAATAACCAAAGACCTCGAAAACGGCACGGTCAAAGGGGTGATCACGAGATTCCCTCCCGAGCCCAACGGTTATCTCCATATCGGGCACGCGAAATCCATCTGTCTCAACTTTGGCATGGCGGAACAATTTGGCGGAAAATGCAATCTCCGCTTCGACGACACGAATCCCGCGAAGGAGGAGACGGAGTATGTCGAGGCGATCATGGCGGACGTCAAATGGCTCGGCTTTGACTGGGCGGAGCTGCGTTATGCCTCCGACTATTTCGAGCAGTTCTATGAGTGGGCGCTGGAGCTCATCAGGGCCGGAAAAGCTTATGTTGACGATCAGAACGCGGACGAGATCCGCGCGAACCGCGGAACGCTGACGAGGCCCGGCGTCGATTCGCCCTACAGGAACCGCGGCGTCGAGGAGAATCTCGCGCTTTTCGCGAAGATGACCGCGGGGGAATTTGAAGAGGGCAGCCACGTCCTGCGGGCGAAGATCGACATGGCAAGCAGCAACCTCAACCTGCGCGACCCCGTCATCTACCGCATACTCAAGCGCGAACACCACCGTACCGGCGCCAAATGGTGCGTCTACCCGATGTATGATTTCGCGCATGGCTATGAAGACGCCATCGAAGGGGTCACCCATTCGATCTGCACGCTTGAATTTCAAGATCACCGCCCTCTTTACGACTGGTTCATCGCCAACGTGGATGTTCCCCATGTGCCGCATCAGTATGAATTCGCGCGCCTCAACCTTACCTATACGGTGATGAGCAAACGCAAACTGCTGGAGCTTGTATCGCTCGGCATCGTCGACGGATGGGACGATCCCCGTATGCCGACTATATCCGGCTTTCGCCGCCGCGGCTACACCGCTTCCGCCATCCGCCGCTTCTGCCGTGAGATCGGCGTCGCGAAGGCCGACAGCATGGTAGAGGTCGAACTTTTGCAGCATTGCCTCCGCGAAGAGCTCAATAAGACGGCGCGGCGCGGTATGGCCGTGCTCAAGCCGCTTAAAGTGGTGCTCGAAAACTGGCCCGAGGGCTTTGTTGACGAGCTTCCAGCCGAGAACAACCCCGAGGATGCCGGGGCCGGCAGCCGCACTGTGAAGATAGGCAAAGAGCTCTACATCGAACGGGACGACTTCATGGAAGAACCGGTGAAGGGCTTCTTCCGCCTGTCGCCCGGCAAAGAGGTGCGCCTCAAGCACGCCTACATCATCAGGTGCAATGAAGCGGTAAAAGACGCCGCCGGCAACGTCACCGAGCTGCGCTGTTCCGTCGATATGGAAAGCCGCGGCGGAGACGCGCCCGACGGACGCAAGATAAAGGGCACGCTCCACTGGGTCTGGGCCGGGGACGCCGTAAAGGCGAAGGTCAACCTTTATGGGCATCTCTTCACCCTCCGCAATATGAACGACATGGAAGAGGGCAAGGACTACAAAGATTATCTCGACCCCCAGTCGCTTGTGGTCGCGGAGGAGGCCCTCGTCGAGCCGTCGCTCGCGCAGGCCGCGCCGCTAGACAAATTCCAGTTCCTGCGTCACGGCTACTTCTGCGCGGACAACGTCACGACGCCGGAGCGCCCCGTATTCAACCTGACGGTATCGCTGAAAGATTCCTGGGGCAGGGAGCAGAAAAAGCAGTAAGTTTCAGGAAAATACAAGAATAAGGGAATCAAGATGGGAGGCCGCAGGGTAAAGCGGCCTCCCATCTTGATATCGTTATCGTGTGAAGATCATCGGCGTATACCTGAGCCCGCCGGCCGTCTGCTCCGCCGAGGCGGCGGTCAAACCGAGCTTAGGGGATCCATCATCTGTTATGTTTGCCGAAGCCGCGCAGGTCCAGTTTTTCGGAGAGCAGTTCAAGGGCCTTTATCCCCGCGACGGAGTTGCCCTTGGCGTCGAGCGCCGGTGAAAATACGCCGATGCCAATCCTGCCGGGAACGGCGACCAGAATGCCGCCGGAGACGCCGCTTTTGCCGGGAAGGCCGACGCGGACGGCGAATTCCCCCGAACCGTTATATAGTCCGCAGGTACTCATCAGCCCCATGAGGGTAAAGACAGTCTCCTTTTGGATGACGCGTTCCCCCGAATGGACCGCGACGCCTCCCGCGGCGATCATCGCGCCGATCTTAGCGAGGTCGCCGCTCGTACAGCGCAGGCTGCACAGAGCGAAATAGAAATCGAGGATGGATTCGACGTCTCCGTGGAGAAATCCCATGCTCTTCATGAAGAAGGCCAGCGCCCTGTTCCGGTCGGCGCTGCGTTTTTCCGAGGAAAATACCCGTTCGTCAAAGCCGTTTTCCCGGCCGGTTACACTCTCCATAAAGGATAAGAGCCTCTCGACGGATTCCTCTTTGTAGGCTTTGTGGATGAGCGAGCAGACAGCGATCGCCCCCGCGTTCATGAACGGGTTGGAGGGCTTGGATGAAGTCATCTCGATACGCATGAGAGAGTTGAAGGAATCGGCGCTCGCCTCCATGCCGACATGGCGGAAGACGTTTTCCCTGCCGAAATTCTCGATCGCGAAGGAGAGGGCGAGTATTTTTGAGATGGACTGCATGGTGAAGAACTGCTCCCTGTCGCCGGTCTCCATTAGCGAAGAATCGATGCCCTGGCAGCTAAGAGAGAAAAGTTCCGCTGACATTAGCGAGAGTTCCGGGATATAGTCCGCTACTTTTCCGTCGGCGGACATGACCCGGGCGATATTCCCGACGCCGTTCAAAAGCTGTTCATTCAATAAATCGCACCTATTCTCCATGATCTGCTCCTTTAAACGATTTTTCCCGCGCGGTTTTGCCTGTGCGGGCCCCGCCTCGTGCCGGTTGTCCGCGGCCGATGCGAAAACATCCGCAAAAAACCCTGCCCGCACCGATGTCGGGCTTCCATACCCCATACTACGACTTAAAAAGGATCTCCGCGAACATTATAGCAAAGGCAGCCCGTGGGGAATAGCGTTTGGAATTTATTTTATCCGACGCCATCAGCGCATGTCGGTGCGCCGCGCGCTTTGCCCCGGTGGTGAAATAATTTGATATAATAGTAAAAATAGGTATTTTAAGTGAAGCTTTTGTTGACCTGCATTGCGTGTATATTTTCCCGGAGAGGACTTTTGTCATGAAAAAAACGAGCGTTCTTATTGCATTTCTTTTTGCCGTTGTCGTCTGTGCCGCCGCGTACGCCGATATGCCGAGGACGGTGAAGGTGGGGTTCTTTCCTTCGGGGCGTTTCAACGTTTATGACTCAAGCGGGAATATGACCGGTTATAATGTGGATTATCTCGCGCATGTCGCACGCCGGGCCGGATGGAGGGTGGAGTATGTAAGGGCCGACAACTGGAGCGCGGCGCTGAAGATGTTTGAGGCGGGGAAGACCGATATCCTGGCTCCCGTACAGCTTAATCCGGAGCGCGGCAAAAGGTACGCCTTCTCGATCTATCCCAGCGGCAATACATACGGCGCGCTGATCACTCTCAGCGGCAATAAGGACATCGTTTATGAGGATTTTAAAAAATTCGGCGAGATAAAGATCGGTTGTCTGAAAAACTATGTCCTTCGCGAAGAGTTCAAGAGTTACGCGGCCAGGAACGGCTTCGTCCCGCGTTTTGTGGATTTTCGGACCCCGCCCGCGATGTTCGCGGCGCTGGCGTCCCGGGAGGTCGACGCCGTGGCGACGAACCTTACGGCGATGACCGGCAGGCATAAGATGCTGGCGAAATTTTCCCCGGCGCCCTTTTACTATGTCACGCAAAAATACAACTCGGAAGTACTGCGGGAGCTGAATGAGGCTGTGATCGCGCTCAAGCTTGAGGACCCCGATCTCGAAAACAGGCTCAACCGGCATTACTACGGCTTTCAACAAACATATCCCTATTCGCGCGGCGAGCTTGATTTTATTTCCGGCGCGCCGACGCTCAATGTGGCGCTGCCGGCCGACAGCGCGCCGCTCTCCTACAAAAACAAAGAGGGCGATATGTGCGGGATAATCCCGGACATTTACGCGCTCGTCTCGCGCGAGAGCGGCCTGCGCTTCACCTTTACCGCCATGGGGATGCCGGGAGGAGAGACCGCCGCGATAAAGGCTGGCGGCGTTGATCTCATCGGCGCGGCTGTAAATTATAAGGGCAGCGGCGTCGACGGCGAGCTGCGCCAGACCTCTCCCTTCATGACCACTTCGACGATATTCGCCGGCAAACCCGGGCTGCGTTTCACCTCGGATTCTCGTCTTAAAATCGCCGTTGCCGACGATGTATCCCCGGCGAGCGAAAAAAATATCAGAGCCAGATATCCAAACAGCGAGATGATAAAATTCCCCTCCCCGGCGATGTGCATGGACGCCGTGAAGAACGGCGTCGCCGACGTTGCCGCCAATAACGTCTGCGTGATCGGCGCGCTCCTTCAGCGGCCGAAGTACGGCGGCATCGTCACGATCTCCACCACCGCCGCGGAGGAGCAGCTGACGATGGCCGCGGCGGCCGAGAGCGACCCCCGGCTGTTGTCCATCCTCGACAAGACGATCAAAAATTTTAACGGGCAGGCGGTGGAAAATATAATCAACGCCCACACCATCGCCAGGCCGAACGCGATAACGCTTGAAGACCTTTTTTATAAGTATAAGACGACGATCTTTGTAATGCTGTTTTTTCTGGCCGTCTGCCTGGGGCTGCTCTGCGCCGCCTGGGAGGAAAAGAGAAAGAATATGCGCCTTACGGAAGAGAACGCGGCCACGCTGAAGAACATATCCAACAATATCAACGGCGGCGTGATAACGCTCTCCGAAATGGGACGCTTTTGCATAACCTACGCCAATGACGGTTTTCTTGGCCTTGTGGGGTATTCGCGCGGGGAGTTCGATCAAAAGGGGCCGGATAAGTGTGTCGCCTACATTCATCCCGACGACGCGGAAGAATTTTGCCGGCGCTTCGGGAAAGACAAAGAGGAGGGCGAGTGTATCTCGATGGAGCTGCGGATCATGAACGTCAACGGCAGCTTCGTCTATACGCTGTTCAGGGGCACGGCCGCGAAAAACGCGCACGGGGACACGATCCTTTACTGCGTGATGCTGGATATTACGGAAGAGAAGAAGATAAGCGCCAGGCTAAAATCTGAAATGGAGAGATATCAACTCGTCGTTGAGCAGTCGAACGACATTATCTTTGATATCAACGTTGAAGACCGCCGTATGCTCTGTTCGACAAAATACAGGGAGGTCTTCGGCGGCAAAGAGCGGGACGAATACCCCGGAGATACGTTCGCCGACAGTTTTACCATCCATCCGGACGACATGCCGGTCTACGAAGAGATGCTGGAAAAACAGCGGCGCGGAGAGGGAACGCTGATCCGCAGGCTGCGTCTTCTGAACAAGAAAGGCGATTTTATCTGGTGCGACGCGCAGATATATTCTGTGATCAAGAACGGCGTGCCGACGCGGATCGTCGGCAAGATAACCGACGTCTCAACGGAGGTCCGCGAGCACGAGCGTCTGAAAAAACTCTCACAGAGGGACCCGCTGACCGGCCTTTACAATAAGGGCGCTTTCAAGGCGGCGGTGGAGACTGTGCTTGAGAACAGCCGCGACATTGGCGGCGCCGTCTTTTTCATGGATTTGGACAATTTCAAGAGATACAACGACACCTTCGGCCATATGGCGGGCGACGACCTGCTCCGCGAAACCGGGCAAAAGCTCAACTCGCTGTTTCGCAAGGACGACGTGATCGGCAGATTCGGCGGAGACGAATTCTGCGTCTTTATGACCTCGGCGCCTCGGGGCGTTGTGGAAAAGAAGGCTCAGGAGATGCTGGAGGCGCTTGTCGCCGGGCAAGCGGCCCCCGACGGCAGGGAGATAAAGATTACCGTCAGCATAGGGGCGGCCTTAGTTTCGCGCGACGGCAGGGATTACGACCTCCTGATGGAGAAGGCCGACACCGCGCTCTACCGCGCAAAAGAACTGGGTAAGAACAACTACGTGTTGGTCTGACCGGGGCGTTCCGCGGGCGCCGTATGCTGGCGATGATTCAGAGGGGCCTCCAAATTCACGGGAGGCCCCTCTTTAGATCGTTATAGGATCAAACCAGGCCGTAGAACTCAAGTCTCTTTTTTGTCTCTTCTTTTCCGAGCTGGCTTGCCACTTCGAATACTCCGGGGCTGACCTTGCGGCCTGTGAGGGCCCAGCGCATCGGCGTCGCGGATTCCTTCATCGAGCTCTCGTTGGCGGCGAATATCTCCTGCGCCCGCTCGTGGAGGTGTTCCGGCGTGCCGTCGCCCCAGGCGCCGAGAAGCTCGCCGTAAATTTTTCTGAGCTTCGGGCGCAGCTCTTCTTTGATATCGCCGCCGTCGTAACGTTCCCGCACTTTGGCGAAGTCGAGGAAATAGTCGCTGTATTCGGCGACCTGTATCGTCGTCTGGCCGCGTCCGCCCATTGTCTTGAGCGAGGCGGCGAGGTAGCCGTCGCCGAATTTATCGACGGGCAGGCCCATCCGTACCCAGAAGGGACGTATCACCTCAAGCAGCTTTCCCGGCGCCATGCGCTTCATCTGCTCCTGGTTTATGTGGTTGAGCTTGTCGATGTCGAGCACAGCCGGTTTTCTCGTGACGTTTTTGATGTCGAAGAGCTCCACCGCCTCTTCGCGGGAGAAGACCTCCTCGCCGCTTCTCGGCGACCAGCCGAGCAGCGCGAGGAAGTTGAATACGCCGTCGGGAAGGTAGCCCATGTCGTTGTATTCAAAGACGCTTGTCGCCCCCTGGCGTTTAGAGAGTTTTTTCTTGTCTTTGCCGAGGATCATCGGCAGATGCGCGAAGCCCGGGGCCGCAAAGCCGAGGGCGTCGTAGATGAGGAGCTGCTTAGGCGTGTTGATCACATGATCCTCTCCGCGGATGACCATGTTTATCCCCATCGTGTAGTCGTCGATGACGACGGCATAGTTGTAGGTCGGCATGCCGTCGCGTTTCATAATGACGATGTCCTTTATCGTGCCGTCCTGGTTGACGGAGGCGTTCTCGCTTTCTACGTCGATATCTCCGTAGACCTCGTCGTGGAAGTGAATATGCTTGCCGGGCTGTATTTTGAAGAAGACGGCGCCGTCCTGTTCGTAGGCTTTGCCCTCGTCCAGCAGCCGGTCGGCGTATTTTTTATAGAGGTGCATACGTTCTGACTGGCGGTAGGGGCCGTAGTCGCCGCCCCTGTCCGGCCCTTCGTCCCAGTCGAGCCCCATCCAGCGCATACCGTCAAGGATGCTCTGCTCGTATTCCTTCGTCGAGCGCTCCATGTCGGTATCCTCGATACGAAGGACGAAGGTCCCGCCGGTGCGGCGCGCGAGCAGCCAGTTGAAGAGCGCGGTATGCGCTCCGCCGATGTGGAGCGATCCTGTCGGGCTCGGCGCGAATCTTACTCTTACCTTATCGGTCATTTATTTTTCCTCCCCAGAATTTTTACATATTTTATGCGGCGGCAACAAGAACAATTCCTTTAAAATGGTCTTTGGAGTATTATAGACGAACCGCCGGAGCGGCGTACAGACTTATTGCCACAGCTAACTATTATATCCTAAAGACAGCGAGGATGGGCTACATGAAAAAACAGATGTTATTGATAGACGGACACGGGCTTGCGTTCAGGGGGTTCTACGCGCTGCCGGAGAATCTTGCGGCCGCAGACGGCACGCCGACGAACGCCGTTCTCGGGTTTATGAATATGCTGATGAAGGCGCTTGAGGAATGGCCCTCGGAGGGGCTGGGGATATTCTTTGATGTAAAGGGACCCACCAAGCGGCATGAACTTTTTGAGAATTATAAAGAGGGACGCAAGCCGACGCCGGAGTCTTTCAAGGTGCAGCTGCCGCTCATCGTCGAGCTGTGCCGGCTGATGGGGATGCCGGTCTTTATGCGCGAGGGGGTGGAGGCCGACGACTGCATCGTCTCCACCGCGGCCGCCGGCGCGCGCGGCGGCTGGGGAGTGAGGATACTGTCCGCGGACAAGGACCTCTTTCAGGTGATAAACGGCGATATCGAAGTTATCCGCCCCTCGCGCGGCGTCACCGATTTCAGCCTTTACGACGAGGAAAATTTTAAAGAGAAATACGGCTTTGAGCCGCCGCTGATGGCCGACTACCTCGCGCTTGTGGGCGACGCGGTGGACAACATTCCCGGCGTTCCCGGCATCGGCGACAAGACGGCGAAGGAGCTGGTCGGCAGATACGGTTCGCTGGAAAAGATTTATGAAAACCTTGACACGGTCGCCAAAGCGCGCCGCGGCAAGCTTGAAGAGAACCGCGAGCTCGCCTTTCGCAGCCGTGAGCTGATCGTCCCGCAGCCGACCGAGGCGGTCCCCTTTGACGAACTTACGGTGCGGGAGCCGGATCTGGAAGAATTGCTGAAACTCTGCCGCCGGCTCGGGCTCAAAAAACTGACGGAGCGCTTCTCCGGCGATGCAGGGCAGGCCGCGGCCGGCTCGGCCATGGGCGTCCTTGATGGTGAGATAGAGGCGTCCGACGTTTCGCTTGACGAACTGCTCGCCTCGGATGAGCTTGCGGCCGCGCCGGCGGCGCTCATGCTGGGCGGCTTCGCTCTCGCCGACCGGAGGGGCCGGTGCGCGAACCTTGACCTGTCCTCCGCCGAAGAAGTCGAAAAATTCCGCGGCTGGACGGAGCGCGGAACGCTCACTCTGTACGGCTGCCGGACGCTGATGTCGCTTTATCCAGAGCTGCCGCTGCCGCCGTTTGAGAGGATACATGACCTGGAAGTCGCCAATTACCTGCTTCACCCCGACCGCGGCGGCGCGAAAGGCATCGCCCGCGCGATCGGCGGCCCGCTGCCGGAGGATCAGGAGCTGGCGCTGCGCCTTTTCGATCTCTACGCCCTCTTTGAGCCCGACTTAAAAAAATACGGGCTTGAGAAGGTGATGTTGGGGATAGATCTGCCTCTTTCCAAAACCCTCGCGAAGATGTACCGCACGGGGATACACGCGGACGCGGGGATGCTCGCCGCCGTTGAGGGAGAACTGTCCCGGAACATCGCCGCGGCGGAGGCGGATATCGAGAGCTATGTCGGTGAAAAGATAAACCTCTCGTCGCCAAAGCAGGTGAGCCAACTGCTGTTTGAACGGCTGATGCTGCCGCCGATAAAGAAAAACCATAGAGGCTATTCGACGGACGCCTACGTGCTCGAAGAACTCTCAAAACTGCCGGAGCCGCTCTGCGTCGTACCGCGGAAGATAATAAACTACCGCGAAGAGTCAAAGGTACAGACAGGCTTCGTGCAGCCCTTCCTGAAGTTGAGCCGCGAGGGCGGCGGCTTGATCCATTCGACCTTCGACCACCTTTCCACCGGCACCGGACGCCTGGCGAGCAAAGACCCCAACGTGCAGAACATGCCGGTATTCGGCGAGTGGGCGGACCGCTTCCGCGCCTGCTTCACCCCGCGCGGCGTTGATTCCGTCTTTGTCGCGGCGGACTATTCGCAGATAGAGCTGCGCGTCCTCGCTGACCTTACGGGGGAGGAAAAGCTGATACAGGCCTTCCGCGACGGGCAGGACATACACCTTGAGACGGCCTCATGGGTCTTTGGGCTGCCCTCGGAGGATATCACGCCGGAGCAGCGCCGCTTCGCCAAAGTGGTAAATTTCGGCCTCATATACGGTATGAGCGCCTTCGGCCTTGCGCAGCGCCTGGGGATCCCGCGCCCCGAGGCCGCCCGCATGGTGGAGAGGTATTTCAGCGTGCTGCCGAAGGTACAGAAGTATATGAGCGACAGCGTTGCGGAGGCTAAGGAGCGCGGCTATACGATCTCGCACTTCGGGAGGATACGCCCGCTTGCCGAGGTTAGCACCATCGAGGGACGCGGCAACAACCCGCTCAACCGCGTCGCGGTCAACTCCCCGCTGCAGAGCACGGCGGCCGATATCGCAAAGGTCGCCCTCTTCCGTTTCGACGACGCTCTGGAAAAGGAATTCCCCGCCGCGAAGACGGTGCTTCAGATACACGACTCCATCGTCTGCGAATGCCGCGAGGAGGAGGCGGCTGCGGTGGAGAAGCTGCTGGTCAAAACGATGGAGGCGGTGGACGTCCTCAAGGTGCCGCTCAAGGCCGAGCCGAAGCGCGGACGGTCGCTGAAAGAGGTATAGCCGCGGCTGGATTTCAGTGGTTTGCCCTGCCGGCCGGATAGACTACTTTATTGACGAAAGAGGGAATTGAGAGATATGTTTGTACTGGACAGTCAGATCGCGTCGGAGGAACTTGGCAGCGGCGCCATAAGAAAGATCAAGGGGTATATCGACGACCTGATGCTCGTCGAACTTACATGGAAGGCTGGGCAGGAGGGGGTACTGCACCACCACCCGCACCGCCAGTGCGATTATGTGGTGAAAGGGAGCTTCGAGGTTACCCTTGGAGACGAGAAGAAGATACTCGGCCCCGGCGACTGCTTTTATGTGAAGGCCGACGTTCCGCACGGAGTCAAGGCGCTCGAGGACGGCGGCATACTGCTTGATATATTCACGCCGATGCGTGAGGACTTTATAAAGTAAGGATAGAGGTTTTGTCAGATGCAGAATTTTGTCTACTACGCGCCGACGAAAGTCGTATTTGGAAGAGATGCGGAAAAAAAGGCGGGGGCTCTTATCCGCGAACAGGGATGCAAAAAGGCGATGGTCGTTTACGGAGGCGGCAGCGTCAAGCGAAGCGGGCTGCTTGACCGTGTGCTCGCCTCGCTGGACGAAAGCGGCGTCTCCCATATCGAGCTGGGAGGCGTGGTCCCCAATCCGCGCCTTTCAAAGGTCCGCGAAGGGATCGGGCTCGTCCGCCGCGAGAAAGCCGACTTCCTGCTCTCGGTGGGCGGCGGCAGCGTCATCGACACGGCGAAGGCGATCGGTTACGGCGTACCCTACGAGGGGGACGTCTGGGATTTCTACACCGGCAAAGCCACGGCCCAGGCCAGCCTGCCTATGGGCTGCGTGCTGACGATCGCCGCCGCCGGAAGCGAGATGAGCAACTCCAGCGTCATCACGAACGAGGATGGCGGCCTCAAACGCGGATGTAAGAACGACCTCTCGCGCCAGCGTTTCGCGGTGCTGAACCCAGAGCTGACCTACTCGCTGCCGCCCTATCAGACGGCGAACGGCGCCGTCGATATCATGATGCATACGATGGAGCGCTACTTCACCACGGAAAAGGACCTTCTGCTCACAGACGCGCTGGCAGAGGGGCTTATGCGCACGGTCATGGAGTGCGCGCACACGCTGCGCGGCGACCCGGAAAACTACGCCGCCCGCGCCAATATGATGTGGGCCTCCAGCCTTTCGCATAACGGCCTGATGGGCTGCGGCACGGTCGAGGACTGGGCCTCCCATCAGATCGAGCACGAGCTCAGCGGCATGTTCGACTGTTCGCATGGCGCCGGGCTGGCGGCGATCTGGGCCTCCTGGGCACGCTATGTCATGGACGCGGACTGCGCGCGTTTTGCCCGGTTCGCCGTGAATGTGATGGGCGTGCCCCGCGGCGCGGACGACAGGGCGACGGCGGAGAGGGGCATAGCCGCCGCGGAGGATTTCTACCGCTCGATAGAGATGCCGACGAACATCAGGGAGCTCGGCTATGAGCTCAGCGGCGAACAGATCAACGAGCTTGCCGAAAAGTGCACCTACTATGGAACGCGCACGATCGGAAGCTTCAAAAAACTGGGCCGCGAGGACATCGTGAAGATTTACGAGATGGCGCGCGGCTAGAGACGGAAAAAGTTTTGCGCCGGACTTATCGATCGGACGGGAAAAATAAACAACAATAACTTGCGTCAGCCGCCGATCTGGCATATAATACATTGCTGTATGTTAGACGTACTTGAACATCTGGAGGTGCAATAAATGAAGAAGGACATCCACCCGAAATACGAAGTTTGTAAGGTGACCTGCGCCTGTGGCAATACATTTGAGACGAAGTCCACAGTGGGCGACATGAGAGTTTCTGTCTGCAGCGCGTGCCATCCTTTCTACACAGGCAAGAAGGGCCGCGTCATCGAAGCGGGACGCCTTGAAAAGTTCCGTCAGAAGTATGCCGGTGTGAACTACGGACAGAAGAACGTAAGCGAGACCGCCGAATAGCTTTTCGATTTAAGAGGGGTCGCCTGCGCGAACCCCTCTTTTGTTTTCTTGTCTCAAAATACGAACAGCTCCTCTCCCCGTGGGAGGTTGACGATAAAGTAAGATCAGCATTGACAGCTGACGACAGATAGGAGTGATGCCGGAATGAGCGTTTTTGTGAAACTTATCGCCGCGACGCCGGAGGCGGACAGGGTCGTCGCCGCCGCGGCGAAAATATGCTACAGCCCGTCGGGGGCGGCCGAAATACTTGACGGCCTCGACCCGGCAAAGACCGCTTCGTTTTTGAAAATGCTGCGCGAGGCGGGGCATCTCTCCCCTTTTGAACACGCCTCTTTCACCTTTGCCGTCGAGGGCGTGAGCCGCGTTGCGACGCACCAGCTCGTGCGCCACAGGATGGCCAGCTACTCCCAGCAGAGTCAGCGTTATGTAGGAATGACCGGCAACGAGTGTGTCGTGCCGCCCTCGGTAGAGGCTGACGCGCGCGCGCTCGCCGTTTTCAAGGAGCAGATCGAATCCGCGCAGCGCGCCTACGATGAGCTGGTCTCTCTCGGGATTCCGAAGGAAGACGCGCGTTTCATCCTGCCGCACGGAGCGGAGACGCGCATCGTGGTCACGATGAACGCGCGCGAGCTGCATCACTTCTTTGCGCTTCGTCTCTGCCGCCGGGCCCAGTGGGAGATACGCGCGCTGGCGCGCGAAATGCTGCGCGCGGTGCGCGAAGCCGCGCCCGTGCTTTTTGTCACTGCCGGCCCCTCCTGCGTTACCGAGGGAGCCTGTCGTGAGGCGCATTCCTGCGGGCAGCCGTACAAAGATATGGAAGACATGCTCTCATAATGAGGATATCCGCGCTGCTTCATGTGATGTTTTCGGCGGTCATGGACCTGCCTCCTAAAAGGATACCGGTGGGCGGGCAGGCCGTCATTGAAGGTGTGCTCATGAAGGGACCGGAGCATTGGGGGCTTGCCGTCCGGGAGCCGAACGGGACGATCTGCCTGAAATCATGGCTCGGTTCCGAGTGGCTGAAGGGCGGCCTCTGGAAATGGCCCGTCGTCCGCGGCTTCGCCACGATGGTGGAGATGATGAGGATCGGGATGAAGGCGCTCTCCCTCTCCGCCGATATCAGCCTTGGCGAAGAGGAGAAGATATCCCCCTTTGAGATGGTGCTTTCCGTGGGGGCCGCGCTGCTCGGCGTCGTCGGGATATTCCTCGCGCTGCCGATGTTCGTTTCGGAATATCTCACGGGGCATTTCGCCCTCTCTCACTTCGGCAAAAACATCGTCGAGGGAATCCTGCGCGGCGTGATCTTTGTCGGCTACGTGGCGGCCATCTCCATGTGGAAGGATATCGCCCGCGTCTTTGAATATCACGGCGCGGAGCACAAGACGATAAACGCCTACGAGCACGGCGCTCCGTTAACGCCCGAGAGCGTGGCGCATTATTCACGCATCCACCGGCGCTGCGGGACCTCCTTCCTTTTAGTCGTAATAGTCGTGAGCATTATCGTATTTTCCCTGATCGGCGGCGGTTCCGTGCTTTGGCGCGTGGGCAGCCGGGTGGTGCTGCTGCCGCTCGTGATCGGGCTCTCCTACGAATTTATCCGCGGTGCTTCCAATTCCGACACCTGGGGTAAATACTGTATAATGCCCGCGCTTTCGCTTCAATATATAACTACGCGCGAACCCTCCGCCGATCAGCTGGAGGTCGCGATCGCCGCGCTTGACGTGGCGCTTGATCCTGACAAAGAAAATAAAGATACTACATCGGGTGGTGCAGAGGATGGAACTGATAGATAAACTTAAAGAGATAGAGGCCAGTTACCGCGAGCTGGAGCTGAAAATGGCCGATCCCGCGGTGGCGAACGACCCCCAGGAGATGCAGACGCTCGGCAAGAAGCATGTCGACCTTACTCCGATCGTCGACGCGTTCTCCCAGTATGAGGCCGTGCTTCAGGGCATCGCCGACGCGAAAGAGATGATCAACGGCGACGACGAAGAGATGCGCGAGCTTGCCAAGGAAGAGCTCGCCGCGCTCGAGGAGCGCGTGCCGGAGCTTGAAAAGGATATCCGCGTACTGCTGCTGCCGAAGGATATCAACGACGACAAGAGCGTCATCATCGAAATACGCGGCGGCGCAGGCGGCGAGGAGGCGGCGCTCTTCTCCGCGAACCTCTTCCGCATGTACACGCGCTTTGCCGAACGCCAGCGTTGGAAGACGGAGGTCATCTCCGGCAGCGAAACCGGGATCGGCGGATTCAAGGAGATAGTCTTCCGCGTCGACGGTACCGGAGCTTTCAGCATGCTCAAGTTCGAGAGCGGCGTCCACCGTGTCCAGCGCGTCCCCGAGACGGAGGCGAGCGGACGCATCCACACCTCTACGGCGACCGTCGCGGTATTGCCCGAAGCGGCCGACGTCGACGTCGAGATCCGCTCGGAAGACCTTAAGATAGACACCTACCGCTCCAGCGGCGCCGGCGGACAGCACGTCAACATGACGGACTCGGCGGTGCGCATTACCCACCTTCCCTCCGGGATCGTGGTCACCTGCCAGGACGAACGTTCGCAGATAAAAAACCGCGCGAAGGCGATGCAGTTCCTGCGCACGAAGCTCTACGACGCCGAACTTCAGCGGCAGAACGCCGAAATGGCGGCGGAGCGCAAGGGGCAGGTGGGGACCGGCGACCGTGCCGAACGCATCCGTACCTATAATTTCCCGCAGAACCGCCTTTCAGACCACCGTATAAACCTGACGCTCTATAAACTCGACCAGATACTCGACGGGGACCTCTACGAGCTTATCAGTATGCTCTCCGAGGCCGACCAGGCCGAGAAGATGAAATACCTTTCGGTATAGGCATGCGGCTGCGGGAGCTCCGCCGCCGCTGCCGCGAGACGCTGGTTCTCGCGGGGGCGGCCAGACCGGAATATTCGGCGGACCTCATAATATCCCGGCGGCTTGGCATCGGCCGGGCCGAGCTTTTATACAAAGACGACGAGATCCCCGCGCAGAGCTGTGAGGGGATTTTTGCTGCGGCCGCCAGACGCGCGCAGGGAGTCCCTCTCGCCTACGTGCTTCACGAGGCGGAATTCTACGGCTATCGTTTCAAGGTCGGACGCGGCGTCCTTATACCGCGGCCGGAGACCGAGCTGCTCGTGGAGGCGGCCCTTGAATATTTCCCGCGGGGGCGCGGCGCGCGCTTCGCCGACTGGTGCACCGGCAGCGGCTGCATCGCGCTCTCCCTGCTGCTGGAAAACGGGGCGCTTACGGGGTTGGGGATCGACAAGAGCCCGCAGGCGCTCCGCTGGGCCGCGATCAACAGGAAATTCCATCACCTTGAAGACCGCCTCGCCCTGCTTCGCAACGCCGAGCCCTCGGAGGCCGCCATTGACGGTGAAAGCCTCGATTTTATAATCTCCAACCCTCCGTATATCCCGGAGGGGGAGATGGCGGGGCTGATGCCCGAAGTCCGCGACTATGAACCGCACATGGCGCTGAACGGCGGAGCGGGCGGGCTCGCGCTCTATAAGAAATTTTTTCGTTCCTTCCCGGGGTTTCTGAAGCCAGGCGGACTGCTTTTGCTGGAAACGGCCGGCAGCTCCCAGATTTGTGCGCTTGAGGGGCTTGTTTCAAGTGAATTTGTTCTCATGAATAAAATTTTGGATTATAACGGAATAATTCGCCATATTATATGGCGCAAAAGATAAAATTTAATATAATGATAGCTATAAGAAAATTTATCAAGAATAATATTCTTTGAGGAAGGATGTTAATCATGGAAAAGAGAGAACTCGTAATAATCGGAGCCGGCCCGGCCGGACTCGCGGCCGCGGTATACGGACGCCGCGCGGGGCTTGACACGCTTATCCTGGAAAAGGGTATCCCCGGAGGTCAGATCAACATCACAGATGAAATCGAAAACTGGCCCGGTACCATCCATTCAACAGGTTCCGAGCTCGGAGAGACCTTCCGCAAGCACGCCGAACACTTCAAGGCTGAATTCAGAGACTGCACGGTGCAGAAGATAGATCTCAGAGACGGAGGCAAATTCGTCGTCACCGACAAAGGCGAGATCGAGGCCGAGGCGATCATCCTCGCGACCGGCGCGAGCTTCAGGAAGCTCGGCTGCCCCGGCGAAGCCGAATTCACCGGCGCCGGCGTCAGCTACTGCGCGGTCTGCGACGCGGCCTTCTTTGAGGGCGAGACGATCGCCGTCGTCGGCGGCGGCAACGTCGCGGTCGAAGAGGCCGGCTACCTTACGCGCTTTGCCGATAAAGTATACATCATCCACCGCCGTGACGAATGGCGGGCCGACCGTCTGGCGATAGAGCAGGCGCTTGCCAACCCGAAGATCGTCCCCGTCTGGAATTCGGTCGTGGAGTCGATCGAGGGCGAGGGCGTCGTTGAGAAGCTCGTACTTAAAAACGTCAAGACCGGCGAAGTATCCGACCTTCCCGTGGCGGGCTGCTTCGTTTTTGTCGGCACCGAGCCTAACGTAGCCTACCTCCAGCCCGAGAACTCGGTCGTCAAGCAGACCAGAGGCGGCTGGATCGATACCAACGATAAAATGGAGACCTCCGTCGAAGGCGTCTTCGCCGCGGGCGACATCCGCGACAAATACCTGCGTCAGGTCGTGACCGCGGCCGGCGACGGCGCGGTAGCCGCGATGGCCGCCTACGCCTACATCACGGAGCAGCTCCACCTTCGTTCAGTGCTCATCGACCCGGAAGAGGTGGTCGCGCTCTTCACCTCCAGCATAGATCAGGGACAGGTCCAGCTCCAGGTCGCGGCGGAGAAGTTCGCGAAGGAGAGCGGCAAAAAGATCGCCTTCATCGACGGCTACAGGAACGGCAAGATGGTCGAGAAGCTCGGCATCGCGAAGCTCCCGACGATCGTCGAAATGAGGAAGGGCGCGATGGTCCGCTCCGCCGAACCCACAACGATCGAGGAGATCAAAAACTTCCTCGCGTAGAGATCGCGGTAATTTAAGACATAAAGGGCGGGAGGCGTTTTCAGCGTTCTCCCGCCCTCTCTTTTTCGGTATAATAATAGAGAACGCTTTCGCAGCGAAATGTTTGCCGAAAGGGAGGGCTGAGCGATGATGAAAAAGACGGCGCTGTTTGCAGCGGCGCTTATGATGTTCTTTCTGCCCGCGGGCTGCGCATGCGCGGCCGCCTCGCCGGAGCCGAGTGAGAAAACGATCAAGCGCGAGTTAAAGATCGGGCGCAAGGGGGCGGAGGCGATCGAGAAGCAGGTGCCGCGCGTCCTTGACCCGGCGGCGGAGGCCAGGTTGGCGATGATAGCGGCGAAGCTAACGCCGTATCTTCAGCGCGACCTTGAATACAGCGTGCGCATCCTTGATATGAAAGAACCCAACGCCTTCGCGCTGCCGGGGGGAAGGACATATTTTACGACCGGCATGCTCGAATTCTTGAAGAGCGAGGATGAGATCGCGGCGGTCATGTGCCATGAGTTCATCCACGCGGACCGCGCGCACGGCATCGTGCAGGCGAAACGCAACAACCGGCTCACTCTGCTGACTATCGCGGGGCTCGTCGCCGCGACTCAAGCGGGAGGGGACTCGGGCGCGGGGATCGCGGCGATGGCGAACGGCCTTCAGACGGCGCTGATGAACAGTTACAGCATCGAGCTGGAAAAGGAGGCGGACGCCAGAGGTATAGACGTCCTTTATAAGGCGGGTTACAACCCGGCGGCGATGCTGACGATGATGGAGCGCATGAAGGTGGAGAAGCTCAAGCGCGCCCAATACCAGATGGGGATATTCCAGACCCACCCGGAGGAGGAGGAGCGTGTCGACGCGGCGCTTAAATATCTGCGCGACAAGGGTATCGAGATACAGCGCAAGGATGTCGTGCAGTCGCTGAAGATAAAGACCGACACTGTCTCCGGCGACGCGCGTCTCTATGTGGACGACGCCGTATTGCTCTCCGTCCCGGCGACCGAAGCCTCGCGGAAACTCTTCTCCGAGCTTGGCGAGCGCCTTGACAGCACTCTCGAACTGGAGCTGGCCCCATATGACATAAAGATACTCGGAGAGAAGGGGAGCCAGTCCCTCGTGATAAGGCGCAAGACGATATTGACCGAGGAAGAGCTGCTGCCGGGGATGCCGCCGCTTGCCGAGCTGCGCGACCGGATAAACGATGCGCTTAACAGGTCGCGCCGCGGAAATATGCTGACGGATTATTTCGATTAGGAGCAAAGAGCGGGTTTTTCCTGTAGAATGTGTAAGGATTAATCGAGGAGGGGTATGATGTATATTTCACTATACCGCAGATACAGGCCCCAGACATTTTCCGACATGGTCGGGCAGAGCGCGGCTGTCGGCGTGTTGCTGGAATCTCTGCGGGAAGGCTCTCTTGGGCATGCCTATCTTTTTTCGGGGCCGCGCGGATGCGGCAAGACCTCTGCCGCGCGCCTCGTCGCGAAGTCGCTTGACTGCCTTAACCGGAGCGCGGACTGCGAACCGTGCGGCGAATGTGAGAACTGCCGCGCCATCGCCGCCGGCGAACATCTTGACGTTATCGAGATAGACGGGGCCTCCAACCGCGGGATCGGAGAGATCCGCGACCTTAAGAGCCATGTGAGCCTGAAGGCGCTCTCCGCCTCCTATAAGGTTTATATAATAGACGAGGTCCACATGCTGACGGACGCCGCTTTCAACGCGCTGCTGAAGACGCTGGAGGAGCCGCCGGCGAATGTCGTATTCCTGCTGGCGACGACGGAGCCGCACAAGGTCCCCGTGACGATACGCTCGCGCTGTCAGCACATACCATTTCACAGGATAACGATCGCCGATACCGTGAGCCGCCTCCAGCATGTCTGTTCGCGGGAGAATATAGAGGCCGACGAGGAGGCCGTCTGGGAGATCGCCCGCCAGGCGGACGGGGCGCTGCGCGACGCGCTGTCGCTCACGGAACAGGCCGTCGCCCTCGGTCGCGGCAAGCTCTCTCTGGAGAGCGTGCGCGAACTTACGGGGGGCAGCAGCCGCACCGAGCTGGAAAAGTGGGTGACGATGCTGCGCACGGACCCGCAGGGTGCGGCCTGCGCGCTTCATTCGATCATGGCGCGGGGGATATCTTCGGAGCGGCTCTGTGAGGCGCTCTTCGTGCTCTTCCGCGACCTTTGGCTCTACTGCCTGTGGAACGAACGGGCTCTTGAAGCTCTTGAAACGTCGAGCGCGGAACGCGATTACCTGGCCGCGGAGGCGCGGCATTGGGACCGGGATAAGCTGCAGGCGGCCTGTATGCTCTGCAGCCGCCTGCTGCCGCGCACGCATTATGGGATGAAGGGCGACATCTTCAGCGGCCTCGTCTTTATGGAGCTGCAAAACATACTGAACGGAAACGCCCAGCCGCCGCAGCCTTTACAGAAGAGGGAGCCTTCGCCGCCGCCCATCCTCCGGCAGCCTGCGCCGGACGCGCAGCCGCCGCGCGTAGAGCCTGCCGCCGCTCCGGCCCCGGTACGGCAGGAAGCTCCGTCCTTCGAGCAGCTCCCGCCGGCTGAAGATTTCTGGATACCGCCCGAGGAGGAATTCTCCTTGCCGTCTCAAGAACGCCCTTCCCGGAAAAAAACGCCGGAAGCCGCGCCGCCTTTCGCGGGGCAGCCCGACATGCTTTTCGCTAAAGAAGCTCCTGCCTTTGACGTCGCGGGGCTTTGCGCCAAACTCGGAGACAATGAATTTTCACGGCTTATCGGCAATCTCTCCTCCGACTGGCTCGCGATCGCGGCCGCGCTGCTGCGCGCGGAGCTTTCGCGCCGCGACGGCGCGCTTGAGGTGAAGTTTGAGCGGCAGATGCCGGCAAAGAACTTTCTCTCCATACAGCATAACCGCAGGGCGCTCGTCTGCGCCGCCGCGAAGCTGTGGGGCGTCGCGTCCGGCGAGGCTCCTCAGCAGCCGCAGCATACGGCGGAGCCGGACGAACCGGCTCCGGAAAAATCTCCCGCCGAGCCTGAGAGCGAAGAAAACGAACAGGCCGCGGAGCGGTCGCTTACCTCTCATGTGCTGCGACTGGCGGGGGCGGAGGTGCTCTATGTGAAGAGCCTCCACGCAAATGAAGATGAATCTGAGGGAAATGAATAAATATGGATAAACCTTTCGTACACCTCCACGTACATAGCGAATACAGCCTGCTCGACGGGGCCAACAAGTGTTCAGCCCTTGCCGCGACGACGCGCGACATGGGGATGAACGCCGTCGCGCTGACAGACCACGGAGTCATGTTCGGCTGCGTGGAATTTTACAATAAGTGCAACGAGGCCGGAGTTAAGCCGATACTCGGCTGCGAGGTCTACGTGGACCCGAACGGGCATACCTGCCGCGAGGGAAAGAGCCAGAACCACCTGATACTGCTCGCCGAGAACGAAGAGGGGTACTATAACCTCACAAAGCTGGTCTCGATCGCCAACACAGACGGTTTCTATTACAAACCGAGAATAGACCATGAACTGCTCGCGCGTTACAGCAAGGGGCTGATTTGCTCCTCCGCCTGCCTCGGCGGCGAGATACCGCAGTTTATAATACAGAATAACATCGAAGCGGCCTACGACCGCGCGAGGCTCTACAGCGACATAATGGGCAAGGATAATTTCTTCCTGGAAATACAGTCCAACATTATTCCCGAACAGGCCCTTGTGAACAAGACGCTGGTCGAGATGTCCAAGAAGCTTGACCTTCCGTTGATCGCCACCAATGACGCGCATTACTTGAAACGCAGCGACGCCGAGTGGCATGACATCCTGCTCTGCGTGCAGACGGGGAGCATCGTCACCGACGAGAAGCGTTACCGCTTCACGGGCAGCGATTATTACTTCCGTTCGCCGGAGGAGATGTGGAACATCTTCGGCGGCGAACTGCCGGATTCGTTGACCAACACGCAGCTGATCGCCGACCGCTGCGAGGTAAAGCTGAAGACGGGCCATTATTACCTGCCGGAATTTCCGCTGCCGCCCGGCGAGACGCTTTCGACGCACCTGCGCAGGCTGGCCGCCGAGGGGCTTCGCCGCCGGCTCAAGACGGAAGAGCCGCCGCAGGAGTACCTTGACCGCCTCGAATATGAGCTGGGGATAATCGAACAGATGGAGTTCCCCGGCTATTTCTGCATCGTTTCGGACATCATCATGGCGGCCAAGGCCCGCGACATCCCGATCGGCCCCGGACGAGGCTCGGCGGCAGGCTCCCTCGTCGCCTATTCGCTTGGAATAACCGACCTGGACCCGATAAAGTATAACCTGCTCTTCGAGCGCTTTCTCAACCCTGAACGCATAAGCATGCCCGATATCGACACAGACGTATCCGACAAAGGGCGCGAAGAGCTGATTGCCTACATAGTCGAAAAATACGGCACCGATCACGTCTCGCAGATAATAACCTTCGGGCGTATGAAGAGCCGCGGCGCGATCAAGGACGTGGGCCGCGCGCTGAATATACCGATCGCCGAGGTGAACGCGATCGCGAAGCTGATCCCCGCGATGCCGACGCCGGAAATAAAGGACATCAAGGGAGCCCTCGAACATGTGCCGGACCTCAAGGCCGCCTACGACGGCAAACCGGAGATAAAGAAGCTCGTCGATACTGCCATGAATATCGAAGGGCTGGCGCGCCACTGTTCGCAGCATGCGGCCGGCGTCGTCATAACGCCGAAACCGACGAGCGACATGGTGCCGGTGCGTAAATTCGGAGAGAATCAGGTCGCGACGCAGTATTCGATGGAACCGGTCGAAAAGCTGGGACTTGTAAAGATGGACTTCCTCGGCCTGCGCACCCTTTCGGTCCTTGACGGAGCGGTGAAAAACATCGAATCCAACGGCAAGGGGAAGATAGACCTTAACGAGATCCCTATAGACGACGCAAAGACCTATGAGATGCTGCAGCGGGGGGACACGCTCGGAGTGTTCCAGCTTGAATCCTCCGGCATGACGGCGCTGGTGCGCCGGCTGCGCCCCGACTGCTTTGAGGATATGATCGCGCTCGTCGCGCTCTACCGCCCGGGGCCGCTGGAAAGCGGCATGGTCGACACATATGTGAAATGCAAACACGGCGAAGATACGGTGCGCTACCTCCATCCGAAGCTTGAGCCATACATGAAGGACACCTACGGGGTCATCCTCTATCAGGAGCAGGTCATGCAGAGCGCGCAGGCGCTGGCCGGCTACACGCTCGGAGAGGCGGACCTTTTGCGGCGCGCGATGGGGAAGAAGAAGAAAGAGGTCATGGAGAAGGAGCGCGTGAAGTTTGTCGAGGGCGCCGTCAAGAACGGCGTCGACGCGGCGAACGCGGGAAATATCTTCGACATTATCGAAAAGTTCGCCGGCTACGGCTTCAACAAATCGCACAGCGCCGCCTACGGGCTTATCGCCTACTGGACGGCCTGGCTGAAGGCCAACTATGGGCCGGAGTACCTCGCGTCGTACCTTTCCAGCCTCATCGGTTCCAAGATGGAGGTCCTCGGGCAGTACATCCGCAGCGTAAGGGACGCCGGCTATCCGGTCCTTCCGCCGGATATAAACGAATCGCGGGAAGATTTTACCGTCGTAGGCGAAGTCATCAGGCTCGGCCTTTCGGCGATCGCGAAGGTGGGAGACGCGGCGGTCGCGAATATCATCGAAAGCCGTGAAAAAGCCGGGAGGTTCACCTCGTTCTGGGATTTCCTCACAAAAATAGACACAAGGCAGGTCAACAAAGGGGTCATAGAAAACCTCATCAAGTCCGGTGCCTTTGACGGCCTCGATCCAAACCGCGCGCGGCTTCTCGCCGCGGTGCCGCAGTTCGTCGATCAGGCCTCGCGGCAGGCGCAGAATACCAACCAGGCATCGCTCTTCGGCGACGAGGACGAAGAGTATCTCATGCCGGAGATGCCCGAAGTCGAGGACTTCAGCGAGCGTCAGAAACTTGACCTTGAGAAGGAAAGCATGGGGCTCTACATCTCGGGGCACCCCTTCGACCATTACGAGGAACAGGTCTCGCCCTATATCACCTGTCCGATAAGCGAGCTCGGGCGCTGGCAGTCGCACCAGCCGGCGGTGACGGCTGGGCTCCTCTCAAGCGTCGCGGAAAAATTCAGCAAGACCTCCGGCAACCCTTACGGCACCGCCGTATTCGAGGACAACAGCGGCACCGTCGACGTGATGATCTTCGGCAGCCGCTGGACGCAGTTCAAACCGATACTGCAGGCCGGCTCGCTGTACTTCCTGAAGGGCAAACCGCGCGAGGACCGCGGAATATCGATAATGGCCGATGACATCTTTACGGAAGAGGAGTATAAATCCAAGCTGGAACGCCGCGCGATAGTGACCGTGGAATGCGAGGGGCTCTCTGATAAATTCTACGAGGAAATGTTCAGGCTGCTGACAAAACATCCCGGTAAGAGCGAGATAATCCTCAAGCTTGTTGGCGCCGAAGAGACGACCGTGTCGCTCATAAAGAGGATAAAGATAAATGTGACGGAGGAGCTTAAAAAAGAGCTCGTAGAGTATTCAAACGGATTGGCAAGCTGTATTTAGACAACAAAAAGGAGACGGCGAGATGGCGGAAAACGGACAGCCTGTCGGGGAATATATTGCCGTGAAGGCCCTGGAAAACGGGGTCACTGTCACGGGTGTGACGCGCGGCGCGGAAAATAAATTTCTTCACACGGAGAAGCTTGAGGAGGGCGAAGTTTGGATCGCCCAGTTCACCGAACATATCTCCGCGATGAAGATACGGGGCCGCGCCAGGGTGATAACCGCGCACGGAGAGATCGAGAGCGGAAAGAACTGAGAAAGGTAAGACAAATGGATAAGATGAAACGCAAGGTGAAGATAGTCTGTACGATCGGCCCCGCTTGTTGGGAATATGACACCCTCTTCAAAGTGGCGGAGGCCGGCATGAATGTCGCGCGCCTGAACTTCAGCCACGGCGATTACGCTTCCCACGAGCGGACTCTGAACAACGTCAGGGCCGTGGAACAGGAGCGGCAGATGCCGATCGCGGTGCTGCTCGACACCAAGGGACCGGAGATACGCACGGGAGAGCTTCCCGGCCACGGCAAGATCACATTGAAGGCTGACAGCCTCTTCACCCTCTTTTTTGATAAACGTGAGGGGGACGAACACGGCGTTTACATCGATTATCCGCCTCTTGCGAACGAAGTGAAGAGGGGACAGTCGATCTTCATCGACGACGGGGCGATAAACCTCGAGGTCGAAGAGGCGACGCCGGAAGGAGTCGTCTGCCGTGTGATCGTGGGCGGCGAGCTCGGGGAGCGCAAGGGCATCAACGTCCCGGGAGCGGACCTCTCCGTTCCGACGCTTACGGAAAAGGACGTCGCGGACCTTCTCTGGGGCGCGGCCCATGACGTGGACTACGTCGCGGTATCCTTCGTCCGCAACAGGGAGGACATTATCGAGGTGCGCCGCATCCTGGAAGGAGCCGGCGCGAAGGCGAAAATAATCGCGAAGATGGAGACGCGCCAGTCCGTGGAAAATATCGACGAAATCTTGTCTGTCGTCGACGGGATGATGGTGGCGCGGGGCGACCTTGGCGTCGAGATGAATACGGAGGACGTGCCGATGGTCCAGAAGGAGATCATCGAAAAATGCCGTATGCAGGGCAAACCGGTGATAGTCGCGACCCAGATGCTCGATTCGATGATACGCAACCCGAGGCCGACGCGCGCCGAGGCAAACGACGTGGCTAACGCGGTGATCGACGGGGCCGACGCCGTCATGCTCTCCGGCGAGACGGCGGGAGGCAAATACCCGGTAGAGGCCGTTGAAACGATGCAGCGGATAATCATACGCACCGAAAAAGATACGGAGCTGTGGCGCAGGAAGCCGCGCACGACGCCGCCGGTATGCGAGACGGCCGACGCCGTGAGCCACGCGGCGCGCGACGTCGCGAAGGAGGTCGGGGCGGCGGCGATAGTTTCGCTCACTTCGAGCGGCGGGACCGCGCGTATGGTCAGCAAATACCGCCCGCCCTGCCCGATACTCGCGATGACGCCGGCGCTCTCCACCTGGCGGCAGCTCTCGCTGGTCTGGGGCGTGATGCCCTGCATATGCCCGATCACGGCGGAACTGGAAAAATCGGTGGCCAACGCGATCTCGCTGATAAAGCGTGAGAACCTCGTCGAAAACGGCGATAACATCGTCATCACATCGGGAGTCCCTCTTGGCGAACCGGGAAGCACGAACATGCTGAACGTTCTGAGGATCGGCAGCATCATCGGCAAGGGAATGTCGCTTGTCCGCAAGCGGCTTACGGCGCCGGTCTGCCGGGCGGAGACGCCGGAAAAGGCGATCGCGGAGATCAGCGGGGACAAGATACTGGTGATAAAGAAGAGCACGAAGGAATATATTCCCGCGCTTGAAAAGGCCGGGGCGATAATCACCGAGGAAAACGGCCTCACCTCCCACGCCGGCGTCATCTCCCTCAACAGGGGCGTGCCGTGCGTCACCGGCGTGGCGGGGATCATGGACGAAGTGGAGGACGGCATGGTCATAACGGTGGACGGAATACCGGGACTGGTCTACGCTGGAAGGGCATACTGATGGCCCGTATCGGGACTCACGTCTCGGTAGCCGGCGGCCTGGACAAGGCCTTTGCGCGCGCGGACGCCCTCGGGTGTGAATCGATGCAGATATTCACGCGCAGCCAGCGCCAGTGGCAAAGCAAACCCGTTTCACTGCAGGAGGCGGAGGATTTTTACCGCGCCTGGCAAAGATCGTCGGTGGAGACGGTCGTCTCCCACGCCTCGTATCTGATAAACATCGGCTCCTCGGACGCGGAGATGCTCGTGAAAAGCCGGCGGGCCCTCCGTGAGGAGGCCGAACGGTGCCACCAACTGGGGATAACGGACATCGTGCTCCACCCTGGATTTGCGAAAGAGGCGACGGCGGACGAGGCGATAGAGAACATCGCCGCCTCCCTCCGTCAGCTTTTTGAGGATACGCCGGACTTCCGGGCGCGCGTGCTGCTGGAGACGATGGCGGGGCAGGGCACGGTGATCGGCGCCGATTTTGCCCACTTCTCACAGATAGGCGAGCTGCTGGACTGGCATCCGCGCCTCGCCTTCTGTGTAGACACCTGCCATGTGTTCGCCGCCGGTTACGACCTCCGTTCCGCGGAGGCCTACGAGCGGTTCATCTCGCTTATCGACAGGCACGTCGGGACGGACAACGTCCTCTGCTGGCACCTCAACGACAGCAAGGCCGCGAGGGGGAGCCGCCTTGACCGCCACGCCCACCTGGGCGAGGGGGAGATCGGGCTGCATCCGTTCGCGCTGCTGATGAACGACGTCCGTTTTGAAAATATCCCGACGATCCTCGAGACGCCCAAAGAGGGCGTCGGCGACGAAGGGAACCTTTCCTTCCTGCGAAAGGTACGCGGCGGATGATGCGCCTCTGATCGGCGGGACGCCATTGTGGATTTTGCGCTATAATCTATAAACAGATAAACGAAAAGGGGTGGGCCCTTGGCTTTTTTTGACCTGCGTTGGCAGGACTTTCTTGATATCCTGATAGTCGCTTTTTTGATATACAGGGTCCTTATGTTGCTTGTCGGCACGCGCGCGATGCAGCTTTTGCGCGGCGTGCTTATCATCGGCTTCATCGGGGCGGTCGCGAACATCCTTGAACTGCGCAGCCTCTCCTGGATCATCGGCAAGATGCTCGGCGCCTTTATCATCGTCGTTCCGGTGCTCTTCCAGCCCGAACTGCGCCACATGCTGGAGGAGCTCGGCAAGGGCCATCTCTGGAAGGTGGGCCGTAATGAAGAGGACATCGACCTGCGCGCGGATCAGCTCTCCAAGGCGCTGACCTACTGCCAGTCGCAGCGCATCGGCGCGCTCTGCGTGCTCCAGCGCGACACGAGCCTTAAAGAGGTATGGCGTACCGCCGTCATGCTCAAGGCAGATATCACCGAAGAGCTTCTCATCTCCATCTTCTGGCCCGGCACGCCGCTCCACGACGGGGCGGTGGTCATGGACCAGCAGAGCATCGTCGCCGCCGGCTGCTACCTGCCGCTGACGGAAAAGACCGATATTTCCCGCTGGTACGGAACGCGCCACCGCGCGGCGCTCGGCGTCACCGAAATGTCCGACGCGATCGCCCTCGTCGTATCGGAGGAGCGCGGAGAGATAACCGCCGCCGTCGGGGGACATTTTTCAAAGCCGCTCAGCGAAGCGCAGCTGAAGAAAATATGCAGCCACTATTTCAGTTTTGAGAGCAAAGAGACCAACTTCATGGACCGCCTCAGGGAAGAGATCCAGCAGCAATGGGCGGGAGGCGATAAAAATGTCTGATAACAGAAAGCGGATCGAGGCTTACATAATAAAAAAACTGCAGGCCGTCAACGGACGCATCGTCGGCCTGAGCAATAAACTTAATTACAAGGGAGATTCCGTATTCCAGTCAAAGGTATTCCTCGTCGGCGTCTCCGTCTTCATCTCGGTCCTCTTATGGGCCTTCGTCGCCCTTGACGGGAACTCCGACGCGGCGCGTACCGTGAGCGCCGATATCAAATACATAAACCTTCCGCGCGGATTTTCCATCTACGCTCCGGCGAAAAAGGCGGAGCTTAAGCTCGTCGGCAAGATAAACATGCTCTCAAGCGTGCTGCCTTCGGACATCGTTGCCGAAGTCGATCTCGCCAATCTGCAGCCCGGGAAATACAACCTGCCGATCAGGCTCGAAGCGCCGTCGTTCGCGCGCATCCGCAGCTGGCAGCCGTCGGTCGCCGAAGTGGAAATATACCGTCATGTCGAACGCACGCTTACGATCACTCCCAAGACGGAGGGCACGGCCCCGGAGGGGATGGTCGTAAGCTCGGTAAAGCTCGACCCAGACAGCGCCGTCATCAGCGGCCCGGAAAACGACGTGCTGGCCGTGCAGGGACTTGAGGCGGCGGTGCAGCTCGACAAGCTCGACGCCGACGGCAAAATGAAGGCGCAGGTCATCATCAGGACGGCTGCCGAAACACAGCTTGCGGGTCCGTCTCAAAACAGCAGGCTATCCGTCTCTCCGACGGAGACGAACGCCGCCATCGCCTTTGAAAACGAGATCGTGGGCGAAAGGATTCCCGTCAAGGTCTCCGTGGTAGGGCAGCCGCAGGAGGGACTGCAGGTGGAGTCGATAAAGGTGATCCCCGACAGCGTCTCCATCCGCGGCAGAAGCACGGCGGTCAAGAAAATGCAGTCGCTCGTGCTGCCGCCGGTCGATATATCGGGCCTGGACCAGAACATCCAGCTCATGATACCGATGCAGCCGGCGGAGATAGACCCCGACGTAGAGATAACCGGGACAGACCGCGCCAGGGTCGAGATCCGGCTGTCGAAGAAGATGAGCGCGAAGACCTTTACGAACGTGCCGCTCATCGTCGAAGGAGCCGAGCCCGGCAAAGAGTGGAAGGTCTCGCCGCACGGTGTCAGCATCACGATAGAGGGGCCGCAGCTTGCCATCGACTCGCTGGGCGGATCGTCTTCCGCCCCCTGCGAGCTTTACATCGACGTTTCCAATATCGTAACGAAGCAGATGGAGCTGCCGGTGCTGGTAAAGAACCTCAAAAAAGAATTCCAGGTGGTCCAGATAGAGCCGGAACAGGTGCTGGTGACTGCTGTCGACGATTAATTTTTATCTTGCGTGGATTTACGTATAACTTTCTGAGAGGGGTTACATACGAAATGGCAGAGGAGAAAAAGAGACGATTTTTCGGAACGGACGGCGTGCGCGACATCGCGAACAGCGGTATGATGAGGCCTGAATCGGCGATGAAGCTCGGAGCCGCCTACGCGCTCTTTTTGCGCGGGCGCGGCACGGGACGTCCCGTTATAGCGGTGGGACGCGACACGCGCCGTTCCGGCGAGATGCTCCAGTCGGCCCTCATGTCGGGGATCGCCTCGGCGGGCGGCAGCGCCGTCGACCTTGGCGTAATACCGACGCCCGGAGTCAGCAGCGTCGCCTCGCGCAACAAATTTGACGGCGGCGCGGTGATAAGCGCCTCGCACAACCCGGCGGAATACAACGGGATAAAATTCCTTGACAAAGACGGCTTTAAACTCACCGACGACGACGAGGCCGACATAGAGGCGATATTCCTCAATGAGGACGGCGGCCGCTTTGCGGCGCCAGAAGCGATCGGCGGCGTCAGCGACGGCTCCGCCTACCGGGCCCAATACGCGGACCGGCTGCGGCAGGTCGTCGGCGAGATCGAGGACACTTCCTACCCGATAGTCATAGACGCGGCTAACGGCGCGGCCTCGGACTTCGTCGAGCCGCTCTTCGCGCAATGGCGCGGAGGCGTGACCTTTATGGCCAACCGTCCCGACGGCCTCAACATCAACAAAAACGTCGGTGTCACCCACATCGGGACGCTCGCCTCCGAGGTTGTCAGAGGGGGAGCCGCGCTCGGCATCGCCTATGACGGAGACACGGACCGCGTGCTGCTCTGCGACAGCCGCGGGCGCACGCTCGACGGAGACATCATGCTCTGGGTCATCGGACGCTGGTTCGCGAAACGCGGCGTGCTCGGCGCGGGCGTCACGGCGACCGTGATGTCCAACATGGTGCTGGAAGACCTCCTCGCGGAAGATGGGATAAAGGTCTTTCGCTGTCCCGTCGGTGACCGCTACGTGCTCGATACCATGCGGCGCGAGGGCGCGCGCATCGGCGGCGAGCAGTCCGGCCACATCATCGCCCTTGAATACGCCAACACGGGCGACGGCCTCTGCGCCGGCATTCTCTTCCTTAAAGCGGTCGCCGAGCTTGGAGAGGATATATCGACGCTGGCCGACCGTTTCGAGCGTTATCCGCAGGTGCTGCGCAACATGAGGGTCGACGACAAAGACAGGATAATGACCAGCCCGCTTGTCGGCGCGGCCGCCGAAGAGGCGGAGCGGCTGCTGAAAGGCAGGGGGCGGATGCTGCTGCGTCCCTCGGGAACGGAGCCTCTTATCAGGATATTCGCTGAATCGCGCGACGCCGGACTGATGAATCAGGCCGCCGACATCATGGAGGCGGCGATAAAAAAGGCGGTGGAGAACCATGGCTGATAAGGCATATCACCCGGTAAAAAAGGCGGTTTTCCCCGTTGCGGGACTCGGCACGCGCTTCCTCCCAGCGACGAAGGACATCCCGAAGGAGATGATGCCGCTCGTCGACCGGCCGCTCATCCATCACGGCGTCGACGAGGCCGTAACCTCCGGCTGTACGGAGGTCGTCTTTGTCACCGGGCAGGGCAAAGAGAGCATCCGCCGCTACTTTGAGCCCTCTGACGAGCTCGTCTCGCTGCTGCGCGAGCGCGGCAAAGAAGAACTTGCCGCCGTCGTGGAAAATATCCACAGCCTCGCCGATTTCTACTACGCGTTCCAGGAAAAACCGCTCGGCCTCGGACATGCCGTACTCTGCGCCGAGGAATTTTGCAAAGACGAATATTTCGGCCTGCTGCTGCCCGACGATGTGATGATCGCCGAACCGCCGGTCCTTTCGCAGCTTGAGGCCGTGAGAAAAAAATATAATTCCTCCGTGCTCTGCGTGGAGCAGGTCGCGGAGAGCGAGGTCTCGCGCTACGGCATCGTCGACGCCGAAGAGGTCGAGCCCGGGATATACAGGGTGAGGGGGCTGGTCGAAAAGCCGGAACGCGGGGACGCGCCCTCGAACCTCGCGATCATGGGCCGCTACCTGCTCTCGCCGAACATCTTCCGCCATCTGCGCGAGCTCAAACGCGGCGCGGGCGGCGAATACCAGCTCACCGACGCCATCTCCTCGCTGCTGAACGAGGAGCCGGTCTACGCCGCGCTCTACAGCGGAAAACGGCTGGACTGCGGCGTCAAAGAGGGCTGGATCAAAGCGACGGTCGTCAAAGCGCTCGAAGACCCGGAGCTGCGTGAAATAGTCCTCGCGGCTGTGCGTGAAAGCGGCCTGCTGATGAGATAAAATGTCGCCGGAGCTACAAAGCGAAGTAAAAATTAAATTAAACTCAAACTTTTCCATAGTCTAGGGACCATCCGAGCGTAACTTTCTCACACATATAAAAGATATTCTGCAATAGCAACGTATTTATTTACTGTTTGCTATTGCAGAATATCTCTTTTTGTATTATAATCATAGTACTTACTGGGTACTATATACATCTTGGAGGTCTTGACATGTCTATGCCTGATTGGGTCGCAGCTTACAAAGGTCCGGGAAAAGAGATCAAGGAACAAAACGGTAGGTTTTATCTTTACGAACGCACTACTGTTTACGATAAAGAAAAGAAACGCGCCAAAAAAATCTCCGGCGCTTATCTTGGACGTATCACTGAGAACGGCTTGATTCCTAAAAATAGCTGTTTAGTGAGCGCAGAGCCTAAACCCGACGTGGAGTACGGCGCGTCTAAGCTGCTGTTTGATATGTCCGGCGATATCCGCACTGAACTTCAGAAGCGTTTTCCTGAGTGCTGGAGGTATATCTACGTTTTAGCGCTGCTGAGGATCGTTTCTATGGAGCCGTTCAAGCGCCTCCATGAAGGTTATGTGCGCTCTTTTCTTTCTGTGGAACTGCCGGGGCTGGATCTTTCTTCAAAAGCTATGTCCGGTTTTCTTGCGGCGCTTGGCGACAGACGTCCCGCGATGGTCGATTTTATGAAGGGTTTTGTTTCCGGCACGGAGTATATCCTTTTCGACGGCACTCGCATTCCTTCCCATTCTGATAATATGCTGAACGCTAAGCAGGGGTATTGTCATACGCCTGATTATTCCCCTCAGATCAATCTTATGTATGCCTTTTCTCTCAAGCCTGAGGCGGCTCCCGTCTATTATCGGACGTTTGCCGGAAATATCTGCGATGTCAGCTCTTTTCGCGAGGCAGCGGCTGAATCTGGTGTGAAGGATATGGTGGTGATTGCAGATAAGGGTTTTGGTTCTGATTATAATTTCAAGATGATGGATTCGTGCGGTCTGAAGTATATAGTGCCTCTTCGCAGGAACAGCAGGTATTTCAATAAGGATAGGATAGGCACCAGGGATTATAAGGGGACTTTTCTGTTTAACGACCGCCCTGTCTGGTTTTTCGAGGAGATAATAAAGGACGCGGACGGCAATGCGGCGGGCAAGGTGGTTACTTATCTCGACAAGGACCTTGAGCTTCGGGAGCAACGTGATTACATGAGCAGGATCGCGTCGCATGTGGATGGTTATACCGAAGAGGGGCTTTTTGAAAGGGCTGGAAAGATGGGGGTATTGCTGATACGCACTAATATTGAAGCGGACGGCAGGAATGTCTATGAGTTTTATAAGAAGCGGGCTGCGATTGAAGAATCGTTTGACGTATTGAAGAATACGCTTGAGGCCGATGTAAGCTATATGCAGAAGGATGTTTCGTTTGAGGCATGGGCTTTTATCAACCATATTTCTCTGATGATAATTTACAGGCTTTATTCAAGAATGAAGGGGGCGGAGATGCTGCAAAAGTTTTCGATTCGCGACTGTATCTTTTATCTCTCCGGAATCCGTAAGCAGCTTCAGGGCAAGGAGTGGAAAACGACCATTATTACCAAGAAGACCGCAAAGGTTCTGGAGCTTCTGGGATTAAAGGTCTAAACCAAGAAGCTCCTGGTAACTTCCTCTAGTACCTAGAAGATAGAAAAGTTTGGGATTAAAGCAAACACACTGACCATAGCCGGGGGATGACGGGGCTCTTTAATCGTCTCCCCGCAAATCCTCTGTGCGGGGACCGGCGGCTTTTGGTTTTCCCGTGTTGAACCCCTTGAAGCCGCTGGATTCCCGATAGGAGCGTTCGGGAATGACAAACCAACGTCACTGGATTCCCGACAGGAGCGTTCTGGAATGACAAACCAACGCCGCTGGATTCCCGACAGGAGCATTGATGAACATACTAAGTTCGATAACGGAAATCAAAGATTTCCTATCTCACTTATCGGGAATGACGGGAGGGCTTTAATCGTCTCCCCGCAAATCTTCTGTGCGGGGTCCAGCGGCGTCGGTTTCCCCGTGTCAAGCCCATTCAAAGCCGCTGGATTCCCGACAGAGGCATTCGGGAATGACGGGAGGGCTTTATTATCAGGCCGTCAGGCGAGGTCTGCATATCGGCTGATATTGTCCGCCGCGTACAGTGGCAGATTCTTCAGCCAGCCTTCGTCCTTATAATCTGACATTGAAATCCTGACGGAGGTCTCGGGCTTGAATTTTTCATAAAACGTCTTCAGACTCTTAGCTTGCAGGTTGGTCTCGGCTTTGACCTCGACGGGAATCACATTGGAACCGTTGTCTATCAGGAAATCGATCTCGGCGCCGCCCCTGTCGTTCGTCCAGTAGTAGACGTTTATGCCCTTCACGGTCTTCATCTGTTGAAGCACATACTGTTCCGTCAGCGCCCCCTTGAATTCTTTGAAGAGGTCGTTTCCCTCCATGAGTATCTTTTTGTCCAGCCCGGTCATGCAGGCAAGAAGCCCGACGTCCACAATAAACAGCTTGAACGCCTTAAGATCCTCGTATGCTTTCAAAGGAAGCTTTGGCGCGGCGGCGCGGTTGACCTTGTGGACAAGGCCGCAGTCCGAGAGCCAGAGCAGCGCCAATTCGTATTCCCTTGCCCGTGCCCCCTCTTTTACCGCCCCGTATATAAATTTTTTGTTCTCTTTGGCAAGTTGGGAGGGAATGCTGTTCCATAACATTCTTATCTTCGGCACGACTTCGTTCGGAGCGTGTTTGGAAAAGTCCTGCTCATACGCGTCGAGGATGCGGCGCTGTATCTCGCGCACGCCGCCGTATGACTCGTCTTCGATGAAGCTCATAACGGCTTCCGGCATTCCGCCGATGAAGTAATATTTTTTCAGCAGCTCAATATACTCGTGTTTGAACGCCGTAACCATGGCAAAATCGTACTCGTGCAGGAGCACCGCAAATTTTTCTTTTTTCATCGCCAGCATAAACTCTGAGAAGGAGAGCGGATATAAATCAAGAAACTCCACCTTTCCAACAGGGAAAGAAGTGCCGTGGTGGAGCGCCGTGCCAAGCAGCGACCCCGCGCATATTATCTGATATTCAGGCGCAAGTTCGTTAAAATATTTAAGCGACGACAACGCCTGAGGGACTTCCTGCACTTCGTCGAAGATCAGCAGCGTGTTCGCCGGGTCGATTTTCTGGTTCGTGTAAAGCTCCAGCCCGGCTGTTATTCTCCGCACGTCCATGTCTGCGGAAAAGAGCGCCTTCATCGGCCGGTTATTATCAAAATTGACATAGACGGCCCTGTCGTAATCCGTCCTTCCAAATTCCTTCATCAGCCACGTCTTGCCGACCTGTCGCGCGCCGCGTATTATCAAAGGTTTCTTTGCCTTTTTGTCTTTCCACTTGCGCAATTCCTCTATTGCCGTCCTGTACATGTCCATCACCTCGCCGGTATATCATACAATGTCGCCCACATTTTTACAACGAAAAATGTGAGCGTATGACATTTTTTACAGTGACTAACGTGAGCGTATGACATTTACTGCGACGACTAATGCAAAACGGAGAAGGCGCGGCCGCGCTCTCTATGCCGCAGAGCCGGCTGCGGCGAAAATAAATTCAAAGCCGCTGGATTCCCGACAGGAGCATTCGGGAATGACGGAGTTCCTAACCATTTGGGAATGACGGGGCTCTTAACCATTCGGGAATGGCGGGAGAGCTTTAATCGTCGCCCCGCAGATCTTCTATGCGGGGTCCAGCGGCGTCGAGTTTCCCGTGTTAAACCCATTCAACGCCGCTGGATTCCCGACAGGAGCATTCGGGAATGACGAGGTTCCTAACCATTCGGGAATGACGGGAGGGCTTTAATCGTCTCCCCGCAGATCTTCTGTGCGGGGTCCAGCGGCGTTGGTTTCTCGTGTTAACCCCATTTGACGCCGCTGGATTCCCGACAGGAGCATTGATGAACATACTAAGTTCGATAACGGAAATCAAAGATTTCCTATCTCACTTATCGGGAATGACGAGGCCCTTAACCATTCGGGAATGACGCGGGCTTTAATGGTCTTACTTCTTTCTTCTTCCGCCCGCAAGCGGCAGCAGCGCGAGCGCGAAGAGAGCCGCGAAGCCCGTTATGCCGGCGGAGCAGCCGCCGGAGGAACCGCCGCTGTCGCCGCCCTTTTTCGGCCTGTCCGGCTTGAGCCACGGGGAGAGTACTTTGACGGATACGCCCGTGCTGTTCTTCGCGATCTCTTCGACGAACGGGGCCTTGACCGTTACGACGTTGCTCTCGCCGGTGTGGATGCCGCCGAGCGCGCGGCCCGCCACGATGATGTTTTCGCCGTTTTTCTGATGGCTTATCACGAGCAGTTTGACGTCGGGAAGCGCGACGCTGCTTGTGAGGTGAACTTTTGCCTGAATGTATTTTTGCCCGTTCTCCGTGATTATCTCGGCGGACTTTTTGACGAACTCAGCCGTTACCGGCGGCTGGGCGGAGGCTGACGACGACTTTGACGCCGCGAGCTTCGCCGAAGAGACCGACGACGCGTCCGTTCCCTCGTACACGTCGGGGTCGAGCAGCGCCATGCGCACGTAGCCCCAGTTGTTGTCGCTGTGGATCTCGTCTCCGTTGGGGACGACCTTCACGTACAGGTAGCCGGTGAGCATCCCGTCCGTCGCGGCCTTGGCTTCGCTGAGCTTTTTGCTCGCGCTCCACTCGACAGCGATCTCCTTGATGTTCGAATCGCCCGTCGACTGCCAGCCCTTGATCGCGTAGAGGCCGCTCGTGCCAACTTTGTCGGCCTCCGTCAGTTCGCTCTCGTCCTTCCATTCGTTCGTCCAGTAGAGCTCGGCCTTCACGTCCGTCGTATCGACGTAGCTGCAGTTGTAGACGCGCACCTTGACGGTGTAATCGTCGTCGGCCATCAGCGCGCGGTAGCTCGTATTGCTGCTGGAAAGCGTGGTTCCGGCGCTCTCCTGTCCGTTGTATATAGTAACGCCGCGCATTATCCTCGGCGTGTCGTCGTCCGCGGTGGCCGTCCTATACGTGTAAGTGCTCGAGTTGAGCCTGTGCGGCAGGTTGAGCGCGGGGTCGGGATTTGCGTTGTAATTTCCGTTCTGATACCAGACGCTTGAGGATGAGGTCTTCTTTATGTCCGTTATCATCTGCGCCATCACGAAGTTGCCGGTGTTTTCGACCAGCATCGCAAGCGCGGCCCCAAAGGATGCCTTGTCCATCTCGTCCTGCGTGTAGACGCCGTCGTATCCCTTCTGTCCGGGCCAGCTCAGAGTATATGCCGCAGTGTTCGTGAGGTTGCTGCTCGACGAGCTGGACTCGCTGTTCGTCTCGTCGTAACTGAAACTGGCCGAAACGCTGACCGGTGTCTTTCCAGCGGCGTTGGACTGTCCGATGCCGACGCCGAGCTCCGCGTTGAAGGAGTTCTTGTTCGTCGTGGACGACGTGTCCGTCTCGCCCGTCATTTCAGACAGCTTGACGGAGACGCTCGAGCTGTTAGCCTCGCCGATTACTACGTTCGTTTTCGTCGTCTCGCCGACACAGCTTGAGTAGTTCTTGACCTCTTTGAGCTCGCGTGGATACGTGAAGAGGTTGTACGGCTGATGAACGGGGTCGTACCACTCGGCGTTGAGGCCGCTGACGGCGTACTGCTCCGGCTGCTGCGGCACCTGTATCTGGAGGTAACGCTGCGACGGGTAGACCGTCATATCGCCGTCCGTGCCGAATACGTCGTCGCTTGCCGCGTATGGTCCGTCGCGCCCGTAGTCGTCGTCCAGCGGATAGATGACCGGATAGCGGTATACGTCGATCTCCTCCGTCTGGTAAGAGACGAAGTCGTCATACATTCCCGCCGCGCTGACGCTTGATGTGGCGGTGTATTTGTTGGTCTGCGTGTTGCTCTCTTTTTGAGTGTTTGTATAGCTGTACCCGGCGGAAGCCGACCCGCTGACTTTGCCGCCCTCCTTGCCGGCTTTAGCGGAGGCCTTGACGGAGACGCCCATCGTCGTCTCGGAGGACTTCGTCTCGGTCGACGAGACTTCGTCGTTCTCCGTGCAGTCGGCCTGCGTCTTGTAGACGCCGTACATCGGCATGGAGACCTGCTTTGTGAATACGTCGATGCTCGCGCCGTTCACCACGTCGTAGTGGCGCGGCGCCATCTGCAGCTCGAACGTCGGCTGAATTTTGGCCGTCATCGTGTAGATGCTCGGCTCGCCCAGCAGCATCGTCTGGTGGTCATAGTCGACGGCGGTCAGGCAGATAGAGGGCGTTCCATAAGAAGTGTACGTCCCCCCCAAGTCGGACGCCCACTCACGCGAAACAAAATACTGCGCGAGTACCGACTGATAGCCATGCGTTTTAAACGACCAGCTGCCTCCGTCATTCACAGCCTCGATGACGGCATAATCTATCTTGTTGTCGTTGCCGTAGCTTGCGATGGCTATTTGCTTGATATTATTGTCATTCGTACACTTGAAGTTGCCAACGGTCATCCCATGCGAACCGGCGTAATCCGCATTTTCATACCAGTCACCATCGTCATATTGTTTACCCCAGTCCAAAAAATACCAGCCGAACATATCATAGGTGCTTTGGTTGCAGAGCAGGGTTCCCGCGCCGTCAAGGTTTGCCCACTCCCTGACGCTCACATAAGAGCCGTAGTGCTCCCCATCGTCTACCCAGCCCGGGTGAATATAGACAAGCTCGTCCTTGCCGTCGCCGTCGAAGTCTGCCGCCTCCGCCCATATTTGTGCGACTAGATTCTCTCCGCACCAGAGGTTCACGCTCTCGTCCTTGGCGACGAAATACTTTGTGAAGGAGCGGTTGGCAATGTCGGGCTTATAGCAGGCAAAGGCGATTCTGTTCGTGCTTTTACCCTCTTTGACCTCGCCGGAATAGGTTCCGTAGACGACCATTATTTCATCAGAGCCGTTGCCGTCAAAATCGCCGACTGTAACGTCCATTCCCTCCGTGGTGTATTGGTCGGGAGTGTTGTCATGCTGGTACAGGTCGTCAAACTGTATATTTGAGATGTGCTCTGAAATAGTGTTGCTGTCTCTGTCGTACTTAGCAAGAGAGAGCTGGAATGATACTCTGCTTGTGAAAGCGATGGGGAATTCCATAATGCCGTCGCCGTCAAAATCCCCTTTTGCTATCCTCACCTGGCACGGCGAACGGAAATATCGGTCGCTTTCACCAAGGTCGAACTTCGCTATCTCGGCGCGTGATTTGTAAGCGACGGTGCTGCCGTCGGCGGCGTCAAAAAGCTCTTTCCCGTCATACATTTCAGCATATACACGAAGAGTTGAAGAATCGTCGGAAGATTCCCGTGTCAAGTATGCAACGACCAGCTCGCTGTATCCGTCGCCGTTAAGATCCGCCGCGACACAGTCGAGCGAACGGCCATATACAGTGTAGCCAACGCCAGTATTATCCCCCGTTATCCAGCTTTGGACAGCGTCATTCATAATTTTAAGGGTCTTATTTATTTGCTGCTTATCTTCGTCAAGATAGGAATATTTGAGATAATGCTGCTTATCGATACCACTCTTAGCCCAATAACATGCAGCTATTTCCATATATATATATCCGACGGCACCACATAGCTTTGCTTAACATTATTGTATGTCTCGATCGTGATGCTTACCGGCCTTATACCGGCAGCCGCGCACCTCATTATTCCTGCGTAGTTCTGACTGGCGTCCGTACCCAGACCGTCAAGAGGGTCGGTACGATATATCTCCTGTGATGCGTCACCCTCAACGACCGTAAGCGCGCCGTCCCCTGTAAAATCGTCCGGCTCTATAGGTAGCATCCTAAAGGCGCGTGTGGCTTTGCTTGCTTCGTAAGTTTGGTAAATTGTATATTCTCTGTGCCCCAGTATGGCCTGCTGCTTTTTCGCGACGCTCAAAAAGCTGTCCTGATAGGCAGCCGCCGTCTGTGAATATACGCTCTCCTCCATGCCGTCGAGCGGGCCGAACTTGCTGTCTTCCCACGAAGTCTCGTCCGCGATCGCCGGGAGCATGCGCGCCCCCGCGTAGAAGAGAAGCGCCGTGAAGAGCAGCAGCGCCGCCGCGGCCGCCGGCCTGCGCGAATGGATAAGTTCCCTCAGTTTAAACATTTTTCATCCTCCTTAAATGATTATGCGTATGTGTGACATAGATATCTTCGACAAATTATTATTAGTTATTATGAAGGGAATTCCGTTGAAAATAAAAAATCCGGTATGAAAGGTAGCTCATTCGGCACGAACGGTAAAAGCCGCCGTCGCCGGGGATCGGCCGCCGCCCCGGAGGGCGTATCCTCACGGCGAGGGAAGACGTCCTTGTAATCCCGCATACGGCAGGTTATACTTTTTGAACAAAGCGGACGAGTATATAATATAAGAAGGAAATATTTACGCGGACGGCGGAAAATGTATCAGGCGATTCAGGCGTTTTTATCGAATTTACGCTTTCAGCGATTTTTGACATCATTGCGCTTCAGGAAAAGCACCAAGTTGAGCACCAAGACAAGCACCAAGTCGAGCTCTCCGGCACGGCGATTGCCGTGCTGAAAGCGCTTGAAGGCGGAGAGCTGCCGCGCAGGGAAATTTTTTCGGCGATAGGAAAGAGCGGCGATTCCAGAGCTTTCAAACGCAATATCGAGCCTCTCATAGATTCGGGGCTTATCGAAATGACAGTACCGGAGAGACCGAAGAGCAAACTGCAGCGGTATCGTTTGACCGGCAAAGGCGCGGCGGCGCTGAACGCGCGCCGCCGCGCGGAATAGGGGATCTGTGATCCCCGTCATCGAAGCCGGCAGTTACACCAGATGGTGCATATAATCAGCGGTTCCCTAACTTTATCTGTCCTTCTGCATCTCTTCCGTGAAGGGATAGTATATGCGCAGTTCGGTTATTCCCTTGAGTGAATGGTCCTGGCGGCCCGCCGATTCGCGCAGCCGCTCCCACTTGCCGTTGTCGTAGCGAGCGAGGACGAGCGATTTTCTGCCGTAGGTGGACCAGAGGTCCCAAAGTTCTTCGCCCGCCGCGGGGCCGGAGACGAGGCCCTTTTTGAAGAGCGGCGGCGGGCCGCCCATCATCGATCTGCCGTCGGCGGGGCCGACGACGAGCCACTGCGTCATGTTCCAGACGTTCTGCATCTCTTTTGACTTGAGCGCGTGGTCCCAGGGGATTATCTGAAAGCCGCCGGTGACTCCGCGCGGCGTGGTGGAAACGTCGATGACGCCGCTGTGGTTGGCGCGGATCGCGCCCGTGCGCTGGAAGAGCGTTCCCTCGAAGCGTCCCGTGCCGCCGAGCGGCCTGATGACGCGGCCGAGCAGCTCATAGCCGCCGCGTTTCCAGGCGATGACGCGGCCGCCGGGGCGGTTTTCGATGTTTACCATATAGGGCATGGCGTCGTCTTCGTTTGCCACGATGACGAGCGTGTCCTTAGCTTTAGGCAGGTTGGCGGGGGAGAGCGGCGCTTCGCTCATGTCCGGCCTGCGCACGAAGACGGCGGAGCCGACGGGCGGGGCCCAGGCTCCGAAGAGGCTTTCGCCCGCCTTCGCGGAGATGACGACGGAGGCTCCGGGGCCGGCGGCGGGGGCGATCGTCTCCTGCGGGATGACGCTCATCGTGCGCCCCTTGTCTTTCTCAACGGAGACGAGCATGTGTATCGCGTTCACCGCCGAGGCGCAGACCGTTCCCGGCGCGCTCCACGCGCTCGCCGTGTAGCTCGGCCAGCGCGTCTTAGTCGGCAGGGCCTTCACTGTACCCACCTCGCGTGTGCTTCCGTCCGCGGTCGTCACCGTTACCGCCGCGCCCTTTTCCATCGGTATCTTTATCTCGAAGAGTTTTTTCTCTGCGGCTTCCGCCCGCAGCGAAACGGCGGCCAGCGCGGCGCAGAGCAGCGCCGCGGCGATCATCTTTTTATACTGCATTACGCTCACCTCGCATAGTTATTTATCATGTACAGGTATATCATTAAAGAGCGGCGATAGCAAGAGATAGCCGCCGGATAACAGGGCAGGAGCATCAATGCCGATTTACGCGATTGGAAGTAAATGGTAAGCAGCGATTTAGCGCCCTTCCGTCGCTCCGGCCTCCGAGCCGGAGCCCAGAGTCGTTGGTTTTGGCTCTGCAAGCGGCGGCGGAACAAACCCAAGTCACTGGATGCCGGGTCAAGCACGGCATGACAAGATAAAGCCCGGGGCGGCGGAGTACCAGTGCCGGCATGACAAGCTAAACCCCTGTTTATCATTCCCTATATAAGTTTGCCCTGCTGCCGTTAAAATTTTACCGGCAGGGGGAAGAACCAGATCGACCAGATGTTGCCGATGAAGTGGAAGAGCGCGGGGGGGAAGAGGTTTTTGTAGCGGTATTTGAGCCAGCCCATGATAAGCCCGGGAAAGAAGGTGCAGAGCGATATCCAGTATGGCGCGACTATCAGATGTATCGGCGCGAAGACAAGGTTGGTCAGCACGATCGCCGCGAAGGGGGGGAAGCGCCGTTCCAGCATCGGCTGAAGCCAGCCGCGAAAAAATGTTTCTTCTATAATGGCGGCGGCGAGGCCGGAGCCCCCGAGGCTCAATGCCTCCCAAAGGCCGCGCTTTCGCGGCAGCGTCTCCCACGGCCAGTTCATCGCGACAACCGTGAGGATCAGCAATATAAATGCAGACACCGCAAGCGTCTGCATGAAGTCTTTGATGTTGAAGTCCCAGCGCAGGCCGTAGTCGTCCGGGTCCTTTTTCCCGTACCAGCACCAAACGTAGGGCCAGTAGAGCAGAAAGACGCCCGCGCAGAAGGATACTATAGTACCCATCGAACGGCGCTATATTTTAAGGCAGTCGGAGCAGAGGCCGTAAAAGAATATCTCCATGCGCTCGATCTGCGCGATGTTGTCGCGTACGGACGTCGCGGATTTGAATATTTCGTTTTCGTCCACCGGGATGTCGAAGAGTTTGCCGCACTTGCGGCAGAGGAAGTGCCCGTGCGTGGTGGTGGTGGGGTCGAAATAGACTCTTTTGTCGTCGATGCTGAGGATCTTGATGAGCCCGGCGTCCGCCAGCAGCTGCGCGGTGCTGTAAAGGGTGGCGACGGACATCGTTGAATATTCGGCGGAGAGCTCGCGGTAGAGCGTGTCTGCCGATGGATGGTCTGTGCGCCCCTCCAACTGCTGTAATATAGCGATGCGCTGAGCCGTTATCTTCGCGCCTCTCTCTCTAAGGACTGCTATCCCATCGTCTACGGTCCACATTTATCCATTCCTCCAAAACTGGTATTCTTGAATCATTTCAATTATTATAAATCATATCTTTCGATTTGTGTACCGTAAAACAAAAAATGCTTTTTAGGCTTGCGGATTTGCGTAATTTAACGTTATAATGTCCGTTGCACATAATGGGGTGTAGCCAAGCGGCCTAAGGCATCGGACTTTGACTCCGACATCGATGGTTCGAGTCCATCCACCCCAGCCATGTTATGTAAAAATGCTGGTCATATCATTAAAAACGTGTTTTTGAAGGGAGCCGGAAAAGTGAATCAGCCAAAAAAACCGTTTGGGGTTCTGCTCTTGGCTGCGGGAAAAGGCACGCGGATGCGCAGTAAAACTCCCAAAGTCCTACATCTGATGCTTGAAGAACCAATCCTCTATTATCCTCTGAGATCGGCGGAGAGCGCCGGCTTTGAGGATATCGCCGTTATGGTCGGTTTTGAGGGCGCGGCGGTGGAGAGGTGGACGCGGGATAATTTTCCCGGCGCGGAGATAATATGGCAGCGTGAACAGAAGGGCACCGGCCACGCGGCGAAGCTTGCCCAGGGCTGGTGGCGGAATTTTGATAATGTGATGGTTCTCGCGGGAGACGCGCCGCTGATAAAGGCGGAGACGCTCTCGTTTTTTGCCGGACGTCACGCGGAGGGCGGCAACGCCTGCAGCTTTTTGAGCTTCGACCTTGAGGACCCCGCCGGATACGGGCGGGTAATACGCGAGGGCGGACGGGTCCGCGTGGTGGAGCACAAGGACGCCACGGAGGAGGAACGCGCCGTAAAAGAGGTCAACAGCGGCATGTATATCTTCGACACGGCGGCGCTTGCCGATGTGATAGACGAGATATCATGCGCCAACGCGCAGGGCGAATATTATCTGCCCGACGCGCTCTCGCTGATCGGATCACGCGGCGGCAGGGTGGAGGCCGTTAAGGCCGACTATGCCGAGGAGTTCTTGGGAATCAACGACCAGACGCAGCTTGCGGCGGCGGCGCGGATAATGCGCGACCGCATCGTAGGCGATTTCATGATAAACGCCGGACTGCAGTGTATGGACCCCTCGAGCCTGTGGATAGGCCCGAAGGTAAAGATCGGACGCGACGTCGTCATCCACCCCTCCGTTCAACTGTGGGGCGAGACGGTCATCGAGGACGAGGCCTTTATCGGCAGTTTCTGCGTGCTCCGCGATTCGGTGGTGCGCGCCAAGGCGAATATCAAGGGTTCGGTCCGTCTCAATGATTCGACCGTCGGCCCGCGCGCCTCGGCCGGACCTTTTTCCTTCATGCGCGAACATGGCGAGCTTCTTGAGAACGCCCACATGGGCCGTTTTGTTGAGATAAAGAAGAGCCGGATAGGCGTCGGAGCAAAGGTGCCGCATCTCTCATATATCGGCGACACCGAGATCGGCGAGAATACGAATATCGGCGCGGGAACGATAACCTGCAACTATGACGGGGAAAAGAAGAATCCGACGAAGATAGGCAGGGATTGCCTGATCGGCAGCGATACGATGCTCGTCGCCCCCGTCACACTCGGAGACGACGTCTCCACGGGGGCCGGCTCCGTCATCACCAGCGACATACCGGACGGCGCGCTCGGCGTAGGCCGCGCGCGGCAGTCTAATATCGAAGGCTGGAGCCGCAGGCGGCGCGGTAAAAGTAAAGAGTGAACCGTAAGATAAATATCAGGGGATTATATTAAGGAGGAGAATAAAATGTCCGCAGGATTAAGAGAGGTAAAGATATTTTCAGGCTGCGCGAATGAACAGTTCGCGAAAGATATCTGCATGAATCTAGGGGTACCTCTTTCCGCATCAAAGTTATTCAGGTTTTCCGACGGTGAGATCGGAGTCTCCATCGAGGAGAGCGTCCGCGGCGCAGACGTTTATGTGGTCCAGCCGACCTGCGAGCCGGCGAACGAACACCTTATCGAGCTGCTTATCATCGTTGACGCGCTCAAAAGGGCCTCTGCCTATCATGTCAACCTTGTCATGCCCTATTTCGGCTACGCGCGCCAGGACAGAAAGACCCGCTCCCGCGAACCGATCACGGCGAAGCTGATCGCCAACCTGCTTGAAAAAGCCGGCGCCGACCGTGTGATAGCGGCCGACCTCCACGCGGGTCAGATACAGGGATTTTTCGATATTCCCGTCGATCATCTGACAGGCATTCCCCTCCTTGCTTCATATTTCCACCGCATCCTTGCGAAGGAGATCGAACAGGACCTCGTGACCGTCGTATCCCCGGATATCGGCGGCGTCGTGCGCGCGAGGAAGTTCGCGGAGCAGATCAACAACGCCGATCTCGCGATCGTCGACAAACGCCGCTCGCATGAGGTCGCGAATCAGTGCGAGGTGATGGAGATCATCGGCAATATAGACGGCAAGACCTGCATCCTCGTAGACGATATCGTTGACACCGCCGGCACGATCGTGAAGGCGGCCGAGGCGCTCAAGGAGCGCGGAGCCAAGGCGGTCTACGCCTGCGCCACCCACGGAGTCCTTTCCGGGCCGGCGATCGACAGGCTCAGGGGGTCCGTCATCGAGGAGATGGTCCTGACCGATACTATCCCGCTCAAGGAGGCGAAGAGGATCGAAAAGATCAAGGTGCTTTCGATAGCGCCCCTTTTTGCCGAGGCGCTGAGAAGGATCCATTCGGAGCATTCGGTAAGCATTCTCTTCCGTTAAGCGCGGATAGAGAGATGATTTTAGAAAAACAGAAGTGTAAAAAATACTGAGGAGGAAACACCAATGGCTAAGAATCAGACAGTAAAACTTGACTTCACGAAGAGAGAGGTCACCGGAACGGGCGTCTGCCGCAAGATCCGTTCAAAGAACCTCATCCCCGTGGTACTCTACGGCCCCGACTATAAGAGCGGCCTCGCCGGGACCGTCGCCGCGAAGACGATCGCGCCGGTGGCGAACGGCGGACATAGAGAGACGACGCTCATCGAACTCACGATCGACGACGGTACGACGGCCTCCGCGCTTATCCGCGACGTGCAGCGCCACCCGCTTACGCGCCAGATCCGCCATATCGATCTCTATCAGGTCCTCAAGGGCCACAAGGTAAAGGTCGAGATCCCCGTCCGCGTCGCGAACGTCGAGGCCTCAAAGGGCGTCAAAGAGGGCGGGCTTCTTACTCACGCCGCACGCCTCATCCTCGTCGAGGTGCAGCCCAGCGATATTCCCGAAGAGATAGTCGTTGACGCGAAGGATCTTGAGATGGGCTCCGAAGTCTTCGTGAAGGATCTCGACGTTCCCGAAGGCGTCACCGTGCTGACGGACCCCGAGATACTCGTGCTTCATATTTCTGCCATCCGCTCATCGGACGACGAGACGGAAGAGGGAGAAGAGGAGAGCAAGGAAGTCGAAGTCGTTGCCAAGGGCAAGGCTGCCAAGGAAGAGGAATAACAGCTCCGCGGATCATATAAGCGTCCGGCGCGCCGGTTTGACATCGCCTTTCGAGGGCCTGTGCCGCGCCGTGCCGCCGTTTTCCGCCTATGCTCCTGACGGAGGATATCGTTGTAGTTTGCCGTTAAAGACGCGTAATATCTGTTATGCGTCTTTAACTTTATTTATGGGATGAATGATCATGAAATTAATCGTTGGCCTGGGAAATCCGGGATATGAATATGTATGGACCCGCCATAACGCGGGATGGACGATCGTCGATTCCTTTGTGGCGAGGCTGGGGCTGCGCGAGCCGCAGATAAAATTCCGCGGCGCCTATTGGGGGCCGGTCGTCTGCTGCGGAGAGCGCGTCTCTTTTCTCGAACCGCACACCTATATGAATTTAAGCGGCCTCTCCGTCGGCGAGGCCGCGCGTTATCAGAATCTTGAGCCCGAAGACATCCTCGTGATATCCGACGACGCCGCGCTGCCCTTCGGGCGCATCCGTATGCGCAAGAGCGGCTCGGCCGGCGGGCAGAACGGGCTGAAATCGATCATCGGCGCTCTCGGGACTCTCGACGTGCCGCGCCTCCGCGTCGGGATCGGTTCGCCCGACGGCAAAATGGACCTTAAAGACTGGGTGCTGGGCAAGATACCGCCGGACCAGCGCAGGGAGTGGCACAAGATCGAGGACGCCGCCTGGGAGGCGCTGGAGCTCTGGCTCAAGGGAGATGTCGACAGGGCGATGTCGAAGGCGAACGGTTTCCGGTTAAATGAGGGAGAATAAGGGCCTTTATCAGGGGAGCTCCCTCGCCGCGCTCGATGAAGAGCTGTGGCTGCGCAACAGGGGGGTGCATCTCGCCTCGAAGGGGGCGATGCGCCCCTGGGTCTGCCGTGAGATAAAGCAACCCTTGCTCGCGCTGCTGCCGGACGCGCGCCAGGCGCGGGATTTCGCGGCGGACGCCGAAGAGCTCGGTCTCTTCGGCAGCGTCAAGATCCTTCCCGAGATGACCCTCGCCGAAGACGATTCGAGGAGCGAGGCGCAGCGTATCGTGCGCGGCGACATTCTGGAAAATTTCAAATATAAGGGCGGGGTCCTCGCCGTCACGCCGGCCTCACTGATGGCGCCCTTCTCGACCGGAGGAGACTATATTGAGCTTGAATGCGGCAAGGAGGTCGGGCGCAGCCGCCTCATCGACTGGCTCGCGCGGAAGGGCTATGAACGCAGCGACCTCGTCTGGACTCCCGGACAGTTCGCCGTCCGCGGCAGTATCGTCGATATCTTCAGCCCCTCGGATATGTATCCGGTGCGCGTGGAATTTTTCGACGACGAGGTGGAGAGCATCCGCTTCTTTGTTTCGGAGACGCAGAAGAGCCTGCGCACCATACGCAAAAGTTCCGTGCAGAGCCTTGTGTCAAAATCCGACAACGCGCTGGAAAACTATTTCCCCGAGGATATGCGGATACTCTTCTTTGACCCGCACGGCCTCGATACGACGGCGGAGAACGCCGTCTGGCTCTGGAAGAGCCTCGACCGCGAAGAGAGCGTGCCCTGGGAAGCCTGGGAGAAGCTCTGCGCGGGTTTCACCGCCTATAAGAGGCTGCGCGTCCTTCCGGACGTAAAAAACTGCGCCGCGCGTATGGCGGTCATGCAGTTCCCCAACTTCCGCGGCAAACTCAAAGAGGTCGAATTGCACTGCCTCTCTTTAATAAAAGAGGGTTTTCGGATAAAGGTCGTCTCCGAGGCCGAACGCAACCTTCAATGGGGGCGGATCAACGGCTTCGAGGCCCGCGAGGGCATACTGAGCGAGGGCTTCATCGACGGCGACGCCAAAATCGCCGTCATGACCGATCTTGAACTGTCGGGCATCACCGTCGCGCGGCGTCGTGTGGAGAACAGGGCCCCCAGCGACTGGGGCGCCGGCCTCATTCCCGGCCAGTGGGTCGTCCACGACGAATATGGCGTCGCCCTCTATCAGGGGTCGGAGCGCGTGAAGACCGCCGACGGCGAGCAGGAATATCTCATCCTGCAGTTTGCCGAGGAGCGCCGCCTGCTCATACCCGTGATGCAGTTCCACAAGATAGCGCCGTGGTCTCCGCTTCCGGGGCAGGAACCGACGCCCGACAATCTTAGGAGCTCGCACTGGAAAAAGGCCGCCTCGAAGGCGAAGCTGATGGCGGAACAGGCTGCCGCGGAGCTTATCAAGATCTACGCCGAACGCGAGGTGAGCAAGGGTTTTTCGTTCCCCGACAATCGCGAAATGATGCGCGAGCTGGAGGAGAGCTTCACATACAAAGAGACCGCGGACCAGCTCCGCGCGATCGAGGACGTGGAGCGCGACATGGAGCGCCCCGTGCCGATGGACCGCCTCATTGTGGGCGACGTCGGCTTCGGAAAGACCGAGGTCGCGATCCGCGCGGCGGGCAAGGCGGTCTTCGCGGGAAAGCAGGCGGCGATCATGGCGCCGACGACGCTGCTCGCGCAGCAGCACTTTGAGACGTTCACCGCCCGTTTCGCGAACACGCCGATACGCGTGGAAGTGATCTCGCGTTTCGTGCCTGTGGGGCAGCAGCGGCGGATATTGCAGGACCTCGGCGACGGCAAGGTCGATATCCTTATCGGGACTCACCGGATACTGACGGACGACGTCAGGTTCAAGGACCTTGGCCTTATAATCGTAGACGAGGAACACCGCTTCGGCGTCATGCACAAGGACCACCTGAAGAGGTCGATGCCGGGCGTCGACGTGCTGATGCTTTCCGCGACGCCGATCCCGCGCTCGCTTTCGCTCTCTGTCAGCGGACTGCGGGACATGTCGATACTGCAGACGCCGCCGCAGCGGAGGCTGCCCGTCATCACCGTGGTGCGCCCCTTTTCGGAAGAGCTTCTGAAGAACGCGGTGCTGCGGGAAAAGAACAGGGGCGGCCAGATATTTTTTGTCCATAACAGGATAAACGACCTGCAGGAGCGCGCCGTCATGCTCAAACGTCTCTTTCCGAAACTCAACATCGCGATGGCGCACAGCCGGACGACGGAGTCGGCGCTTGAAAAGACGATGTCCGAGTTTTCCGCGGGAAGGATAGACATTCTCGTCTGTACGACGATCGTTGAGAGCGGACTGGACATCCCCGCGGCCAATACGCTGATCGTCGACGACGCGCATGAGCTCGGACTGGCGCAGATGTACCAGCTTCGCGGGCGCGTCGGGCGGCGGGAGGAACAGGCCTACGCCTTTTTATTCTATCCTAACGACGTCCATATCTCCGTCGAGTCCAGCGAGCGCCTTGAGGCGATCGCGGAACTCGACGAGCTTGGGGCGGGCTATCAGCTCGCGCAGCGCGATCTTCAGATACGGGGCGGCGGGGATCTCATCGGCGTCTCGCAGCACGGAAACTCCAGCCGGATCGGCTATCAGAAATACTGCGACCTGCTTGCGGAGGAGATATCCAAGATAAAGGGCACGTACAGGCCGCAGATGGAGCTGGAGATCGGCTTCCCCGTCTCCATCCCCGGCGATTACCTGCCGCAGGAAAACCTGCGCGTAACGCTTTACAGGAGGCTGCTGAAGACGGATTCTCTCGCGGAGGTGCTCGAACTGCGCGAGGAGACGGAGGACCGCTTCGGGAAGATCCCCAACGAGCTCGACTTCCTCTTCAACGTCGCGGCGATCAAAGGCGTCTCTTACGAACTGGGATTTACGAAGATGATCTGCAGCCGCTACGAACTCGTGCTGCAGGGCAGGCCGGACGGCGCGTGGGAGAGGCTGACGCTGCCGCCGAAGTGGCGCCGCCGCCTGGACGGCTTCATCGGGCCGGGCGGATTTGCGGGCATCAGGGACGTCGCGCGGATAATTCAGGAACAAAATCCCGCGCCAATCTGATAGAATAGTGCAGGCAGGAGGGATTCGCCATGCAGGAAGAAAAAGCAATGTCGGAAAAATTTGTCAGGCTCGCAGAGGTGATGAAGCGTCTGCGCGCGCCGGACGGCTGCCCCTGGGACCGCGAGCAGGACTACATGTCGCTGCGCCGCTACATAATCGAGGAGGCCTACGAACTCATCCAGGCGATAGAGTCCGAAAACATCCCGAATATGTGCGAGGAGTGCGGCGACCTCATGCTGCAGGTGGTGTTCATCTCCTGCATGGCGGAGGAACGCGGCGACTTCACGATCTCGAACGTGATGGACGGGCTGACCAACAAGCTCATCAGGCGTCATCCCCACGTCTTCGGGGACATCAGCGTCAAGGATTCGGACGATGTGCTTCGCAACTGGGAACAGATAAAGTCGGCCGAGCGCAGGGGCAAAGAGGAAGATTCCTCTTACATGGCGGGAATCCCGCGCGGCATGCCAGCGTTGCTGCGCGCCTACCGGATACAGGAGCGCGCCGCGAAGCCCGGTTTCGACTGGCCCAAGGGCGACGTCTCTCCCGTGGTCGCGAAGGTGGAGGAGGAGCTGGCGGAGCTGAAAGAGGCGATGGCCTGTAAGGGCGGCGACGAAATCGCCGAGGAACTCGGAGATCTCATCTTTGCCGCCGTCAACCTTTCCCGCCATCTGGGGATCGACCCCGAGATAAATCTCCACCGGGCCTGCGAGAAGTTCGACGCACGCTTCAGAAGTGTGGAAAAGTCGGTTGAAAAATCCGGACGTCCGTGGAAAGATTATACCTTGGACGAGCTGGATGAATTCTGGAAAGAAGCAAAAAATAAATAAATTTGGAGGAATCCTCATGACAACAGAAGAGAAGATCAAGGAAGTACTTGCCAACCACGTATCGCCCGCGCTCCAGTCGCACGGCGGCGACTGCTCGTTCGTAAGATATGACGAGCCGTCCGCCACGCTTTACGTCGCGATGGAGGGCGCCTGCGGCAGCTGCCCCTTCGCGCTGGAGACGCTGCGCATGACGGTCGAACAGGCGGTCATCGCGGAGGTCCCCGAGGTCAAAGCGGTGGAAAGGGTATAGGCGGATCTTAAAGTAATGAAAGAAACAAAGCAGGAGGCCGAAAATCTCCTTTCGCTCACCGACGCCTCCGTCGTGAAGCTGCTCGCCGAGCATGAGGAGATCCTGCGCCTTGTCGAGCAGAGCTTTCCCGTAAAGATATACGCGCGGGGCAGCTCGCTCTCTGTCAGGGGCGACGACGAACGGCTGATAAAAAAACTTGAGAACCTGCTCGTGCAGTACGCGGAGCTCTCGCTTTCGGGGCATAAATTCAACAGCGCCGAGATACGCTACGGGCTTCACAGCATCCAGAAGGGCGAGGAGGTCGACCTGCGGTCGCTTTACAACGACGTCGTCTGCATAAGCAACCGCGGCAAGGCCATCCGCCCCTATACGAACGGACAGAAGGGCTATATCCAGGCCATTCGCGACAACGACATAACCTTCGGCATCGGCCCCGCCGGTACCGGAAAGACTTATCTCGCCGTCGCCCAGGCCGTAGCTTACCTGAAATCCGCGAAGATAAGCCGCATCATCCTCGTGCGCCCCGTCGTCGAGGCGGGGGAGCGGCTCGGCTATCTTCCCGGCGACATGAACGAAAAGGTCGCCCCGTACCTGAGACCGCTCTATGACGCTTTTTACGAGCTGCTGCCGGCGGAGAGGTTCGACCGTTACTTTGAGAAGGGCGTCATCGAGCTCGCGCCGCTCGCCTATATGCGCGGCCGCACCCTCAATGACAGCTTCATCATCCTCGACGAGGCGCAGAACACGACGCCGGAGCAGATGAAAATGTTCCTCACGCGCCTTGGCTTTGGTTCAAAGGCCGTGATCACGGGGGATATCACACAGGTCGATCTGCCCGGCACCAAGGAATCGGGGCTCAAAGTCGTGCAGGATATCCTGAAGGGAGTCCCCGGAGTCTCCTTTATCAGGCTCAACGACGGCGACGTCGTGCGGCATGAGATAGTACAGAGAATAGTGAGGGCTTACGAAGACTATGACAGACGGAGAGCGGAAAAGCAGGCTGAAAGATAGCATCACGGCGGTATTCAGCAAATTTTCATTCAGGCGCGAAAACAGACAGTATATCATTTTTCGGGCCATCCTCCTCTGTGTCGCGACGCTGCTTGTCAGCGTCAACTGGTACATGTTCGACCGGAGGGAAAACTATCAGATAGGGATTCCCTCCGAGAAGACATACTTCGCCCTCACCTCGGCGCGGTACGAGGACCGGGCGGCGACGCTCGAACTGCGCCAGCGCGCGGCTTCGCGCATCATCGACGTCATGGTGCAGGACGAGAAGATCGCCTCCGAGGTCTCGCGCCGCCTCGAACTCCTCGAAAAGGGCGAGCTCAAGCAGCTTTTCAACGCGCCGCTGCTCAACATCTATAACAAACAGGGCTCCGCTTCGCAGAAATCGATCGTCGACGCCGCGCTTGACATAGGGCGCAGGGTCCGCGACGAATCCACCGACAGGGAGCAGCAGACGACTCTGGTCTGGAAATATCTCAAGGAGACGAAGCTTTCGCAGTCGGAACGCAACGTCGCCTTTCAGATGCTTGACGTCGTCCTCAACCCCTCCCTCCAATCCGACGGCGAGATGGTCCAAAAGCTGCGTGAAGACGTCGCGGCTCAGATACCGGCCGTGATAAAGGAGATACGCCCCGGCTCCGTACTTGTACAGAAGGGGCAGGTCGTCACCCCGTCGCTCGCGAAGCTGCTCGCCTCGCAGGGCTATCCCGACGCCGCCTTCCCCTGGAAACACCTCATCTTCATCCTCGGCGCGATCAGCATCTGGAGCTTCTGGCCGGTGTGGATCGCCAGCGGCCTGCGCGAGAAGCTTTCGATGCGCGAGTGGATATATATCGCCGTCGTGCTCTCGGTTGTCTGGACTCTCGAGGTCGTATTCGCGCGCTTCGGCGGTTACTCGATGGCCGTGCTCGGCCTCACCGGCTGGCTCTGTCTTACTCTGCCGGTATCGCTCTCATTTCATATCATCTTCGGAGGCGGCGTGATCAGCGTCATCATCGCCTTCGGCACCAATCCCGGCATCGTCTGCCTCGGCTGCATCCTCGCGGCCTTCGCCGCCGGCATCGGCCGCATCCTTTTTATCGACCCGCCAAACCACCGCATCACCATCTGGCGCAACCTCTTCTTCCTCGGGCTCTGTCTGGGAGCCGCCTCTATCTGCATACACTGGGGGCTCGGCCTCTATTTCGATTATAACCTCGCCCTTGGGGCCGTGCTCTTCAGCGCGATCTGGGGAACGATCGTCGTCGCGCTGCTGCCGCTGTGGGAGAACGTCTTCGACGTCCTTTCGCCGCTGCGCCTGCTTGAGTTGAGCCATCCCTCGCAGCCGCTCATCAAACGTCTGCAGATGGAGGCTCCCGGCACCTACAACCATGTCCTCATGGTCGGCACTCTCGCTGAGGCGGCGGCGGACAAGCTCCATATGAACGGCCTTCTCGTGAGGGCCGGCGCTTATTACCACGACATCGGGAAGCTCAAGAACCCGCAGTATTTTGTCGAAAACCAGCGCCACGGGAAGAACATACATGACAGTCTGCCGCCGACGCTTTCGGGACAGCTGCTGATATCGCACGTGAAGGAGGGGCTGGATATCGCCGCGCAGACGAATCTCCCCAAAGCCCTGCGCCGCTTTATAAGCGAGCACCACGGAACTACTTCGCAGCGGTATTTCTATGAAAAGGCGAAGGCCCTCGGCGAGAATGTCACCGAGGAGCAGTTCCGCTATCCGGGGCCGCGCCCGCAGTCGCGCGAGACCGCGCTCGTGATGCTCGCCGATTCCGTGGAGGCGGCGATAAAGGCGCGCAGCAAGCCCTTCGAGAGCAACAGGGAGCTTTCCGACTTCATCAATCAGGTGATACGCAGCAAGGTGGAGAGCAACCAGCTCAACGATGTGGACTTTACGATGAAGGAGATGTCGCTGATAACGGAGGCCTTCATGGAGGTCTTTCAGGCGACCTACCATTCGCGTGAGGTAAAGAACATCAACGAAATAATAAAAGAGGCGAAACTCAAAGGCGGGGAGCATAAGGAAGAGGCTGTTCCCCTGACGGCGGAAGCCCCCGCCGCCCCCGCGGGTAGAGAGAAAGAAGAAGAGGAGGATGATAAGGATGAAGACAACGATACACTGCGGTGAGATATTCAACGAGACGAACAGCTCCATGTGCTGCGGGGAGAGGATAAAGAAGCTCGAGAAAATATTATCCGCATATCTTGAAGAGACGAATCTCCTCCCGGAAGCGGCCGCGGAATGCGAGATATCGCTCACCTTTGCCGGCGCGGATCAGATCGCGGAGATGAACGAGGAATACCGTGAGGTCGCGGGCCCCACCGACGTACTCTCCTTCCCGATGTGGGAGAACGAAGAGGGCGGATTTGAGCCGCCCGATGACTGGGAATGCCTGACGCTCGGCGACATCATCGTCTGCCCGGAGATCGTCGCGAAGAACGCCGAAGAAAACGGCAAGAGCGCCGAGAGTGAGACGGTGCTCGTCATCTGCCACGGCTTTCTGCATCTCGTCGGCTTCGACCACGCGGACGACGCGGAGCGCGAGCGCATGTGGCAGGCGCAGGAGGCTCTCGTCGCCCGATTTTTTGCCGGGGCGTAAGCGAAATGGACGATAAACCGTTATTAAGCAAAGAGGCCGCGAAAAAACTCCTTGCCGAAGCCGCGCGCGCGCGCGCGGCGGCCTACGCTCCCTATTCCGGCTTTTGCGTCGGGGCGGCGCTGCTCTTTGAGGGCGGCCTCACCGTTCCCGGATGCAACGTGGAAAACGCGAGCTACAGCCTTTCCGTCTGCGCGGAGCGCAACGCGATGACGACAGCCCTTACGAAGGGGCTGCGCCGGCCGCTCGCCGTCGCCGTCGCGGGGCCGGAGGGGGTTTTTTGCCCTCCCTGCGGGGCCTGCCGCCAGTTTCTCGCCGAATTCAACCCCGATATGGCCGTAGTGCTCAAGGAGGCGGACGAGCCGGTCGTCTATACATTAAGAGAGCTGCTGCCGCTTTCGTTTTCCCTGGATGAAAACTGCGGCGGCGCTGACTGAGAAAGAGTGGATGCTAATGAGTGAAGATAAAACATTCCGCAGCGGCTTCGCAGCCCTGCTCGGACGTCCCAACGTCGGAAAATCGTCGATAATAAACGCGCTGCTCAAAGAAAAGGTGGCGGCCGTATCGCCAAAGCCCCAAACCACCCGCAACGCGGTGCGCTGCATATATACAGCGGAAGGTGAACAGATCGTATTTGTGGATACTCCCGGCATTCATGCGCCGAAGCACGCGCTGGGAGATTTCATGATGAAAGAGGCGGAGGAATCCCTTATGCTCGTGGACGCCGTCTGCTACGTCGTCGAGGCGCAGGACCGCGCGGTAAGCGAGAAGGATGAGATCATCCTCAAGGTATTGGAGAAGGTGGCGCAGCCTGTCGTGCTTGCGGTGAACAAAACGGACAAGCTCGACAAATTCGAGGATTACAAGAAGGCCGCGGCGGTCTATGAAAAATACATAAGCCCGGCCGCAGTCGTTCCCGTTTCCGCCAACAACGGCAGAGGACTGCCCGAGCTCGCCGCGGCGATCAGCGCGCTGCTGCCGGAGCAGCCTCCGATCTATCCCGAAGATATGCTGATGGATTCTACGGAGCGTTTTCTCGCTTCGGAGGTCATTCGCGAAAAGATATTCCGCCATACCGACGAGGAGGTCCCTCACGGAGTGGCGGTAATAATAGACGAGTTTAAGAGCCCCGACGAATTTCCCGACAAGAAGGTCTGCGACATACGGGCGACGATCATCGTCGACCGGCCGGGACAGAAGGGGATAATCATCGGCAAGAACGGCGCGATGCTGAAACAGATCGGGATCGAGGCGCGCAAAGAGCTTGAGGAAAAGTTCGGCTACAAAGTCTTTCTCCAGCTCTGGGTGAAGGTTAAGCCCGGATGGCGCAAGTCGCCCGAGGAGCTGCGGCGTCTGGGGTATAATAGTTGATCCCGATCCGGCTGCCGCAGGGATACTACACAAAGACTGGAACTGTGCTTCTAAGAAGGGATTCCTCCAGGGAGGGGCAGTCCCTTCTCCTTTTTATGCGCGAATTTGGGCCGCGTTGGGTCAGCGCGCCGTCCGCGACGGGGAAGAACCGCTTCGGAGGCTCCACCGAGCCGATGACCTGGGGGGAGTTCTCGCTCTATCAAAGCCCCTCAAAGCTTTATCTGCAGGGGACCGAGGTCAAGGAAGATTTCCTGACGCTGCGCTCTTCGCCCCCCGCCGTCCTCGCCGCCCTCCGCCTCTATAAGCTCACGGCGAAGGAGGCTCCGCTGAACTGTGAGAATGACGCGGCGCTGCGTATGCTATGGAGCGCGCTTGTGCAGCTCCGGGAGAAATGCCAGCCGTACATCGTCGAATTCCGCTACACATGGAAGCTGCTGAACCTTATGGGGATCGCCCCCTCTCTCGACCTTTGCGCCGAGTGCGGCGAGAGGCTGACTGACGGCGGCAGGTTCACGCAGGAGGGTATGCGCTGCCGCCGCTGTTCCCAGGACCGGGGCGAGCCGGTCAGCGCCCAGGAGCTTGCGGAGCTGAAGGGCGCCGTCTCTCTCCCGCATGATAAATTCATCCTTTGGTCGCGTGAAACGCGTGAAAAAGATTGTTATATTAAGAATTTAAAAAAGTTATCGCCATATTTTAGCAACATGCGTTAGAATAGTTCAAATATGTAAAAGCAGCACTCATCAAAGGAGGCAACAGAAGGTGAATTTTCAAGAGATAGTTATGCGCCTTGAGCATTTCTGGGCTTCTCAGGGTTGCGTCGTCCAGCAGCCCTACGATTTGGAAGTGGGAGCAGGCACCATGAATCCCGCGACGACCCTGCGTGTTCTTGGTCCCGAGCCCTGGCGCGTAGCTTACGTTGAACCTTCCAGAAGACCCACAGACGGAAGATATGGAGAAAACCCCAACAGGCTTCAGCACTATTACCAGTATCAGGTCATAATCCAGCCGACGCCGGACAACATTCAGGAGATGTATATCGAAAGCCTCAAGGTCCTCGGTATAGATCCCGCGGAACATGACATCCGTTTCGTCGAGGACGACTGGGAGAATCCGACGACCGGCGCCTGGGGGCTCGGCTGGGAGGTCTGGCTCGACGGTATGGAGGTCACGCAGTTCACCTACTTCCAGCAGATGGGTTCGATAGATATGGACGTAGTACCGGCGGAGCTGACGTACGGACTGGAAAGAATCGCGATGTTCGTCCAGAAGGTCGACAACGTTTACGACCTCCAGTGGGTCGGCGAGATCAAATACGGCGACGTCCATCACAAAGGCGAGGTCGAGCATTCGACATACAATTTTGAAATCGCCGATACGGACATGCTCTTCAACCTCTTCAACAGGTATGAGGCGGAATCCCGGCGCGTGCTTGAGGCCGGGCTCGTGCTGCCGGCTTATGATTACGTCCTCAAATGCTCACATTCGTTCAACCTGCTTGACGCGAGGAACGCCATCAGCGTCACGGAGAGGACCGGTTATATCGGGCGCGTGAGGAACCTGGCCTCCGCCTGCTGCCAGGCCTACGTCAAACAGCGCGAAGAGATGGGCCATCCGCTGATGGGAAAATTTGACAAATATGAAAAAGGAGGCGCATGCTGATGTCCGACCTTCTCTTTGAAATAGGAACAGAAGAAATTCCCGCGAGGTTTATGCCGAAGACGCTTGCCGATCTTGCGCAGTATGCGGAGGAGGAGCTTTCGGGAGCGCACATACCGCACGGGGAGATCAAGTCGGAATGCACGCCGCGGCGTCTGGTCATCACCGTAAAAGAACTTGCGGAACATCAGGAGGACTCCGTCGAGATCTCGAAGGGGCCGATGAAAGCCCAGGCATTCGGCGCGGACGGCAGTCCGACAAAGGCGGCGCTGGGATTCGCGCGCAGCAAGGGCGTCGAAGTCTCGGAGCTCAAGATCGAGAGCATCGGCAGCGCCGAATATGTCGTGGCGGAGAAGCGCACGAGCGGCCAGCCGACGATGAGCGTCCTGCCTCAGCTGCTGGAAAAGATCATCCATCGCCTCTCATTTCCAAAGAGCATGTACTGGGCCGACAAATCGGTACGTTTCGCGCGTCCGGTGCGCTGGATCGTGGCCCTTTACGGCGACCGCCCGATCGACGTCTCCTTCGGCGATGTGAAGAGCGGCGTCGTCTCCCGCGGGCACCGCTTCATGGGCGCCGAGTCCGTTCAGATAAAGGATGCGGATTCCTACGCGGCGGCGATGCGCGGCAACTGCGTCATCACCGACCCCGAAGAGCGCAAGGCGATGATACTCGCCGGCATCTCCGAAATAGAGAAGGAACTCGGCGCGAAGGTCACCGTAGACCCCGAGCTGCTTGAGGAAAACGTGCACCTCAACGAATACCCGATACCCTTCTACGGAAGCTTTGACAAGGAATTCCTTGACATTCCCGCCGAGGTGCTCATCCTCTCTATGGCCAAGAACCAGCGCTACTTCCCGGTCCATGACGCGGGCGGCAGGCTGATGGCCAACTTCATCGGCGTCAGCAACAACCGCGCGAAGGATATGAGAGTGGTGCGCGAGGGCAACGAGAGGGTCCTGCGCGCGCGCCTCTACGACGCGGCCTTCTTCTGGAAAGAGGACCAGCAGAAGTCTCTCGACGTCCGCGCCGAGGAGCTCAAAAACGTGACCTATCAGGAACAGCTCGGCTCAGTTTATGACAAGGTGCAGCGTATAAAGAAGATCACGCTGCGGCTGGCCGACGAGCTCGCGAGCGACGTGGACAGAACGAAGCTTGCGCGCGCCTGCGACCTCGCGAAGGCCGACCTCGTCACGAACATGGTCTATGAATTCTCCGACGTGCAGGGCGTCATGGGACGGGAGTACGCGCGCAAGGCCGGAGAACCGGAAGAGGTCGCCCTCGCCCTTTATGAGCAGTACCTGCCGCGTTTCGCCGGGGACGAACTTCCCTCCGGGATATCCGGCGCGCTGCTCGGCATCGGCGAACGCCTCGACACGCTGACGGCGATATACAAGATCGGGCTCGAACCGACGTCGTCGCAGGACCCATACGGACTGCGGCGCGCGGCCAGGACGATCAACGAGCTTATCTGGGGACTGTCGCTCGACATAGATATGGACAGGGCTCTTGAAATGGCCGCCTCACAGCTCGAACTCGAGCCGGAGCGCCTCGAAAAGATGAAAGCCTTTATCGCCCTGCGCCAGCAGGTGCAGCTGCGCGAGAAAGGATTCAGCCACGAGGCGGTGGCGCTCGCGATGCAGACCATCCCGAGCCGTCCGCTGCAGATATACCGCCTCGCGGAGGTGCTGACGAAAGCCGGCGGCGAGACGTGGTTCGCCGAGCTCATCACGGCGGCGGTACGCGTCAAAAACCTTCTCTCCAAGGTGGAGGAAGAGGTCGGCGCGGTCGATCCGGCGAAGTTCACCTCGGATTCCGAGAAAAAACTTTACGAAGAACTGGGCAAGCTGACAAAGGACGCCAAAAGCGCCGTCGAGAGCCGCGAATGGGAAAAACTCGCGGCGACGATGGCGGAGCTGGCCCCCGTCATCGCTCAGTTCTTTAACGACGTGCTGGTCATGGACCCCGACGCCGCCGTCCGCATGAACCGCATCGCCCTGCTTAAAGAATGCCAGGCGTTCTTCATGCAGATAGGAGATTTCAGTATATTGAAATAATAAGGTTTTAGTATAAACCGTGATAAAATAGCGAGAAAGCACCAACTAGTGATATCGCAGTGTTTTATTATTCTCTCTTTGAGGAGGAAACGACATGGTTGAATCAACAAAGTACATCTATGATTTCAGCGAAGGCAGCGCCGATATGAGGACGCTGCTGGGCGGCAAAGGCGCCAACCTTGCCCAGATGTGGAAGATAGGCCTTCCGGTACCCCCGGGCTTCATCATTACCACCGAGGCCTGCCATAAGTACTGGGAGGAAAAGGATTTCATCGCCGGCATCTGGGACGACGTCGAAGCCGCGGTGGCGAGAGTTGAAAAGCTGGCCGGCAAAAAGTTCGGCTCTTCGGAAAACCCTCTCCTCGTCTCGGTACGTTCCGGCGCTCCGGTCTCGATGCCGGGAATGATGGATACGATCCTCAACCTTGGACTTAACGACGACACAGTCGCCGCCCTTGCCAAATCCGCCGGTGATGAGAGATTCGCCTATGACAGCTACCGTCGTTTCATCCAGATGTTCTCCGACGTCGTCCTGGAAGTGGACCTGGAAAAGTTTGAAGAGCGCCTCGCGCAGGCGAGAGAGAACGCCGGCGTAAAAGAAGACTACAAGATACCAGCCGAAGAGCTGAAAAAACTCGTCGTCGACTATAAAAAAATCGTCGAAGAGGCCGGCTGCGCCTTCCCGACCGACCCCTGGGTACAGTTGCGCCTGGCGATAGACGCCGTATTCCGCAGTTGGAACACGCCGCGCGCGATCACTTACCGCAAAATAAACAACATCCCGGCCGAATACGGCACGGCGGTGAACATCGTGACGATGGTATTCGGAAACCTTGGAGACGACTGCGGTACGGGCGTCTGTTTCACGAGGAGCCCGTCGAACGGAGAAAATAAACTCTTCGGCGAATACCTCATCAACGCCCAGGGAGAAGACGTCGTCGCCGGCATACGCACGCCTGTTCCCATCGCCTCGCTTGAAAAGGCGATGCCCGAAGTCTACAAAGAATTCCATCGCATCGCGAAGCTGCTTGAGACCCACTACCGCGACGCTCAGGATATAGAATTCACCGTAGAGAGAGGCAAGCTCTACATCCTCCAGACCCGCAACGGCAAACGCACGGCGTCGGCGGCGGTGAGGATCGCGATGGATATGCTCCACGAAGGGCTTATCGACGCGGAGACCGCGGTATCGCGCGTCGCTCCTGAACAGGTCGAACAGCTTCTCCATCCGCAGCTCGACCCCAAAGCGAAGCGTGACGTGATCGTCAAAGGGCTCCCCGCCTCACCGGGAGCGGCGGTCGGCAAGGTCGTCTTTGACGCCGACGAGGCCGCGGAACGCGGCGGAAAGGGCGAGGCGGTCATCCTTGTCCGTCCTGAGACGACCCCCGACGACATCCACGGACTCTTCGCGGCCCAGGGCGTCCTCACGAGCCACGGCGGAATGACGAGCCACGCGGCCGTCGTCGCGCGCGGCCTTGGCAAACCCTGCGTATCCGGCGCGGAATCGGTGAAGATCGACCTGGTCGCCGGTACATTCTCGGTCGGAGGCGTCACCGTCAAAAAAGACGACTTCCTCACCCTTGACGGTACCAACGGCGACGTCATTCTCGGAAAGATAGAACTTATCGAGCCGCAGTTCGATGAAAACTTCCGCGAACTGCTTGAAGACGCCGACAAGATATCAAACATGCAGGTATGGGCCAACGCCGATACACCGGAAGACGCCAGGCGCGCCCGCAGCTTTGGCGCGAAGGGCATCGGCCTCTGCCGCACCGAACACATGTTCATGGCGGCAGAGCGTCTGCCCGTCATGCAGGAGATGGTCGTAGCCACCACGACCGAGGAGCGCGTCGCGCAGCTCAAGAAGCTCGAAGTTATGCAGGAAGAGGACTTCCTTGGGATCTTCGAGGCGATGGAGGGACTGCCTGTGACGGTGCGTCTGCTCGACCCGCCGCTTCACGAATTCCTTCCGAAGATACCCGAACTGACCAAAGCCCTTGAAGGACTCGCTCCTGAAAGCGCCGAGGCGAAAAAGATCAACGCGACGATAGCGCGCGCGAGAGAGCTCCACGAACAGAACCCGATGCTCGGCTTCCGCGGCTGCCGTCTCGGCATGATCTTCCCCGAGATCTACGAAATGCAGGCACGCGCCATATTCAACGCCGCCTGCAAGCTCACGAAGAAGGGGCTCCGCATCATTCCCGACATCATGATCCCGCTCGTCGGCACTCAGGAAGAGATGAAGAGCATGCGCAAGCTCGTTGACGAGACCGGCGCCGCGGTGATCAAAGAGACCGGCGTGAAGCTCGAATACATGGTCGGGACGATGATCGAACTGCCGCGCGCCGCGCTGGTCGCCGACCAGCTCGCCGAGTACGCGCAGTTCTTCAGCTTCGGTACGAACGACCTTACGCAGACGACCTTCGGCTACTCACGCGACGACGCGGAGGGGAAATTCCTCGGCCAGTACGTCGAAATGGGCGTGTTTGAAGAGAACCCGTTCGCAAGGCTTGACCGCGACGGCGTCGGCGCGCTGATGGAGATCGCCGTGGGTAAGGGACGCTCCGTGCGCCCCGGCATCCAGCTCGGCATCTGCGGCGAACACGGAGGCAACCCCTCAAGCATCGCTTTCTGCAACAAGCTGAAGCTCAACTATGTAAGCTGCTCGCCTTTCCGCGTGCCGGTAGCGAGACTCTCGGCCGCCCTCGCGGCGCTAGGGGTATTGAAATAGGCTGTAACTGCTGTCAAGTATCGAAATAGGAAAGAAAACACGGGGCCGCACCCTTCACCACGGAGGGGCGGCCCCGTTACTGTTTTTGTTGTACTTGCTTAACGGAATGGCAGAACACTAAATCGCCGTTTATCTTTTTCGCGCAGCCACCCATAAGCGTCAATTTATCCCTCGCCGGCCTGTTGACGTGTTTGCCCTGAATTCATGATCCGGAATGTTGTACATCCGGCCCTTTGTTGTCTATAATAGCATGGGATATTTACCGGCAGGGGCTATCCTTTATATCATATTTCAGGGCGTGCCCGGCAGCAAACATCAGGCTGCGAACCTGCCCGCTAATGGAGAAGAATAGATGACAATACGCGAACGTTGGGAAGAAATAGAACGGGGGATACTTTCTCCGCAGGCCTGTCTGGCCGTAAACAGCAAGGGGCGGGAGCGCGGGGAGGAACCGTGTGCGATACGCACCTGTTTTCAGCGCGACAGGGACCGCATAATACACTGCAAATCCTTCCGCCGGCTCAAATACAAGACGCAGGTGCTGCTGCTGCCGGAGGGCGATCATTACCGTACCCGGCTCACGCACACGCTTGAGGTCTCGCAGATCGCGCGGACCATTTCGCGCGCGCTGCGCCTGAACGAGGACCTGACAGAGGCGATCGCGCTGGGCCACGACCTCGGCCATACGCCGTTCGGCCACATGGGAGAGACGGTGCTTGACCGGCTTGCGAAGCAAAATGGCCTGCCGGGCTTTCATCACGCGGCACAAAGCCTGCGGGTCGTAGACCTCATAGAAAAGGACGGCAGGGGGCTGAACCTCACCTGGGAGGTGCGTATGGGCATCATCCAGCACTCAAAAGGGCAGGTGGACGTTCGCTCCGGCTATGACCTCAGCAACCCCACCACGATGGAGGCTTGGGTGGTGCGTGTTTCGGATTCTCTCGCATATCTTAACCACGACGTCGACGACGCTCTGCGCGCCGGCCTCATTGAAGCGGGCGAAATGACTCCCGAGATGAAAGAGGTCGTCGCAATACCGAACTCAAAGAGAATAAACGACATGATCATGGACGTGATCGAAAACAGCACGCCGAGCGCCGTCAGGTTCAGCGACGCGATGCTTGGCTGCATCGAGCGGCTGCGCAGCTTTCTCTACCGGCATGTTTACGCGCGCGCCAACGCGCAGATCGAGGATTCGCGCGTTGAACACGTCCTCACCGCGCTCTTTGACGCGCGCATGAAAAAAAACGGCGGCTCGGCCCAGGAGGCCGTGGATATGATATCCGGGATGACGGACCGTTACGCCCTTCATCTCTTCCAGGAGACCTTCGTCCCAAGCCCTTGGCCGAAGCCGAAAATATGATCCCATACGCAAAGCGAAGGCCGGAGGATCAAGCCCCGGCCTTCGCTTTATGTACATTATTTCGCTTGAATCGCTACTCGATAATATTATACTTCTTCAGCAGCTCCTGATACTTTGCCTCCATATCCGTATGCTGGCTCGGGTCCTTCTTGTAGGGATCTGAAGAGGCGCTCGGCAGCTTGACCGGTTCCTTTTCCGAGGTTTTTTTCTGCGGTATCGGGGTGGGTTCATCCTGGCCCGCGGCCGTCTCCGTCTCGTTCGGCTGCCTTGCCTGTTCCTCTCCGCCTAGCCTCATCGCATACTTATTAGAGGTGGTTTCGTCGTCGATAGGCGCGAGCAGGAGCTGCGGCGCGTTGTCGTCCGCGCGCGCCGCAGCGAGAGAACCTCCGTGCCACGGACAGACGGCGGTCGGCGCGTGCCCCTGCGGCAAAAGCAGCGTCGTTGCCGGGCAGCCCTCCGCGGCGATGAATCCGGTCGCTTTACAGACCCTGACAGCCTCGACCTCCGCGTCGCCGGGAATGGAGAATGCTGCGGGGAGATTCATCTTAGTCACCGCGTAGGAGACGAATTCCTTCCATACCGGCAGTGCCGCGACCGCGCCGGTAGACCTGCCTCCCAGCGGTTTGTGGTTGTCGTTGCCGATATATACGACCACGACAAGTCCGGGAACGCCGCCGACGAACCAGGCGTCCGTCCAGTCGTTTGTCGTGCCGGTCTTGCCGAAAGTTTCATAGTTGGGGATCTTGGCCCGTGTTCCCGTGCCCCAGCTCGTGACCTGTTCAAGCATTGAACGCATCGAGACGGCCGTGGCGGGGGATATCGCGTTGGCCAGCTTGGGTCCGTTCTGCTCCAGCGACTCTCCGCGCTGCGAGAGTATCTCCTTTACGGCATAGGGTTCGACCTTATATCCGTTGTTGGCGAAAGCCGCGTAAGCTACCAGCATCTCAAGCGGCGTCAGGCTCGCCGTCCCGAGCGCCACAGAAAGATCGTCGGGCAGATACGGCGTTGTGATGCCGATACGGCGGGCCAGGTCCGCGATGCGTCCTACGCCGTCTATCTGCGCGAGGCGGACCGCGGAGGTGTTGATGGATTTTGCCAGCGCGGTGATCAGCGTCACCTCGCCGTCGAACTTGTTGGAAGTGTAGTTGCCGGGCGACCAGCCGTTGGGGAAAAGCAGCGGGGCGTCAAGAATATGGTCTACGCCGCGGTATCCCTGCTCAAGCGCCGTCGCGTAGACTATCGGCTTGAAAGCCGAACCCGGCTGGCGGTATGCCTGCGTCGCGCGGTTGAACTTGCTCTTGTCAAAATTACGTCCTCCGACCATCGCGAGGATCTCTCCGGTATTTGGGTCCATAGCGACAAGCGCTCCTTCATACGGCATCTTCGAAACGATCTCTTCCGCTTTCTTTTGAAGGTCGATGTCAAGCGTCGTATGCACCTTCAGGCCGCCGCGATATATCTTCTCCGTGCCATAGTTTGGAAGCAGCTGCTTGAAGAGGATGTAGGAGACGAAATAGGGAGCTCCCTCAAGAGATATGGAATTGGACCTCGCCGTGCGTTTGGCAAGAACCGGCCTCTTGTCTATATAAGAATCATAGTCGTCCTTCGATATCCAATCGAGATCAAGCATCCTCCGCATAACGTAGGCTTTTCTTGTCTGAGAACTCTTCTCGCTTCTGAAGGGGGAATACTTCTCCGGCGCCGCGACCAGTCCCGCCAATATCGCCGATTCATCTATAGCCAGATTCCTTGGTGATTTTGCGAAATATGTTTTGGACGCCGCCTCCACCCCGTAAGCGCCGTGCCCCATATAGATGGTGTTCAGATACATTTCGAGCAGCTGGTCCTTGGTATATATCCTCTCAAGGCGGAGCGCGAGGATGGCCTCCTTCGCCTTGCGGATGATAGTCTTCTCGTTAGACAGGAAAAGGTTTCTCGCCAGCTGCTGCGTTATCGTGCTCGCTCCCTGCTTGGCTCCCCGGTGGAAGACGTCGACGACCAGCGCGCGGACGATCGCTATCGGCCTGATGCCGGAGTGTTCATAGAAAGAATCGTCCTCCGCGGCCAGTATGGCCTTGACCATCCACGGAGATATCGCGTCGAGCTTTACCCACGTCCTGTTTTCCTGAAACAGTTGGGTGACCACCTTGCCGTTGCGGTCATACACCGTCGTCGCGAGGCTCGGTTCATGGTCGAGCATATCCTGATAAGAGGGGAGCGTCGCCGTGATATCTTTAAGGAAAAATATCATCGCCACCGCGACGACGGCTCCGACAACCGCTGCCAGCAAAGCCAGCGTTGAGAATAGAGAAAAGACAAAGGACTTCTTTTTCTTGGCTTTATGTTCCAGAGAGAAGTCCGTGTCATTACGGACCGTATGAGACATTATTTATTTACCTCCGAAATCGATCGTACATACAACGGCATTATATCATATATCGATATCCACCCGGCCGTATTACGCAATATATACCCAACCGCCGAAGGCTGTCGGGGTAGAGTTGATTGAGCCTGCTTGATGATTATAAACCTTACGGCATAATAAACATACCCGATAAGAGCGCGCGGCTGCTCGGGGCAGAGGCATGGACGTCAGCCCTACGCCCGGATAAAAAATTTTTTCGCAAGAGATACGAATTTTTTAAAAATAGGGGGTTGCAATTTTCAGCAATCCGTAATATACTACCTCCTGTCGCCGATACGAGGCACCACCAAATCGGAAACGGCGGCACGAACCATGTCAATAGAATACAGTGCGTAAGGAATAAAAAGAATTACTTTAAGCAATTCCAGCGAGAGAGATTCCAGAATCAAACGGAGAGTTTGATCCTGGCTCAGGACGAACGCTGGCGGCGTGCCTAACACATGCAAGTCGAACGAAGACCATAGAGGAGCTTGCTTTAATATGGTTTTAGTGGCGGACGGGTGAGTAACGCGTGAGGACTTGTCGAGTACAGGGGGACAACAGGTGGAAACGTCTGCTAATACCCCATAAGCCTTCGGGTAAAAGGAGCGATCCGGTACACGAGAGACTCGCGTTCTATCAGCTAGTAGGTGGGGTAACGGCCCACCCAGGCCAAGACGGATAGCCGGACTGAGAGGTCGATCGGCCACACTGGAACTGAGACACGGTCCAGACTCCTACGGGAGGCAGCAGTGGGGAATATTGGGCAATGGGGGAAACCCTGACCCAGCGACGCCGCGTGAGTGAAGAAATCCCTCGGGATGTAAAACTCTGTTGTGTGGGAAGATAATGACGGTACCACACGAGGAAGCCCCGGCAAACTACGTGCCAGCAGCCGCGGTAATACGTAGGGGGCGAGCGTTGTTCGGAATTACTGGGCGTAAAGCGCACGCAGGCGGACCAGTAAGTCTGTCGTCAAAGGCGGAGGCTCAACCTTCGTTCCACGATAGATACTGCGGGTCTAGAGTATGTGAGAGGGAAGTGGAATTCCCGGTGTAGCGGTGAAATGCGTAGATATCGGGAGGAACACCAGTGGCGAAGGCGGCTTCCTGGCACACAACTGACGCTCATGTGCGAAAGCCAGGGCAGCGAACGGGATTAGATACCCCGGTAGTCCTGGCCGTAAAACGATGGGATACTGGGGTGTGGGTGAAGCAGTTCATCCGTGCCGTAGTTAACGCGTTAAGTATCCCGCCTGGGGACTACGGTCGCAAGACTGAAACTCAAAGGAATTGACGGGGGCCCGCACAAGCGGTGGAGCACGTGGTTTAATTCGATGCAAACCGAAGAACCTTACCTGGGTTTGACATACTACCGGTACTGACCTGAAAGGGAAGGGACCCCAGCTTGCTGGGGAAGTAGAACAGGTGCTGCATGGCTGTCGTCAGCTCGTGTCGTGAGATGTTGGGTTAAGTCCCGCAACGAGCGCAACCCCTATAGCCAGTTGCTAACAAGTGAAGTTGAGCACTCTGGCGAGACTGCCGCCGACAAGGCGGAGGAAGGTGGGGATGACGTCAAGTCATCATGGCCTTTATGCCCAGGGCGACACACGTGCTACAATGGACGGCACAAAAGGCAGCTTACTAGCGATAGTTGGCGAATCCTTAAAAGCCGTTCCCAGTTCGGATTGCAGTCTGAAACCCGACTGCATGAAGCCGGAATCGCTAGTAATCGCAGATCAGCCAAGCTGCGGTGAATACGTTCCCGGGCCTTGTACACACCGCCCGTCACACCACCCGAGTTGGGGGCACCCGAAGCCGCAGGCTTAACCCGTAAGGGAAAGAAGCGTCTAAGGTGCGCCGAGTAAGGGGGGTGAAGTCGTAACAAGGTAGCCGTACCGGAAGGTGCGGCTGGATCACCTCCTTTCTAAGGAGCAACATAATTTTTTGTCTCCTCGCAATTCCTTACGCACTGCTATTGAGTGGGCCGATAGCTCAGTTGGTTAGAGCACACGGCTGATAACCGTGAGGTCGGAAGTTCGAATCTCCCTCGGCCCACCATTTTATTGCCATCGATTGGGGATGTAGCTCAGTGGGAGAGCGCCTGCCTTGCACGCAGGAAGTCGTCGGTTCAAATCCGATCATCTCCACCATTATGATGCCCTTTTTTAGGCATCATGCACCATGACAAAAGACCTTCAAAACCGCAGGTTTTGAAGCCCGTAACTCCCAAACATAAGATCCGCCGGTTAGATGCGTCAGCTGCGAAGCGACTGCGTCTCGACTGGAGCGGAATCGTATACAAATACGTTGGAGCGAAAGGCGAGGCGCAATCGCGAAGCAGATGGCGCATATAACCGGCGGCAAGGTGTATAAAGGATTTATGAGGTTAAGGTACAACATAGCACGAGGGGAATGCCTTGGCGCTGAATGCCGAAGAAAGACGCAGCAAGCTGCGAAAAGCCGCGGGGAGGAGCAAGCATCCCGTGATCCGCGGATCTCTGAATGGGGCAACCTTCACAGAGCAACCTGTGAGCCTATCCAATAGGCGGCAACCCGGGGAAGTGAAACATCTCAGTACCCGGAGGAAAAGAAATCGTAAGAGATACCCCAAGTAGTGGTGAGCGAAAGGGGCACAGCCCAAACCATATACATGCCAAGCCTGCAGGCGTTGTGTAAATGGTGTAGAGGGACCTGTCGCGGAGTCCTGCAGAACTCCGAAAGAGTTACAAAGCCGTTTTATAACCGAATCGAGTTGGAAAATCGAGCCACAGAGAGTGAAAGCCTCGTAAGTGAAATAAAAAGGCCTCTTAGACAGACACCCAAGTAATACGGAGCACGTGAAATTCCGTACGAATCCGGGCCGACCACGGTCCAAGGCTAAACACATTCAGCGACCGATAGAGAAACAGTACCGAGAGGGAAAGGTGAAAAGCACCCCTGGCGGGGAGTGAAACAGACCTGAAACCTCGTGCTAACAAGCAGAGGGAGCATCTTCGGATGTGACCTCGTGCCTCTTGGAAAATGAGCCGTCGAGTTATAGTACGTGGCAAAGTTAAAAACTACAAGGTTTGCAGCTGCAGCGAAAGCGAGTCTGAACAGGGCGCAAGTCGCGTGCTATAGACCCGAAGCCATACGATCTATCCATGTCCAGATTGAAGACCGGGTAACACCGGTTGGAGGATCGAACCACAGCCTGTTGAAAAAGGCCTGGATGAGGTGTGGATAGGAGTGAAAAGCTAATCGAGTATGGTGATAGCTGGTTCTCCCCGAAATGCATTGAGGTGCAGCCTCAATCGATAGACTGCAGGGGGTAAAGCACTGAATAGGTAAGGGGGCAGCACTGCCTGCCGAGCTTAATCAAACTCAGAATACCTGCAGATCAAGATTGGGAGTGAGACTGCGAGTGCGAAGATCCGTAGTCGAAAGGGAAACAGCCCAGCCCGACAGCTAAGGTCTCAAAGCCCATGCTAAGTGTTACAAGGATGTGGGGATGCCCAGACAGCCAGGAGGTTGGCTCAGAAGCAGCCACCCTTGAAAGAGTGCGTAACAGCTCACTGGTCGAGCGTCCCTGCGCCAAAATGTGGGGGGCTAAGCATGGCGCCGAAGCTTCGGATTCAATGGAGATATCTATTGACTGGTAGGGGAGCGTTCTTTATAGGACGAAGCAGTGCTGTAAGGCACTGTGGACAATAAAGAAGTGAGAATGACGGCATGAGTAGCGAAAAGTGTGCGAAAACACACTCACCGAAAACCCAAGGATTCCTGGGGAAGGTTCATCCACCCAGGGTTAGGCGGGACCTAAGGCGAGGCCGAAAGGCGTAGTCGATGGACAGCGGGTAGACAATCCCGCCCTTCGGTAGCTCGTTTGACAGAAGTGGTGACGCAGAAAGCTATGCACGCCGGGTGATGGAAATCCCGGTACAAAGTCGTAGGCTGAAAAAGAGGCAAATCCCTTTTTTCTAAAGGCCGAGAACTGACGTGGAAGAATCTGATTCGAGAAGGTGCAAATGCTCGGCTGCCGAGAAAAGCCACTATGGAGAACTATCGAACCCGTACTCAAAACCGACACAGGTGGGTTGGCTTAGAAGGCTAAGGTGAACGGGATAACCATTGTTAAGGAACTCTGCAAGTTGACTCCGTAACTTCGGGAGAAGGAGTGGCTGGAGATGTTAAAACTATACGTAATAAGCATCTTTGGTTCGCAGAAACCAGGCTCAGGCGACTGTTTAACTAAAACACAGGACTCTGCTCAAGGCGCAAGCCGAAGTATAGGGTCTGACACCTGCCCGGTGCTGGAAGGTTAAAGGGAGAAGTTAGACGCAAGTCGAAGCCTTGAACTGAAGCCCCAGTAAACGGCGGCCGTAACTATAACGGTCCTAAGGTAGCGAAATTCCTTGTCGGGTAAGTTCCGACCTGCACGAAAGGTGTAACGATCTGAGCGCTGTCTCGACAGTGGACCCGGTGAAATTGTGGTACTGGTAAAGACGCCAGTTACCCGCAGTAGGACGGAAAGACCCCGTGGAGCTTTACTGTAACTTGATATTGAATTTCGGTATAGTATGTATAGGATAGGTGGGAGTCAGTGAAATAAGGACGTCAGTCTTTATGGAGACACCGTTGGAATACCACCCTTATTGTGCTGGGATTCTAACCGCAAGCATTGAAGCATGATGCGGGACATTGTCAGGCGGGCAGTTTGACTGGGGCGGTCGCCTCCCAAAGAGTAACGGAGGCGCGCGAAGGTCACCTCAGTGTGAATGGAAAACACACAAAGAGCGTAAGGGTATAAGGTGGCTTAACTGTGAGACTGACAGGTCGATCAGAAACGAAAGTTGGTCCTAGTGATCCGGTGGTCCTGAGTGGAAAGGCCATCGCTCATCGGATAAAAGCTACCCCGGGGATAACAGGCTGATGCCGCCCGAGAGTTCCTATCGACGGCGGCGTTTGGCACCTCGATGTCGGCTCATCGCATCCTGGGGCTGAAGCAGGTCCCAAGGGTTGGTCTGTTCGCCCATTAAAGCGGTACGTGAGCTGGGTTCAGAACGTCGTGAGACAGTTCGGTCCCTATCCACTGTGGGCGCAAGGTATTTGAGAGGAACTGTCCCTAGTACGAGAGGACCGGGATGGACGGACCGCTAGTGAACCAGTTATTCCGCCAGGAGTAAAAGCTGGGTAGCCATGTTCGGATCGGATAACCGCTGAAGGCATCTAAGCGGGAAGCCGGCCTCAAGATGAGATACCTCATTGCATAAGCAAGTAAGGTGTCCGGCAGACGACCGGTTAGATAGGTTGGGAGTGTAAGAGGGTAACGCCCTTTGAGCTGACCAATACTAATACACCGAGGCCTTAACCTCATAAATCCTTTATAGACCTGATAGAAGGTTTATATAAAGTTTCCGGTGATTATGGAGAGAGGGTCCCACCCAGTTCCATGCCGAACCTGGCAGTTAAGCCTCTCATCGCCGATGGTACTACGGAGGGTATCCGTGGGAGAGTAGGTCGTTGCTGGAATTAATTGAGAAAACAGACTCAGGAGATCATCCTGGGTCTGTTTTTTTGTCTTCTGTCTTTTAACCTGAATGGTGATATAATCAGTAAAATTTACGTTGTCATAGAGCGAATGGCAGTAAGTGCGGCCGTAGGTCTCGTGGCGAGGGTGTTTTCACGCCGTTCATCGTTATTGTCGGGAGGGTCTTGATGCTTGTTCTGAACGACCATGAGTTTCTTCGCGCCGTTGATTTTGTGAGAAATCATTATGGCATCAACCTTGAAAAGAAGTACGCCCTTGTTCAGGCGAGGCTGGCCCTTGATATTGAACATAAGGGGTATCCGTCGTTCCGAAAGTATTTTGACGAGGTCTTTTCCAACCCGCACGGCGTCGAAGCCCAGTCCATGATCGATAAGATATCGACAAATCATACATTTTTCTTCCGCGAAAATTTTTGTTTCGAACATATGAGGGACGCGGCCGTTCCCGCCCTTGTCGACAGCGGTGTGAAGCATCTCTCTATCTGGAGCGCCGCGGCCTCCACGGGACAGGAATGCTATTCCATCGCGATGGTTCTCGACGATCTGCTGGAGGACCGTTACAGTGGCGTTTCTTTTTCGATACTCGGCACCGACATAAATACCGAGGTGCTGAGAAGGGCGGCCGCGGGCGTATATACCAGGGCCGAGATACAGAAGATACCGCCGCATTTTCAAAAACGCTATTGCCGGAGACGCCAGGACGGTGATTATGAGATCGTTCCCAAATTGAGGTCGCTCGTCTCATGGAGGAGGATCAATCTGGCGGAACCGTTTAAAGGAGTTTTCCGCTGTCATCTTCTTTTCTGCCGCAATGTAATGATCTATTTTGACGCCGAGGCGAAAGCCGCGCTGGTGAGGCGGCTCTACCATGTCGTTGCCGACGGCGGTTACCTCTATCTCGGAAGCGCCGAGACTATCGACCGGGAACGGAAATATTTTACTTACGTATCCCCTTCGGTATTCTCGCGCAACAGGGGGACCGGCTGTGAACGCTGACGTAATAAGGGTCTTTATTCTTGAACGTTCTCCCCGAATGATGATAAAGCTGCTCTCTTTTTTTGAGAGCAAGCTTGATGTCGAAGTCGTCGAGGCTAATCAAAATGTCGACGCGTTTCTCGACGAAGCGCGGCGCTTTGAGATGAAGGGACTGATGGACAAGCTGCGCCCGGAGGTCATCGTAGTCGACCTTTGCGAGCCGGTGAAAAACGATCTCGTTATTTTGGCAAAGATAAAGGAGATGGCCTTTGTCCCCGTCATCGCTTTCAGTACGCTTGAGCTGCCGCGCAGAGATGTCTCTGAAATGGGATTTTATTCTCTCGTCCGGCGGCCCTCCCTCGATGATGAGCAAGATGAAAGGACGGCTTTTAATAAGCTCCTTTATCATATCCGCAACGCCTCGTTTTTTAATGATCAGTCATTGAAGAAAGCCGGCCAGGCAAGGAAAACGCTTACTTCCCCCCCTGCGGCCGCCCCCGCGCCCGGCGCGGTCCGCCTTATCGCGATCGGAGCTTCCACCGGCGGGACCGAGGCTTTGATAAAGCTCGTTTCCGCGTTCCCGGAAAATATGCCCTGTATAGCCATCGTCCAGCACATCACGAGGGGGTTTTCCGGCATTTTTGCCGAACATTTGGCGAGGCGCTCTCTTCTGCGCGCGCGCGTGGCTTTTGATGGAGCGCCGTTATGTCCAAATGTGATCTATGTCGCGGCCGACGACACGCATTTGACGGTCGAGCGCTGCGGCGCGCAGTTTGTATTCCGCTGCTTGCCGGGCGAAAAGGTCTCAGGGCATCGCCCGTCCGTGGACGTACTTTTCAATTCCGTCGCCGGTCAGGTAGGGCGCGCCGCGATCGGAGTCATTCTCACCGGTATGGGCAAAGACGGGGCGGAGGGGCTGCTTGCTATGCGCAGGGCGGGGGCATTTACTATCGGGCAGGATGAAGCCAGTTCGCTTATATATGGTATGCCGAAGGTCGCCTTTAATCTTGGAGCGGTGGAAAAACAGCTCCCCTTGAATAGTATCGCCGCGGGAATTGTGGGAAAAATACGAAATGAAAAGCAGTAATTTTGCCGTTGTTTAGTATATAATAAACAACGGCATTATTTTTTCCAAAATTTTGTAAATTGGTCGTTAAGCCGGTCTGAGGTTTCTGGGGGGATATTATGCATAAATATAATATGCTGATCGCCGATGACTCCGATTTTAATAGAGCTATACTGCGCAAGATATTTTCCGCGGAGTACCAGATAGCGGAGGCAAGCGACGGCGTTGAGGCGCTCGCTTATATAAAAAGCCACGGCGGCGAGCTGAGCGTCGTGCTGTTGGATATCCTTATGCCTAACTTTGACGGTTTCGGGGTCCTGCGGTCGATGTCCCAGCTGAAGCTGATCGACGCGATACCGGTAGTCATCATCACCGCCTATGGCAATCCCAACAATGAGGAGCGCTGCCTCGAGATGGGGGCCTGCGACATCATTAATAAGCCTTTCAGCGCCGGCACTATCACCAGGCGTGTCCGCAATGTCGTTCAGGCGCATCAGCACCGGGATAAGCTTAAAAAGCTGGCTCGCGACCTGTCCGTCAGGCTCCAGCGCAGTTTCTCCAACATAGTCGACACGCTTTCCACCATCATTGAAAACCGAAATCTTGAATCCGGCCAGCATATCACGAGGACACGGCTCTACACAAAGGTCCTGCTGAAAGAGCTGGCGGCGTCCAATCCATCCTACGGATTGGACAGCGCCGCGATAGAGACCATCTCGAGCGCCGCGGCGCTGCACGATGTCGGCAAGATCGTGATCCCCGACGCCATTTTGAATAAACCCGGCAGGCTGACGGCCGAGGAGTTTGACGTTATGAAAAAGCATGCCGCCGAGGGCGGCGTCATCGTAAAGCATCTGGGTGACGGACAACATGAAGATTATCTCAGTTACGCCTATGAGATAGCGTTTTGCCATCACGAACGCTGGGACGGCAAAGGGTATCCGCGCGGGCTGCGCGGCGACGATATCCCGCTCTGCGCCCAGGTCACCGGCATCGTCGACGTCTATGACGCGCTTACCACCAGAAGGGTCTACAAGCCGGCATATACGCATGAGAAAGCCATCGGGATGATCATGAACGGCGAGTGCGGAGCGTTCTCGGATGATATACTGCGCTGTTTTATGAAGGCGTCGCCCGAGCTCAGGCGGCTGGCCGGCGAATACAGCGACGACGCGGCGGCGGAGCTTTCTCCGACCGGCTCCGAGGGCTGCGGCCGGCGGCCGGCGGAGGAGAGCGAGGTCCCGCGGGAAAAAAGCAGCCCGTTTTATGAGTTCCTCCGTGATTGCGGGGAACTGTTTTTTATCGCCGACCTCGAAAGCGGGCGGATCTATTGCAGCAATCGCGGCATAAAGGAGTTTCCCAGTGAATTTACTGTCTCCTTTTCGGAGCTTATGGATTCCGCGGCTCTGAACGTCCACCATGACGACTGCTATAAGTTCAGAAAACAGGTCATGCTCATTGAAAGCGGCATCGAATGCGGCGGCATCGATTTCAGGTGGCGCGCCGCCGACGATGTTTACAGGGTGATCCATGAGGAGGCGCACCTGTATAGAGACATGGAGGGCAACGAGAGGTACGCGATAGGATTGTTGAGCGCGGCCGGGCAGCAGCGGCGGTGAAGAGCGTTGATATCATGCAAAGGTGGAAAAGCGAATGAATAAGATCCTGATCGTAGACGACGCCGCTTTTATGCGCAGCGTCATCAGGGGAATCCTCGAAAAGGGCGGCTATGATGATTTTTGCGAGGCGGAGGACGGAGACGTCGCTTTCTCCCGCTATAGGGAATATGCGCCGGATCTTACCATCCTCGACATCACGATGCCGCGGCAGGACGGAATAGAGACGCTGAGGCAGATCATCGGTTTTGACGCGGCGGCCCGCGTCGTCATGTGTTCGGCCATCGGTCAGGAGCCGCAGATAGTCAAGGCCATCAATCTTGGCGCGAAAGATTATATCGTCAAGCCTTTTCGCCCCGACAATATGCTGCGCGTCGTAGACCGCTACCTGAGAGAGGGCGGAGATGCGTAACGAAGACGGGCGCGGGGCTATTGCTATGAGCGATCATCAGAACGACGTCCTGAGGGAGATGGGCAACATCGGCTCGGGGCACGTGTTGACGGCTCTTTCGCAGATGACGAAAAGGGAATTTTCCATCTCCGCCCCCGACGCTGAGTTCCTGGACTATGAGGAGCTGCCGGCGAAGATGGGCGACGCGGAGGACGCCCGGGCCGCCGTGACCGTCGACCTTTCCGGCGATATCGAGGGCATCTTCATGTTCATCGCCGACCGGTCTCTGGCGGACGCGCTGCTCTCCTCACTCGGAGTCGGCTTGGCCGCGCCGGAGTTTTTCTATGAAATGGAGCCGATGCAGCGCTCGGCGCTGCTGGAGGTCGGCAACATCGTCGCCAACTCTTACGTCACGGCGATATGCGGACTGACGGGGCTCTCGGTCTCAAGCTCGGTGCCGGCGATGTCCGTTGACATGCTGGGAGCGCTGCTGAACCTGCCGGTGCTGCGCTATGCCGTCACGGAGTCGCGGATGATTTACATGCGCAGCGCTTTTTGTATAGACGGGGAAGAATTCAACGGGAACGTCGTGCTATTCCCCGACCATCCGTCGCTGGAAAGATTGATGGCAAGCGTTGGGCCGAACTGATGGAAGAGAGGATATATGTGAATATCGCGCAGCGCAGGTCGGCGGCCGCCCCCGCCGTATTCGTCTGCAGCGCGCTGGGGTCATGCATCGCGGTATGTCTTTATGACGCGATGCGGCATATCGGCGGAGTGGCGCACATACTGCTGCCGAACGCTCCGGTCCCGCTGAAGGGCGCCAACCCGGACAAGTTTGCCGACCGCGGCATCGCTGGACTTGTGGAAGACATGGCGGCGATCGGGGCGGAAAAACGGAAGCTGCGCGCCAAGATCGCCGGAGGCGCCTGCCTTTTTGATTTCGGGCAGCACGCCGCGAACGCCGGGGGCCGCGCAGGGACGGAGTTCAGCTTTGCGGCAATTGGCGAGAGGAACGCCGTCGAGGTAAAAAAGGAGCTTTTGAGGCTCGGCATTCCGCTTATAGCCGAGGACGTCGGAGGCAGGTACGGACGCTCGGTCAGTTTCAGCGCCGCCAACGGAGAGCTCCTCATTAAGAGCCTTAAGTACGGCAAGCTGGTAATATGAAGAGAGGAGGCGGCGCGGTGGGATATTTCAGCAGAGATAAGGGAGCCGAGGCGCCAAAGATCAAATGCGCGGAGTTCCTCACCTTTAAATGCGGCGAACAGCGATACGGCATCCCGCTGGCGATGGTCGCGGAGATAACCGCGCTTACGGAGCTTTCCGCCCTTCCGGACGCGACTGGGGAGATCGCCGGCGCGGCGGAGCATAAGGGCGCCGCCTACACGGTCGTGGATATGTCGATGCGGCTGCTCAGAAAGCCGGCCGCGATCTCGGAAAAATCTTGCCTGATCATCCTGCGGGACGGCGGCGGCGCGGCCGGAGCCTGCCTTGTCGACGAGCCGGGGGAGATAGTGGAGATCCCTGAGCGGGATATGGAAAAAGAGGTGTCGCGGGGATTTTACCTTTGCCGCCGCGAGGGCAGAAATATACTCTTGCCCGATAAGAAATTCTTTTTTATTTAAACTTTATTCAAAATATAAATTCCGCGTCCGCGGTAGGGAGGACTCCTCATGAAACATGGCAAAGGAAAATTCAAAGCTTCTACGATAATGACGCTGTGCACGCTTGTGACCTTTGTGCTCGTCGTTCTGGGAATCGCCGGGGCCGTCAACTGTTTCCGAAATTACGAGAATATGACGACATACGTAAACAATCTCACGAAGCTGCGCAACAGCGTTAAAGACTTTCTTTCCCTGTATTATGAACAGCGCAGCAACGTGCAGGTGTTCGCAGTCACCCTCAACCCCAAGTATAGGGCAAAATGGCTCGTGACCAACAAGGAGAGCGGCAGAGACGCGATCGCGAAGGAACTGCGGCTCATTGGCATAACTCCCGAAGAGGAGCGTATGCTCTCGGAGGTGCTGCGCCTCGTTGAGGCGACGGCGCAGGTGCAGCGTGAGGGGCTGCATGTCGACGTGAAAAGGGGGCTGGACCTCTCAAGCGCCGCGATCGTCAACGGCCAGGTTGGCGACAGCGCCGCCTATGACGAACTTACGAGGGCCGTGGGAGCCATTTTTGGCACCGATGCCTATCAGGAAGACCAGGACGCCCTTCTCGGCACCTTCAATAAACTCCAGGATTCGATAATCGCCCGCGTCCTTGATGACTGCGGGCGGGCGCAGCTCGTAATGAGGCAGTCGATCATCTTCCTGATCGCCATCCTCTGCTTCCTGCTCATGATGGTGCTTTTCGTCCATTTCGCCGTGAGAGGCAGGATCATCGCCCCCATGCAGATGCTTGAGGAGCATTTCGGGAAGATATCCAAGGGCGATCTGCACACAAAGGTCTCCCTCGCGGAGGACGGGACTGAGATCGGAGAGCTGGTGGCGGCGGCGAACAGGATGCAGGATATGTTCAGCCGTTATATCAAAGAGGTGGAGACGGTGCTCTACGAACTTTCGCAGGGCAACCTCGGACAGACGGTCAGCGATAATTTTACCGGCGACTTCGTGAAGATACGCGAATCGCTCATAGCGATACTCTCATCCTATAAAGCCAGCTTCGAGGAGATCAACAACGCGGCGTTCGAGGTCTCAAACGGTTCCGAGCAGATCGCGATGAGCTCGCAGACGCTTTCCGAGGGCGCTACCGAACAGGCCAGCACCATTCAGGAGCTTACCGCCAACGTCAACGAGGTCAGCGCGCGGATCAGCGAGACGGCGGAGAACGCCGAGGATGTGAAGAAGGCCGCCGTGGAGATGACCGAGGTCATACAAACTGGCAATCAGTCGCTTTCACAGCTTGCGGGGACGATGAAGGAGCTCAACAAATATTCGTCCGACATCTATAAGATCGTCAAGACGATAGACAATATCGCTTTCCAGACGAACATCCTCGCGCTCAACGCCTCAGTGGAGGCGGCGCGCGCCGAACAGAACGGCGCCAGCTTCTCCGTCGTCGCCGACGAAGTGCGCGCCCTCGCGGCGCAGAGCGCGAAGTCGGCTCAGGCCACGGCGCAGCTGATAGAGGATACGCTCAACGCCATCAAGACGGGCGTGGAAACAGCCGTATCGACGGAAGAGCTGCTGAGCGCCATTGTGGGACGCGCGGAAAACGTGAAGCACAGGGTCATCAAGATAACCGAGGCGATGGAATCGGATTCCGTGGCCGTGCAGCAGGCGCTGGCCAGCCTTGAACAGCTTTCGTCCATCGTGCAGGCCAATTCCGCGAACGCGGAGGAGACCGCCGCCGCTTCGGAAGAGATATCGGCGCAGGCCTCCGCGATGATGGACCTTGTCCGCAGATTCAGTTAAGCGGTTTAGGGAAAGGGCCGCGAAAGGTTGCGCAAATGCCGGAACAGAACGATTTTAACAAAGAATTTCTGGATCTTTTCATCTTTGAGACGGGTAAATACCTGGATGAGGCCGACGGTATACTGTTGACCGATGAAAAGGGAAAAGAATTTTCCGAAGAAAATATCAACGACCTTTTCCGCATCATGCACACGATAAAAAGCACCTCGGCGATGATGGGCTATGACCTGCTTTCCGCCTTCGCGCACAGGCTGGAGGACCTGTTTTCGGCCCTTCGCTCGGCGGCTGCGAGGGAGGCCGGTTTGGGAGGAAGGGTTTTCGACCTTCTGTTTGGCTCGCTGGAGGCGATGCGGGAAGAGCTGAAGCGCCAGCCCGGAAGCGAGGAGGGCGCGGAGGCTTTTGAAAGCCTGACGCTGCAGATGGCGGTGGTTCTTGACGAGATGAAAAACGGCGTCGCCGCAGCGCCGGCGCAGTCTCCGGCGACGGAGGGCGGCGAGGCCTCGGTCCGTATATTCCTGGAGCCTGGCTGCGCGATGGCAAATGTCCGCGCCTATATAATCTGTACTCAACTGCGTCAGCTATGCGCCGGGCTGAAATATTCTCCCGAAAATATGGAAAACAGCCCCGAACTCGCGGAAGAGATACTGAAAAACGGCTTTACCGTCACATTCCCGCGCGGCTGCCGTGACAGAATGCTCGAGGCCGCGCTGGCGGAGCTCTATGTCCAGAGGGCGGAGGCATGCCCCTGCGAAAAAGAGGCGGAGGCCGCCGTCAGCGCGCCGCGGCGGGAAAGGGAGCGGCCGCGTGCGGAAAACTCCGCCGTCAGCGGCAAGCCGGCCGCGAATGTGATCAACGTTTACCTCTCTAAGCTGGACAAGCTTCAGGATATCATGGGCGAACTCGTCATCGCGGAATCGATCGCCGAAAGCGCCCTGTTCTCCTGCGACGGCGTTTCCGACCAGGCCGCCGCCGCGATGTCGCGGCTGAAAAAACTTACCGACGCCATGCGTTCCGTGATCATGTCGATCCGCATGACCTCCATCTCCGACCTGTTCCATAAGATGCGCCGCGTCGCCCGCGATACGGCGCGGAAACTCGGCAAAGAGGTAGAATTCCTCGCCGAGGGAAGCGACATCGTTGCCGACAAGGGGATTCTTGACGTTTTGAGCGACGTCCTCTCACATGTCGTGCGCAACGCGATAACGCACGGCATAGAGGGCGCGGACGAGCGCCTCGCGCAGGGAAAACCGGCCGCCGGCAGGGTCACGATGACCGCTCGCAGCACCGGAAACGGAATCATCATCACCATTTCCGACGACGGGCGCGGCGTCTCCCTGAAGCGCGTGCTCGAAGCGGCGCGGGAAAAGGGAGTCGCGGTGAAGGAGGGCGTCAGCTATACCAGCGGCGAGATACTGCAGCTGCTGATGACTGCGGGCGTGACGACCAGCGAGTTCGTGGACGAATATTCCGGGCGCGGCGTCGGGCTTGACGCGCTCAACGCCGCCGTAAAAAAGATGCGCGGCACGGTGTCGATGGAGAGCGAAGAGGGCCGCGGCACAAGCTTCATCATCAGCATTCCGCAGACTCTGGCCATTATGGACTGCATAAAACTCGAGGCGACCAGGACCCTTTACATGCTGCCGGTCCCTGACGTCTACAAGATCGTGGTGCCGGAGAGAAAAAACCTTCTCGAATTGCCGGGCGGCGCGCAGAAGCTGCTCTTTCAGGGACATACGATACCGCTGCTGCGCCTCGACGGCGTCTTTGGCCTGGAAAAGAGCGGAAAAGAATTTGAGCGGGGAATAATCGTCGTCATCGAAGGCGAACACAGCGCCGCGGCGATCTACGCTGATAAACTGATGGGGCAGCAGAGGGCCGTCATAAAGCCGGTACCGGGCTTCCTGCAGTATTTTGGCGTCGAAAAGATCGGCATCTCGGGCTGCACCATACTGGGCGACGGCGGCATCAGCCTCGTTATCGACGCGGACGCGATGCTGGCCAAAGGCGAGGAGGCGCTGCTGTAATGAATGAACATTACGGAAATGAAGTCCTGATATTCTCCATAGATTCAAAGCGCTACGCTTTGGAGCTGAGGTATGTCGTCGAGACCGTCCAATCGCTGCCGGTGACGCGCGTGCCGCGGCTTCCCTCATTTATCCGCGGCATCGCCAATCTGCGCGGAAATATCATACCGGTCGTCAGGCTGGATCTGTTTTTCGACGGCGGCGGCGCGGAAAATGAGCGCGGGGAATATAAATGCCTGATCGTGCTGCGCTGCGAGGGACACCTCTTCTCGATCCTGGCGGACGACGTGCTCTGCATCGGCGACATGGGGAAAAACCTCCTTGACGACGGGATCGATCACGCGAACAGCAGCGGCTTCGAGAAATATGTCCGGGCCGAACTGACTGACGGCGACGGCGTCGTGACCGTGCTTGACGGGGAGAGGTTATTTCACGGCATGACGCGGGAAAGTGCGGGACTGCCGTAAACGCGGCCGCGTATGTTTTTGAGTAAAATTTTGAAAGGGTATCATGGATGAAAATATATAAAGGCACCGCCGCAGTCACCGCCGTCGCTATAGCGCTGATGGCGGCAGCCATCGCCAGCGTGCTGTGGTATCAGCATGATATCGTCAGGCGCGCGGAGCGGGACGCGTACCGCACGCTGCAGGGTTCCGCCGCGGAGCAGGCCCTTCTCTTCAAGACGCTGATCGACGGACAGTTCCAGATACTGAGCGTGATCGCGCAAAGCGTTTCGCCGGCGGACGATAAGAACAGCGGGCGTCTCACCGCGGACATGGAGAGGCTCGCCGGGGGGACCGGTTTTAAGCGTTTGGTGGCGATCGGCGCGGACGGCCGGGCCTGCACCAGCGACGGGCACCGGCTGGACGCCTCGTGGAGCGTCTCTCTGAAGAGCTGCCTGCGGGGAGAGCATTCGCTGGTAAAAGTCGAATCCGGCACCATCGACAATATCCCGATCTTCGTCTTCAGCGTCCCGCTGAAAGATAAAGGACGCAATGTGGGCGCGCTGCTCGGCGTATACGACGAAAGCAATTTTATAGATACGATCATTTCAAAGGCCTACGGTGAGGCGGCTTATTCTTTCATATGCGACAGCGCCGGAAAGATCATCGTCCGCAGCAGGCACGGGGCCTTTATCGGGCAAAGCCGCAGCATCTTCACTACTCTGGACAAGACAGACCTTGCCGGCACGGAGAAGATCAGGACGGTCGAGGACGACCTGAAAAACAGCCGCGCGGGCGGCCTCGCCTATGAATTTAGCGGCAGCAGGCGCTACGCCGTCTATCAGCCGCTGCACATCAACGGCTGGACTATCTTCAACGTCGTCCCGGAAGCGGCCGCCAGAGGGGCCATCGCGAACATCAGCTCGCAGGGCGTTTTTCTGGTCGTCGTGATCACGCTTATCGCCATTGCCTTTGCCGCCATCGTAGTCGTCATTGAACGGCGCGGCTACAGCCAGCTGCTGAAGAAGAACGCGCAGCTTACCGAGAGCGAAGAACGCTTCCGCGTCGTCATGGAAAACACTACCCTCTCCGTATGGGACTACGACCTTAAGACCAAAGAGATCATCCAGACGGGGCAGTCGATCGCCCTTCACGGCTTTGCCGCGGTCGTGCCCGGCGTTCCCGAGAGCCTTATCGAAAGCGGCTTTGTCCACCCTGACAGCGCCGCGGCTTTCCTCGCGCTGTATGACCGCCTTTTCAGAGGCGAAAAAAACCCTGAGGGCGTCTTTCTCGTCCGGAATGCGGCGAGGGACGGCTGGTGGTATGAGCATATACAGTACAGGACGCTCTTTGACCAGAAAGGACGGCCATACCGCGCCATCGGCATGAGCATGGACGTTACGGAAAAGCGGGAGCTTGAGCGCAGCTACCAGTTGGAGCTGCAATATCAGCAGTCGCTGGCGGACGACGTTTACCTCATGGCGGTCTTTGACGTCAGCGCCGAAAAACAGGAAAGGCTGGAGTGCAAAGACGCTATGGAATGTGAACGGCTCGCCTCGAAGCCGTTGTGCGACTTCTTTGCCGCGGAATCCAGGCGCGTGGTATCCAACCGTAAGGCCCAGGAGTTTTTTGATTCCCTCGATTACGAAAATCTTAAATTAAAGGCCGTCGCCGCTGAAAATGATTTTGAACGCGAATATCCGCGGCGGCTGCCCGACGGCAGGATCATCTGGGTAAGGTCCACGCTGCACCTTTTGGTCGATCCCGCCACGAATCATCTGATGTTATTCATCTATATGAAGGATATCGACGAACAGAGGCAGAAGGAAGAAACGCTGCTGCGCGCTGCGGAGACCGACACGCTGACGGGGCTCCTGAATCACGCGGCGACGATGAAGCATATTACCGAATCCCTTGAGAATGAGAGCCGCGACGCGATACAGGCGTTGTTCGCCATCGACCTTGACCGTTTTAAGCAGATCAACGACACCATCGGCCACCAGGCGGGAGACGAGGCGCTGCACGCCGCCGGCCGCACCATCAGAAAAACCTTCCGCGCGGGAGACGTATGCGGGCGCACCGGCGGCGATGAATTCCTGGCGCTCATGAAAAACGTCCCCTCGCTCGAGGTCGTGCGCCGGAAAGCCGAAGAGCTGCAGTTGGCGCTGCAGATACATTGTTCGGGAGGGCAGGCCGCGGTCTCTTTATCCGGCAGCACCGGCGTGGCCATCCGCCGCCCGGGCGAGAGCGTGGTATCCCTCTATGCGCGCGCCGATAAGGCTCTTTATAAGGCAAAGGCGCAGGGGCGCAACGGTTACTATATCGACGCCGAAGGCGCCGACATCAAACCGGAGAAGAGCGGCGGCCGCGCGGCTGGCGCTGACAGTTATTATTCGATACAGCTGCAGACGCTGCTGCAGTATATGGAGGGCGGGGTGCTGATCGTCGAGATAGGGGAAAGGATGCGCGCCCTCTATATCAGCCCGAGTTTCTATTCCGCTTCGGGGCTGAAGCCGGAGGACACGACTGACGGAGGGCGGGAGCTGCTGTCGATGATTCATCCCGATGATCGGGACGAATTTGAGCGCCGCCTCCGCCATGGCGCTCAGACGTATGAACATGTCGATTTTTCCTACCGCATCACCGACGCGAGGGGGACTCCCGCGTGGCGGCGTCTGCGCGCGCAGCGTATAGATTATGCGGGAAGCCCCTTCCCGGTGATGCTCATTGTGACGACCGATATCACGGAGATCAAAAAGACGGCGGCGCTCTTTGACGCCGTAATGAGATCGTCGCCGGATGGCATCGGCGTGTTCGAGCTTACGCCGGTTTTGAAGCCGGTGCTCGCCAACGCCGCCTTACTGCGGTTGGCGGGGCTCACGCGGGAGGAGTTTTTTGAAAAATCAGGGGACGAACTCCTTGAGATCGCGGCCCCGGAAGACCGCGCGCGCCTGCTGTCGGAGCTGGACGCGGCGCTGAAAAGCGGCAGGCTCGCGAAAGCGGCGTTCCATGCCGCCGCGGAGGGAGAGGACGGCCCGCGCCGAGTCAGTGCCAGCGGCGTGCGCATAGACGGCGTGGGAGAGAGCCCGCTCCTGCTCGTGATGTTCGCCGAAGCGAGCGGCGGGGAGAAAGGGCCGGAGCCTACGACGAAATAGGAAAGAGCGGTCCCAGCCCGCCAAAATCGCCCGGAGCCGCGGCCCCGGGCGATGAAATGTCTTCTATCGCATCCGCGCTACTTCATGTTTTTTATAAGCGTCTCCGCGGCCTCTGTGAGCGCCTCTTTTGTCGCCACCTGTGATTCGAGCGTCAGCACGCCCTCTTTGCCTACCTTGACGATCAGGCTGTAGCCGACGACAGGCCGGTATTCGAGCATCGCCTTATGCCCCGCGACGGTCACTTTTTCCGAAGTCTCGCCGCCCCATATCTCTCCGTTATTGCCGGAGATCTCGTTTACGTCCCAGTCTTTGGCTCCCGCACCGTCGACCCAGATCGCACGCAGGGGGGCTCCGCCGCCGGTCCGGTAGGTCCGTTCCAGCCATGTTCCTTTAAATCCCGAGAGCGCGCCGAGCTCCGTCGTGCGCAGCCTGCCGTTTTCCCACCCCGGTATCTCCGGCAGCTTTGAAGCTTCCGCCGCGAACGCCGCGGCCGCCGACAGAATTAAGAGTGACGCCATTGCAAATAAGATGGATTTTTTTAACAAAATCCGCACCTCCGTTTGAGATATCTCTGTTATTATTAAGTATATCGTTTAATGGAAAGTTTAGCGATAATGACATATAATTCCAGAGTAAAAACGCTTGAAGGGGATAGGTATTTGCATAAATTTTCGATCAGGGTATTTGGCTGCCAGATGAATTCATATGACGGAGACCGCCTTCGCACCGCGCTGCTGCACCAAAAATGGGAGGAGGTCCCCGACGGCGAGGCCGACGTCGTCATCCTCGTCACCTGCAGCATCCGTGAAAAGGCGGAGCAAAAGGTCGCCAGCGAGATCGGGCGTTATGACGCCGTTTATAAGAGAAAGAAAAGCCCGGCGGTGGCGCTCGTCGGCTGTATGGCTCAAAGGATCGGGCGCGAGATGGCGAAGAAGTTTTCCTGTGTGCGCCTTGTGTCGGGGCCGCGCCACCTGGGGCTTGTGCCGCAGGCGGTGACTGAGATCTCTTCCGGCACGCAGCCGAGGTTCTTCATGGACGACGACCCCAGGGCGCTGCTGGACCTTGAAGTGGCGCCGACGGCGCGTACCAATCCGTTTAAGGCCTATGTTACGATCACCTACGGTTGCGACCGTTTTTGTTCGTACTGCATCGTTCCCTATGTGAGGGGGCGGCTTCAGTCGCGCGCCGCGGATGATATCCTGAAGGAGACGCGGACGCTTATAGATGGCGGCGTAAAAGAGATAACGCTTCTCGGACAGAATGTCGACGCCTACGGCAAGGACCTGAACGACGGCTACGGCTTCGCCTCCCTGCTGCGGGACGCCGCGAATCAGCCCGGGTTGACGCGTCTGCGTTTCGCCACTTCGCATCCCAAAGATTTTGACGGGGATATCCTGGAGGTGATGCGGGAGCGCCCCGACATCTGCCGCGCGATCAACCTTCCCGTACAGTCCGGCAGCGACCGGATACTGCGTGAAATGAACAGGGGCTATACCTCCGGACAGTACCTTGCGCTTGTCGATAAGATCCGCGGGGCCCTGCCTGACGTAAGCCTGACGACGGATCTGATCGTCGGTTTTCCCGGAGAGACGGACGAGGATTTCCGCGCCTCCTACGATCTGCTCAGGGAGGTCAAATTTGACATCGTCCACACCGCGGCCTATTCGCCACGCGAAGGTACGAGGGCGGCGATGATGGACGGCCAGATAGACAACCGCGTCAAGGCGGCGCGGCTCAACGAGATAAACGCGCTGCAGTCGCAGATAGCCCGCACCGCCAATGAGGAATATGTCGGCGCGGAATTTGAGATCCTGGCAGACGGCCTCGCGCCGCGCGGCGAGGGGAAGATCCAGGGAAGAACGATGACCGATAAGGTAGTGATCATCCCCGGCTGCGAAGAGGACTTCGGCAAGATCATTCCCGTCAGGATTACCCGCGCCAGCCACTGGTCTCTCGAAGGAGAGAGGATCTAAGGCGATGGGCCCGCGCGGTTCGGGAAAGCTTCTCGCGATAGCCGGGGTCCTCTGTTTCATCCTCGCGTTCGTCCTCCTGGGGACTTTTAAGGGAGAGTTCGGCAAGGATACGGCCGGCAAACCTTCGGTGATGCCGGTGATGGAGGATACTATCGACGTGACTCCGGCCCCTTCGGCGGAGCGCGGCGAGCCGCGGCAGGTAAAGGCCGTTTCCGGCGGGGAAGAGGTCTCCGCCAAATGGATAGTCTATGTCACGGGCGCGGTGAAGAAGCCGGGCGTATATGAGGTGACGCCGGGAGCGCGCGTCTACGAAGCGCTGAACGCCGCCGGAGGTTTTGCCGCGAATGCCGATCAGGAGGCCGTCAATCTTGCGGCGAAGCTTGAGGACGGCGCGCAGATAAAGTTCCTGCGTAAGGGCGAACGGGCGGACCCGGAACGGAGCGCGTCGCCGCCGCCCGCCGGTTCCGCGCAGAGCGGCGTTTCCTCCTCACGGCAGTCGGAAAAGATAAACATCAACAGCGCCTCGCAGGCGGAGCTTGAGTCGATAAACGGCGTCGGCCCCAAAACCGCGCAGGCGATAATCGAGTACCGCCGCCAGAATGGCAGTTTTGCCCGTGTCGAGGATATCATGAACGTTAAGGGCATCGGCCCTAAAAAATTTGAGTCGATGAAGGGACGGATCACGGTTGGCGGCTGAAGAGCCGTTGAAGGTCGAAACCAATGCCGTTGACCGCGCCGCCGCCATAGAGGGGCCGCTCTCTGAGGCCCCTGCCTTTTTAATCCTCTTTTCCGTTTGCGCCTCGATTTTTCTTGGTACCTTTGTTCCGCCGCCGGTCGCGCTCGCGGTATCCCTGCTGCTTGCGGCGGCGCTTGTCTTTGCCTGCACTAAGAGGCCGGCGGAGGGCTGGCTTGCAGTCTTTGCCATCGTTTTTATCCTCGCGGCCCTTTTTTCGCTCTATTCCCTCTATGTCATAAATAGAAAAACCGCTTTGCCCGACACGGTCGAGACGAGCGGGCGGGTCTTGTATTCCCGGCGCTGGGGACACGGCAAGGCGCTGCTTATCGCGACGCCGTACGGAAAACTTGCGGGATATGTGCCGCAAAAAGACGCGCCGGCGGAGGGAAGCGGTGTGGCGCTGCGGGGGGCGCTTTTTGACTTTAAGCGGGCGGAGAGGCGGGGAGGCTTCGACGAGACGCTCTATTGGCGCTCCCGCGGCGCGGTGAAGAAGATCGTCTTTTTTGAAATAGGGGAGACGAGTCCCCCCGCCGGCCTCGCAAAATGGCGCGCGAAGCTCGAAGCGCTGATATATGAAAGGCTCAGGCCGCTCTCGGCCTCGTACATGGCGGCCTTTACCGTAGGCAGGAGAGATTCTCCGATAGAGGCGCTGCACAAAAGAGCCGGCACTTCGCATCTTCTCGCCGTCTCCGGCCTGCACGTATGGATGATCGCCGGGATCTTCATTCTGCTGCTGCGCGGAAACCTGACGCGCTTCTTCGTTATATCGCTCTTCGTATGGGGATACCTGCTCCTCTCCGGCCTGCCGGTCGGGGGCGTGAGGGCGGCCGTCATGATCGAACTGCTGCTTGCGGCGCTGGTGATCGGGCGTCCGCCCGCCGCCTTTAATAATGTCAGCGTGGCGGCCGTGCTTCTGCTGCTGGCTAATCCCTGGTATTTTTTTGACCTTGGCTGGCGTCTCTCCGTCGTTTGCGCCCTCTTCATCTCCGCCGTTTCTTCTCTGGAAATGGGCCCCGGCCGCGCGGTGTCTTTGCCGGTCCTCCTCTGGTTCGTGACGGCGCCGCTGGTGACGCGGGCCTTCGGCGAGGCGCCTCTTGCCGGTCTCGCGCTGAATATTATAGCGGTACCGGCCTTCGGCGTCATATTTCCGCTGGTGCTCCTGCTCTCGCTGCCGCCGCTCCTCGGGCTGCCCTTTTCCTGGGTCGCCGCGGAATCATCCGAGGCGATACTCTCCTTTTTTCAGAGAGCTCTTGAGTGGGGAACCGATCTCTTGCCGGGTGCCGTGGGGTGGGGCGTTCCGCAGTTTGCCCTTTCGGTGGCGCTTTTTGCCGCCTGCGCCGCTCTTCGCTGCGGCGCGGGGCTGAAAAGGGCCTCGATCATATCGGTTATTTTTGTACTTTTCCTATTCTATTGCCCTTCGATGTTGTAAAATATAAAAATTGACCGTATAACAGGCTGGGAGGAATGAGGATATGCTCCTCGTGTTCGACATTGGAAACACAAATACAGTTATGGGTATCTACAAAGGTGAAGAACTCATCAATAAGTGGCGTCTCACATCAAAGAAGCAGACCTCGGACGAGGTCGGTTTTATGGTCCTCGGGCTGCTGGCGGCCTCCGGGATATCCAAAGGCGATATCGACGGCGCGATATTCGGCAGCGTCGTTCCCTCCCTTGACGAGATGTTCCGCGAGGGAGTGCGCAAATACCTCGGCCTGGAATGTATAAGGGTCTCCACTAAACTTGACACCGGCCTCGAAATAAAGATGAAAAACCCGACCGGGCTCGGCGCCGACCGCTTGCTCAACGCCGTTGCCGGCATCGAAAAGTACGGAAAGCCGCTTATCGTCGTCGACCTCGGAACGACGATCACCCTTGACGTCGTCTCCCGCGAGGGGGCCTATCTCGGCGGCGTCATCGCGCCCGGAATGGAGATCGGCATGGAATCGCTCTTTTCACGGGCGGCGAAGCTGCCGCAGATAGAACTTGTCGCCCCGGAAAACTATATCGGCGGCAACACCGTCGAGGCGATACAGTCCGGCATTATTTACGGCACCGCCGGTATGGTCGACAGGATGATAAAGGGCATCTTCAAGGAGCTTGGCGGCCCCTGCCGCGTCGTCGTCACCGGCGGGCACGCGCCGATCATCGCGAAATACTCAAACCGCGTGGATACCGTGGACCAGTGGCTGACGCTTGACGGGCTGCGCATACTGTACGAGAGGAACCGCCTTGGAAAATAGCGAAGGCCGCCTTTTCTGCCCGCGGATACCGGGCTGGCCGCGCCGCGTCGGCGGCGTGGAGGCGGAAAACCCTCTCTGGCTCGCGCCGCTCGCGGGCATTACTTTCGGCTCTTTTCGCCGTTTTCACCGCGCCCTGGGAGCCGGGCTCGTCCATACGGAGATGGTGAGCGCGCTTGGGCTGAAATACAACGGGCGCAAGACGAAAGAGCTGCTTCACGGCAGCGCGGACGAAAGTCCGTGCGTGCTGCAGATCTTCGGCTCTAACGCGGATGATATACTTCGCGGCGCGGAGATCGCGCTTGAGATAAGGAGTTTTGAGGCGCTGGAGGTCAACATGGCCTGCCCGATGCCGAAGGTCACCAAGAAGGGCGGCGGTTCAAGGCTGATGGAGAACCCCAAAGAGGCGACGGCGATAATGCGCCGCCTCAAGCAGCTGAGTCTGCCCGTGTGGGCGAAGGTGCGCATAATGCCGAAGAACGCGGAAGAACCGACTTCGGATTTCTGTGAGAGGCTTTTTGACGGCGGCGCCGACTTTGTCTTCGTGCACGGGCGCACCCCCGCGCAGAGGTATGAGGGCGCGGCCTCGCGGGATTCCGTGGAGGAGGTCGCGCGTCTTTACCCGGGCAGGATCGGCGGAAGCGGCGATTGTTACCGCCCGGAGGATTTTATCGATTATATGGACAGAGGCTGCGCCGCGGTGCTGGCCGCGCGCGGGGTGCTGCGCGACGCCTTTCTGATCCCCAGGAGCCTTAAAGCGATGGGAGGGACGGTGCCGGAAGAGTTCTGCGATCCCGCTCCCGAGGCGCAGACAAAGATCCTTCTCGAACTCGGCGGCAGCATCTATAATACCGAAGGCGGGCCGCTTGCGCTGACGATAGCGCGGAGGATGCTCGGCGCCCTTTTCAAGGGGTTTGCGGGGGCCTCGCAGCTGCGGCGCGCGGGAGCGACGGCCAAAAGCTGGCCGGAGATGGAAGAACTGCTGAAAAATTGGCGGAACGCCGGCCCGGAAGAGCCGGGACTGAAGAGTGACGTGTAAGCGCCGCGGCGGCGCTTTTCCGATAAATTTAAAAATACCATACAGGAAGTGATCCAATTGGCAGAGGAACTTAAGAACAACCCCAAAGAACAGCAGAATACCACCATGCCCGAAGAGGAGATTTTTCGCCAGCGCAAGGACAAGCTTATGCGCCTGCGCGCCGAAGAGGGGTACGACCCCTTCCAGCAGGACCATTACGAGGTAAAGCAGACCCTCGGCTATGTGAGGGAGCATTACGAACACCTCAAGCCCGAGGAGTGGTCTGAGGACGAGATACAGACGGCGGGGCGCATCATCGTGCTGCGCCGCCACGGCAAGACGGCCTTCGCGACCTTTGAGGACGAGCGCGACCGCCTTCAGCTCTGCTTCCAGTTTGACGTGCTCGGCGAAAAAGACTACACATTTTTCAAGAAGTGGGTCGACGCGGGAGACTTCATCGGCCTTGTCGGCGTGCCCTTCCGTACCCAGCGCGGCGAACTGACGCTCTCGGTCAAGAAGTTCACGCTGCTCTCAAAGGCGCTGCGTCCGATGCCGGAGAAGTATCACGGACTGAAGGATATGGAGGTCCGCTACCGCCAGCGCTACGCCGACCTCATCGCCAACCCCGAGGTGCGCGAGACCTTCCGCAAACGCACGAAGATAATCCAGACCTTCCGCCGGGTGCTTGACGCGCACGGTACGCTTGAGGTGCAGACGCCGATCCTCTCGACGATCGCCGGCGGCGCGAACGCCCGCCCCTTCGTCACGCACCACAACACGCTCGACATCGACATGTACATGCGCATCGCCACGGAGCTTCATCTGAAGCGCCTCGTCGTCGGTATGCTCGGACGCGTTTACGAGATCGGCCAGCAGTTCCGCAACGAGGGCATGGACCAGCGCCACAATCCTGAATTCACCTCGATGGAGGTCTACTGGCCCTACGGAAATTACGTCGATATGATGAACCTCGCGGAAGAGCTGATCGTCGCCTGCGCTGACGAGCTTGGCGGCCGCGTGATCAACTACCAGGGAACGGAGATCGACCTCAACCCGCCCTTCCGCCGCGCGACGATGGCGGAACTCGTCAACGAACATGTCGGCATCGACTTCATGAACATCACCGACGAAGAGGCGCGCCGTCAGGCCGCGCTGCGCGGGCTGGAGATAACACCCTCCTACACGCGTTTCGACATCCTGCCGATTTTCTTTGAGGAATATGTCGAGGAAAACCTCATCCAGCCGACATTCGTCATCGGCCACCCGACCGTCATCTCGCCGCTCTCGAAGCGCAACAAAGAGAACCCCGATGTGACTGACCGCTTCGAACTTTTCATCTACGGATGGGAATTCGCCAACGCCTTCAGCGAGCTCAACGATCCTCTCGACCAGCGCGAGCGCTTCACGGATCAGGCCCGTAAAAAGGATGAGGGCGACGAGGAATCGCACCCATTCGACGAAGACTTTATCAACGCGCTGGAATACGGCCTGCCGCCGACGGGCGGCATGGGCGTGGGGATCGACCGTACCGTCATGCTGCTCACGGACTCCAAGAGCATCCGCGACGTCATCCTCTTCCCCACGATGAAGCCCAAGGATTAGAACGCCGGCGTTAGTTTTATTAAGAAAGAATTTAAACGGTAAGAACAAAAGAGGAAAAGACGGAATGAGCGATTTCGAAAATCTGAAAAAGAGAGCGGAGGAGCTGCGCGGCGAGCTTGAACGCCACGCGCGGCTCTATTACGAGCAGGACGCGCCGGAGATTTCGGATTTTCAGTATGACGGGCTCATGCGCGAACTGCAGGACATAGAAAAAGAACATCCCGAGCTGATAACGCCGGATTCCCCGACGCACAGGGTCGGCGGCGCGCCGCGCGAGGGATTTGTGAAGGTCGCCCATGCCGTCCCGATGATGAGCCTCGACAACGCCCTTGACCGCGCGGAGCTCGCCTCCTTTTACGCAAAACTCTGCGAGGCGCTCGGCGACGAAAAGGCCGAAGTCGTATGCGAGCCGAAGATCGACGGTCTCGCCGTCTCGCTCGTCTACGAGGACGGCCTCTTCGTCAGCGGTTCCACGCGAGGCGACGGGCAGATAGGCGAAGAGGTCACGGCGAACCTCCGCACGATCAGGAGCCTCCCGCTGAGGCTCGCGAAGCCTTTGCCGGGGCGTTTTGAGGTGCGCGGGGAGGTCTGCATCGACAAAAAGGGCTTCGCCGCCTTAAACGCCGCGCGCGAGGAAAAGGGCGAGAGCCTCTTCGCGAACCCGCGCAACGCGGCGGCCGGCAGCCTCCGCACGCTTGACCCGCGGGAGACGGCGCGGCGGAACCTGAAAATCTATCTCTACCAGATCATCGAACCGGAGAAATTCGGCATCTCGACACAGCGGCAGATGCTCGACGAGATCGCCGCGCTGGGGCTGCCGATGCAGGGCTCGGACCTGCTCTGTTCCTCGATGGCGGAGATATCTTCGTACCTTGACTTGTGGGAGACGAAACGCTTCGAGCACCCGATCGATACCGACGGAGTCGTCGTCAAGCTCAACAACATCGCGCTGCGCGCGGTGCTTGGCGTCACCGCGAAAGCCCCGAAATGGGCGATCGCCTTCAAGTTCCCGCCCGAAGAAAAGCTGACGCAGGTGCGCGAGATCGAGGTCGGCGTCGGGCGCACCGGCGTCCTCACGCCGACCGCGATATTCGACCCCGTGCATCTGGCGGGCACCGTGGTGCGCCGCGCTAACCTTCACAACCAGGATGAAATAGACGCGATGGACCTCCGCGTGCTGGACTATGTCTGGGTCCGCAAGGCCGGCGAGATCATCCCCGAGGTGGTGCGCGTCGAGCATGACAGACGCCCCGAGGGGACCCTGCCCTTCAAGATCCCCGACGAATGCCCCGTCTGCGGCTCGCACGCCGTGCGGCTGCCGGGCGAGTCGGCCGTCAAATGCACGAACAGCGCCTGCCCCGCGCAGGTGAAGGAGCGCATAATATACTTCGCCTCGCGTTCGGCGATGGATATTTCCGGCCTCGGAGAGAAGATAGTCGATCAGCTTGTGGAAAACGGCCTCATCCGCGATTACGCCGACATTTATGACCTTAAGGCGGAGCGGCTCGCCGCTCTGGACCGTCTCGGCGAGAAATCGGCGCAGAACCTTGTCGCCGCGATAGAAAAATCAAAGAGCCGTCCGCTCGGCGCGGTGATAAACGCGCTCGGCATCGGCAGCATCGGCGAAAAAACGGCGAACGACCTTGCCGAACGCTACCGTTCGCTGAGAAAACTTGAAAAGACGGCGCGCGAAAGCGAGCCGGAGCTTGAACTCACCGACGGCATCGGCCCGGTGATCGCCCAGTCCCTCCACGCCTGGTTTACCGAGCCGCATAACGAGCTGCTGCTCGCGCGCCTCGAGGCGGCGGGAATACGCTTTGAATCAAACGAACCGGCACGCGACCGAACGGCGTTGCCGTGGAACGGCCTTAAATTCGTGCTCACGGGCGAGCTGTCGCGGATGACGCGGGCCGAGGCCGGCGAAAAGATTAAGGCGCTCGGCGGCGCGACCGTCGAAAGCGTCAGTAAAAAGACGAGCTACGTGATCGTCGGCGAGTCGCCGGGAAGCAAATACCTCAAGGCCCAGGCGCTCGGCGTGCCGATCCTTGACGAAACGGCCTTTTTGGAGAAACTTGAAGAGGCGGAGCGGGCGATCTGAATCTTATAGAGCCGGCGCTCATGACCGGCGGCACAGATAAAAAATCCTCACTACATCAGGAGGTAACGATATGATAAAAAAGATGGAAATGGATAAGGAACGGCTGAGCGAGGTGCTGACCCTCTCGCGCATCGGCCTTCCCGAAGAACAGTATCAGGAGGTCCTTGACCGCGTCAACGACATCCTCCGCCTCTGCGACAAGATGCAGGAGCTGGCTCACGAGGACGCGGCTCCCTTTGAGTGGGACGTCAGGAAGGCCCCGGCGCGCCGCGCCGACGAGCCCGTGCGCTGGACGGGGCGCGACGTTTTTCTCGAAGAGGCCCCCGTGCGCGACGGGGACTTCTTCCGCGTGCCGCGCATCATCGCGCTTGAAGACGATGCGGAGGGGGAGGAATAAATGATGGAATTTCACAAACTTTCCGCGCGTGAGATAGCCGCCGGCGTCAGAGAAAAAAAATTCACCGCCGAAGAGGTTGCGCGCGGCGTCATCGAACGGATCAAAAAATACGATAAAAAGTACAATTCGATAGTCACGCTCTGCGAGGAACGGGCTGTCGCCGAGGCGAAAAAGATCGACGGGATGGTCGCGCGCGGGGAAGATCCCGGCGCGCTCGCCGGCGTTCCCTTCGCCGTCAAAGACAACTTCTGCACAGACGGCATCGAAACCACCTGCTGCAGCAAAATGCTCAAAGGCTGGGTGCCGCACTACGACGCCGCCGCCGTCAAAAATATGAAAGAGGCGGGAGCCGTGCTGATCGGCAAGGCCAACATGGACGAGTTCGCGATGGGCAGCACCACCGAGAGCTCCATCTTCGGCCCGACACTCAACCCGCGCGACGTCACGCGCGTGCCCGGCGGCAGCTCCGGCGGCAGCGCGGCGGCGGTCGCGGCGGGATTCGTCCCCGTGGCCCTCGGCAGCGATACCGGCGGTTCCGTGCGCCAGCCCGCCGCCTTCTGCGGCGTGCAGGGAATGAAGCCCTCCTACGGGCAGATCAGCCGCTTCGGCATCGTCGCCTACGCCTCCTCGCTCGATCAGGTCGGCCCGCTGACGAGAAACATCGGCGACATGGCCCTTCTTATGGATGTGCTCGCGAAAGAGGACCCCAACGACACCACCTGCGACGCCTATGAGCGCCCCTCCTTCACGGAAGCAGTCGCCAGCGCCTCGCTCGCCGGTAAAAAGGTAGCAGTGCTGACGGGCTTCGACAAAGATAGTATGGACAGGCCGCTTGTTGAAGCCATTGACCGTGCCGTCGCGATATGCCGCGAGGCGGGGGCTGAAATAACCGAGGCGAAACTGCCCATAACGATGGAACACACCGTCGCCTGCTACTACATGGTGGCGCTCGGCGACGCGAGCTCCAAGCTCGCCTGCTACGACGGCATGCGCTACGGCCACCACGCCGACGGCAAAAACCTCTCCGAAATGTATAAAAAGAGCCGCATGGAGGGCTTCGGAGAAGAGGTGCGCAAGCGCATCCTCGTCGGCACCTGCATACTTACCCGCGGTTACTACGAAAACTATTTCGTGCCCGCGACGAAGGTGCGCCAGCTCATTTCCAACGAATTCAAGGAGCTTTTCAAAGAGGCCGACCTCCTCATCTGCCCGATCTCCCCTGCCCTCGCCTACAAGCGCGGCCTGGGGGAAGAAGATCCCGTAAGGATGTACCTGGGCGACGTCTTTACGACCATCGCCAACCTTGCCGGACTGCCGAGCGTCAGCCTTAACCTCGGGTTCACGCCGGAGGGACTCCCGACCAACGTCCAGCTGCTTGCACCGCGTTTTGGAGACGCGGAACTTCTATCCTACGCCTCCGTCATCGAAAACAGGGCCGGCGCTCCGGCGGCGGCCGAGATCACGGAAGGGGAGTGCTAAAATGAAAAGACAGGTCGTTATCGGACTTGAAATACACCTCCAGTTAAAGACGAAGACGAAACTCTTCTGCGGCTGTTCTTCGGACTATATCGGCGCGACGCCTAACACCAACGTCTGCCCCATCTGCCTCGCGGTGCCGGGCACTCTGCCGGTCATCAACGACCACGCCGTGGACCTCGCCGTAAAAATGGGGCTGGGGCTTCACTGCGACATTCAGGATAACACGCGCTTCCACCGGAAACACTACTTTTACGCGGACCTGCCGAAGGCCTATCAGATAACGCAGTACGAGCACGCCATCGCCCAGGGCGGATACCTTGACGTCATCGTGGACGGCAAACCGAAGCGGGTGCATCTTGACCATCTGCACCTTGAAGAGGACGCCGGCAAGCTCGTGCATCCGACCGCGGACGGCCGCCTTTCGGGCGCGGCCTACTCGTTCGTCGACTACAACCGCGGCGGCATGCCGCTCTCCGAGATCGTCTCCATGCCGGACATGAACTCGCCGGCGGAGGCCATCGCCTACGTGACGCAGATACGCCAGCTCGCGCGCTACCTTGGCGCCTCAGACGGCGAAATGGAATCCGGCTCGCTGCGCGTCGACGTCAACGTCTCGCTCTCGAACCCAGACGGCTCGCTCGGCACTCGCGTCGAACTGAAAAACATCAACTCGCTCAAATCGATCGAACGCGCTCTCGAATATGAGATCGCGCGCCAGAACCGCGTCCTCGACGAAGGCGGCAGCCTCGCGCAGGAGACGCGCCTCTGGGACGACGCGGCGGGAGTCACCCGCTCCATGCGCAGCAAAGAGGGCGCGCGCGACTACCGTTACTACGTCGAAATGGACCTCGCACCGATCGACGCGAAGCCCGAATACGTCGAAAAGATCCGCGCCAGCCTGCCCGAGATGCCGTGGGACAAGCGCGACCGCTTCGTAAAGCAGTACGGCCTTTCGCTCGAAGAGAGCCAGCAGATCACCGAACAGCGTGAAATGGCCGACTACTATGAAGAGATGGTCGCCGCCGGCGCCCCGGCCATTAAAGCGGCGAACTGGGCGCGCATGGAGGTGCAGCGCCTGCTGCGCGAAGATGCTATCGACATTGCCGCCTTCCCCGTCACGGCGAAGGATCTCGGCACGCTGATCGCGAAGGTGGAGAAAAAAGAGCTCTCCAACACGCAGGCCAAAGATGTCCTCGCCGCGATGTACGGCGAAAAACTCAGCCTCGAGGCCGCGATGAAAAAATGCGGCGCGGCGGGCGGCCGCCTCACGGGCGACGCGCTCAAAGCCGTGATCGAAAAAGTATTCGCCGCCGAACCCGGGGCCGTCGAAACGATCAAGAGCGGAGCAGACAAAAAGGGAGCCAAGACAAAATTCCTCCAGGGACTCGTAATGCGCGAAACGCGCGGCAGCGCCGACCCGGCGGAAGTGGCGAAGACGCTCGCGGAGATGCTGAAATAACGCGCCAGCCAATCGTTGATGCGCTCCCCCGAAATAGATGAAAGAAAGCGGGCTGATAATTTCTGCATCGCTTTCCATATACGCGGGAAAAATAAAAAAAGCCGACGCGAATCCTATGTGGAAATACAGGTTCGATCGTTCTCTGGGATAGGGATGTTGTTACTGTAAAGTCGATTTTTCAGAAGCGGAATCTTTCGCAGGCGTAATGGCCGGGAGCCGTCCTTTTAAGGGGCTTCCGGTCGTTTTTTCTTGACGTAACCTAACATTACAAGTATCATCAGTAGGTCAAATGCGATAACCTTATATGGAGCTTCAACAGCAAAGAAGGAGTGAAAGTAATGGGGACACGTAAACCGGAAGACATTCGCAGTATCGCACTCATTTCACACGGAGGCGCGGGAAAGACCACACTGAACGAGGCATTCCTCTTCGATGCAGGATTGATTTCGCGCATGGGCAGGGTTGAGGACAAGAACACAGTTTCCGACTTTGACTCGGAGGAACAGAAACGCGGCATTTCTATCAGTACGTCTCTTTCCACGATTCCGTATAAGAATAAGACCTTATATATACTGGATACACCGGGCTTTGCCGACTTCGTAGGCGAGCAGCGCTGCGCGATGCGCGTGGCGGACGGCGCCCTGGTCCTTGTGAACGCCACAGCCGGCGTTGAAGTGCAGACACAGAGCGTATGGGACTTCGCTGAGACATTTGAGACCCCCGCAATATTTTTCGTCAGCAAACTTGACCGTGAAAATACCGACTTTGACAATGTCGTGGCAGATATACAGGAAAATATTTCCGACCGCGCGGTGCCTCTTTACCTGCCGATCGGCAGCCAGCTTAATTTCAAGGGCGTGGTGAACGTCCTTACAGGCAAGTCATATATGTATAATGGCGACGGAAGCAAGGATTATACGGAGGGCGAGGTCCCCGCCGATATGGCCGACGCCGTGGCCGCCGCGCGCGAGACGCTCATCGAGCGCGCCGTCGAGGCCGACGACGAACTGATGATGCGCTACCTCGACGGCGAGGAGCTTTCCACAGATGAACTTCTCGGAGTCCTGCGCAAGGCCGTCTGCGCCCGCTCGGTGTTCCCGATCATTCCCGGCTCGGGTACGGCCAATATAGCGGTGCCGCAGTTGATGGATATGATCGTGGAGTATATGCCGTCGCCGAAGGATATGCTGAACCGCGCGGCGCTCAAGGGCGAAGAGGTCGTCAACATTCCGCCCGACGAGAACGGCAAGTTCCTGGCTTTCGTCTTCAAGGTCATGGTCGACCCCTACGTCGGCAAGCTTTCATTCGTGAAGGTCTTCTCCGGCAAGCTGACCGCCGACCAGAGCCTCTATAACGTCACCGAGGACCAGGAGGAGAGGATCAGCTCCTTCCGCTTCATGAAGGGCAAGGAGAGCACGGAGGGCAAAGAGATCATCCTCGGAGATATCGTCGCCATCCCCAAACTTGAGAGCACGATCGCCGGCGATACGCTCGGCGTCAAGGGAGAGGTGCTCCAGTTCCGTCCGATAAAGTTCCCGAAGCCCGTCTACAGCGTGGCGGTCATGCCGAAGAGCCGCGCCGACGAGGACAAGCTCGGCAACGCGATCACGAAGACGCTCAAAGAGGACCGTACGCTTTCATTCGTCAAAAACCCGGAGACGAACGACGCGGTGCTCTCCGGCATGGGAGACATGCACCTCGACATAATGCTCTCCAAGATCAAGGAGCGCTATAAGGTTGACCTGGAGACACGCACGCCGAAGGTCCCCTACCGCGAAACGATAAAGAAAAAGGCCAGCGCCCAGGGCAAGCATAAGAAGCAGTCCGGCGGCCGCGGGCAGTACGGCGACGTCTGGTTCGAACTCGCGCCGCTCGATAAGAACGCCGGCATCGAGTTCATCGACAGGGTCGTCGGCGGCGTCGTGCCGAAGAACTACATCCCGGCGGCGGAGAAGGGCCTCCGCGAGGCGGCGGCGCGCGGATTCCTCGCGGGATTCCCCGCGACGGACTTCTCATGCGCGATCTTCGACGGCTCATACCATGATGTGGACTCTTCGGAAATGGCCTTCAAGATCGCGGCCTCCATCGCCTTCAAGAAATGCATGGAGCAGGCGAACCCGATCCTCATGGAGCCGGTGATGAACGTCGAAGTCACCGTCCCAGAGGACTGCCTCGGAGACGTCATGGGCGACTTCAACAGCCGCCGCGGACGCATCATGGGCATCGACAGCGAGGGCAAACTCCAGATAGTCAAGGCCCAGTGCCCGCTTTCCGAGATGTTCCGCTACGCGATAATCCTCCGCTCCATGACCTCGGGACGCGGCACCTTCTCGATGGAGTACAGCCATTACGAAGAGGTCCCCGGCGATATCGCGAAGAAGGTCATCGAACAGGCGGCCCAGGAGCGCAAAGACGAAGAAGAGTAGTTTTCTAGCAGAAAACAAGTCGAGGCGCCCCCTTCGCGGAGGGCGCCTTTTTTAAAGGCAGGAGGAAGTTCGATGAAGGACAGCCGCCAGATAATCCTGATATTCCTGGCATACTACGGCATCACCTGTGTCTCCAATATTTATTTTCTCTTCGGTCCGTTTTACGAAAAAATGGGGGCTTCCCCGCAGGCCGTAGGGCTTTTTCTCAGTATCTTTTACCTGGTGATGCTGCTCTGCCGTCCGCTCGGCAGCATCGTGATGGAAAAATTCGACATCAGGCGCTCGCTGATCGGCAGTTCGCTTCTCTGCGTCGCGATGACGGCCGGGATCGCCCTTTCGCTTGACCGCCCGCTGCTGCTGCTGTTTTTCCGAGCGATGACGGGAGTGTGCGTCAGCGTCTTCGTCGTATCCACCGTTGCGGCGCAGTCGATATTGCTTGACGAAAAGTCGCGCGGCATCGGCTTCGCCCTCTTTACGACCGGTTCGATGCTGCCGCTGGCGACTGTTGTTCCCCTGAGCGAATGGCTTTTGCTGCATGGCTGCCGCGACCTGTATATATGGTCCCCGGCGCTTGCCTCTCTGGCCTGCGCCGCCGTGAGCTGCCTTGTGAAGGATCTCAGCTATTCCGGCGGCCATGAGAAGAGGTGGGGCAGCTATGGAGACCTCTTCAAGGCAAGGGGCGTCAAGGTGCTGCTCTTTACCGCCGCCGCGATGGGGCTCGCCGACGCGATGACCATCTCGATGGCCTCTTTGGCGAATGCCCGCGCCGTTCCCGTCTCCTATTTCATGGTCGCCAACGCCTTTGCCGCGGTACTCATCCGCACGGCGGCCTTCCGCCTTATCTCCGGCGTCCCGCGCGTAAGGCTGGCCGCGCCCGCGGCGGCTCTGATGGGCTCCGCACTGCTGGGGCTCTCTTTCAGTTCCACTTCGTCTATGTTTATCTTTTTTGGACTGCTCTTCGGCATCGGCATCGGGATCGGCTTCCCGACCGACCTCGCTCTTGTCGGAGATATGCTGCCCGCCGCCTATCATCCCAAGGCTACGGGGCTGGTTCTGCTTGTCATCGACTCCGGGTGGATGATAAGCCCGCTGGTATACGGCTGTTTTTCCCCCTATCTGGGGGTGAGCAATACATTCCGCGTCATCGGCCTGGCGGTCTTCGCGGCGGCCTCCATGCTTTACCTCCGGTATTGGCTGCCGCTGACGCAGGGTAAGCTGAAAATCGACGGAGATTGTTGACGGGCACGTTGCTGCCGGAAAGGAGAATGGTGTCGGTGGATTTTTTTGTAGAAGCGGATGTTTTTGAGTATTTTCCCGGAATGAGGCTGGTCGTGGCGGCAGCCGAGGGGATGTCGCTCCCTGCCGGCACGGAGCCGGTGGCGGCCTTTCTCCGGGATAGCTGGCGCATTGCCGCCGAGGCTTCGACGGCCTATGGAAATCCGCAGTCGCACCCGAATATCAAGCCGTGGGGCGAGCGGATGAAAATGGCCGGAGCGCCGAGAAAAAATTTCCCCAGCTCGATCGAAGCTCTGGTCCGGCGTGCCGGAAAAAGTGAACGGCCATTCGCCATCCACCCCTTTGTAGATTTTTACAACGCGGTCTCCCTTCGTTATTTGGTCCCCGCCGGCGGCTTTGACATTGACGTTCTGCGCGACGGGCTCGCGCTACGTTTTTCGCGGCACGGCGATTCCTTTACGGCGCTTGACGAAGAGGACAGCGTCGATATTCCGCCCGGCGAGGTGAGCTATGCCGACGGCGATATAGTCGTCACCAGACATTTTGTCTGGAAGCAGTCGCGCCACGCCATTATCGCGCCGGAGAGTAAAAATATTTTCTTTATTTCGGAGATACTGGGGGAATTGCCGCCGGAGACCGCCGGCATCGTACATGAGGCTCTCGTTGAGGGGCTGAGGAACTTTTTTAACGCCAAGGTGCGCAGCGACATCCTGGATGCCGGCCGCCGGTCGATTCGGATAAAATAGGGCAGGCTAAGAAAAATCCCCCTCGTCCTTATCGGCGAGGGGGATATCTTTATCGGTTTTCCGTATCGATGTTTCTGTCCTTATGCGTTTGCCTGCCCCTTTGAGCGGCCGGTTTTTCCCCGGTTGTTTATCTCTCCAGCAGTTTGCTGACCAGGTTCGTAAACTTCTGGCCGTCCGCCACGGGCTCGCCGTCGGCGATCGAGGCGAGGCCCATAAGGAGGTTCGACCAGTCTTCGGCGTTGAAGTCCGGTTTCTCGGATTCGTCCGCTATCTTCTTGATCAGCGCGTTGTCGGGGTTTATCTCCATCACGCGCTTTTCCTCCGGCACCTCCTGTCCCATCGAGCGGAAGAGGTTTCTCATCTGCGGCGATATTTCCTCGCCCTTCTGGACGAAGCAGACAGGTGAATCGACGAGGCGGTCTGAAACCTTTACGTCCTCGACGAGCGAGCCGAGAGCCTCTTTGAGCTTTTTGACAAGGCCGACCTTCTCGATCTCTGAATCTTTCTTCTCTTCCTTCCCGCCCTCGGGCAGCATAAGGTCCTCGGCGGCGGCGGAGATGAAGTCATACTTGTCGAACTTGCGGGCGTGGTTCACCCATATCTCGTCCACGGGGTCGCCCAGAAGCAGCACTTTGATGCCCTTTTTCCTGAACGCTTCGAGTTTCGGCGAGTTCTTGAGGTTCTTGAGCGACGAGCCGGCAAGGTAATATATTTTGTCCTGTCCAGCCGGCATGTTGACAAGGTAGTCCTCGATCGTCGTCTTGTCGCCCTCCGAGAGGTCGAAGAGGCATAGCTTCATGATCTCCTCCCTGTGGCGGAGGTCGGAGATGATGCCCTCTTTAAGGACGACGCCGAAGGTCTGCCAGAATTTATTGTAGCTGTCGGGCTGCTCCTTCTGCATCTTGCGCAGCGTGTCCAGGATCTTCTTTACGAGGCTGCTTTTGATCTGCGCCGTCTGGCGGTCCTGCTGGAGCATCTCGCGCGAGACGTTGAGCGAGAGGTCCTCTGAATCGACGACGCCTTTGATGAAGCGCATGTACTCGGGGATGAGGTCCTTGCAATCGTTCATGATGAAGACGCGGCGGATGTAGAGCTGCACGCCGTGCTTGCCGTCCTGATAGAAGAGGTCCATCGGGGGACGCGACGGTATGAACAGCAGTGCGCGGAATTCGCTCGTGCCCTCGGCCTTGTAGTAGATGTGCTCGAGCGGATTTTCCCAGTCGTGCGAGATGTGGCGGTAGAAGTCGTTGAACTCCTCGTCGCTGATCTCTTTCTGCGGGCGCGTCCAGAGGGCCTTCATGGAGTTGACGGGCTCCTCCTTCTCGTCATCCTTTTTCTCCTTTTCCGTGTCGTTCAGGTAGATCGGATAGGTCACGAAGTCGGAATATTCCTTGATGATGCCGCGCAGCGTCCACTCCGAAAGGTAGTCCTTTGCGATATCGTGCTCGTCGTCTTTTTTCTCCTCTTTTTTCATGTGGAGCGTGATCGCGCTTCCCTGCGTCGTCCGGCTGCCCCTGTCTATCGTGTAGGTCCCGTCGCCGGTGGATTCCCACTTCCAGCTCTCGGAGCCGCCGGCCTTGAGCGTTTCCACCGTAACCTTGTCGGCGGCGATAAAACTTGAGTAGAAGCCCACTCCAAACTGCCCGATCAGGTCGCTGTTGATACCGTTTTTCGCTTCCTGCATCGCGCGTATGAATTCGCCGGTGCCGCTGCGCGCGATCGTGCCGAGGTATGAGACGAGCTCGTCGCGGTCCATGCCGATGCCGTTGTCGGAGAAGGTGAGCGTCCCCGCCTTTTTATCTATCGTGATGTCGATGCGCCCGTTCTTCGCGTATTCCGCGAGCTCGGTACGGCTCAAGCTCTCTATGCGCAGCTTGTCGATCGCGTCAGAGGCGTTCGATATCAGCTCGCGCACGAAGATGTCGGGGTTTGAGTAGACGGAGTTGATCATCAGCTCCAGAACCTGTTTTGCCTCGCTTTGAAATTCCATTTTTTCAGCCATAAAATTTCCTCCCTGTAGGTAATTCGTCAATATTATAAATAAAAACCGGGTTTTTTACACCCGGTCCGTTTTTTTTTCGATTCCGGTCTTTTTTAATCTGCCTTGCGGTTTTCGAACTCCATATCGAGCGCTCCGTCCCTGGCCACTACGCGGATCGTGCCTCCGTCGCCGATGTCGCCCGCGATGATGGCCCGCGCGATGCGCGTTTCCAGCGCTTTCTGGACGTAGCGTTTGAGCGGGCGCGCCCCGTAGACGGGGTCGTAGCCGTTCCTGGCGCAGACGTCGAGGGCTTCGTCGGTGAGCTCGAGGTCGATGTTGCGGTCGTGCAGCCTCAATTCGAGCTGCCTGAGGATGAGGCGCACTATCTGCCGGATGTCCTTCAGCGTCAGCGGTTTGAAGCAGATCATTTCGTCGACGCGGTTAAGGAACTCGGGGCGGAATTTTGTGCGCATGAGCCCCATCACCTCTTCGACCGCGCCCTCGGAGAGGGCCCCCTCGCCGTCCATGCCGTCGATCAGTACCTGGGCGCCGATATTGCTCGTCATTATGATGACGCAGTTTTTAAAGTTTACCGTGCGCCCGTGGCTGTCCGTCACACGCCCGTCGTCCAGTATCTGCAGCATGATGTTGAATACGTCAGGGTGAGCTTTTTCTATCTCGTCGAACAGCACGACCGAGTAGGGATGGCGGCGCACGGCTTCGGTGAGCTGCCCGCCCTCCTCATAGCCGACATATCCCGGAGGCGCTCCCACGAGGCGCGATACGGAGTGCTTCTCCATATATTCTGACATATCGATGCGCACGATGTTGTCCTCGGAATCAAAGAGCGATTCGGCGAGGGCCCTCGCGAGCTCCGTTTTGCCGACGCCGGTGGGGCCGAGGAAGATGAAGGAGCCTATCGGGCGTTTCGGGTCCTTTATGCCGGAACGCGCGCGCAGTACGGCGTCCGCCACGAGGCTGACGGCCTCGTCCTGCCCGACGACGCGTTCGTGCAGCACCGCGTCGAGGTGGAGCAGCTTCTCGCGCTCGCCCTCCATGAGCCGGGTGACGGGGATGCCGGTCCATTTCGCCACGATCTCGGCGATCTCCTCCTCCGTGACCTCTTCACGCAGCAGCTTCGTTCCGCCTTTTTCGATCCCGCTGAGGTTTTCTTCCTCTATCTTCAGGTCGCCCTCCAACTTATTGAGCGTCCCGTAGCGAAGCTGGGCGGCGAGGTTGAGGTCGTAGCTGCGCTCCGCCTCGTCTATCTGATGGCGCACCTTTTCGATCTCTTCGCGCATCGAGCGTATCTTGACGATATTTTCTTTTTCGACCTCGTACTGGGCCCGCAGTGTGTTGGCGTGCTCTTTCACGTCGGCGAGCTCCTTTTGCAGGGCTTCGAGGCGGTCCTTGCTGGCCTTGTCTTTTTCGAGCTTCAGCGCCGCCTCCTCGATCTCCAACTGCATCACGCGGCGGTTGACGGAGTCGAGGTCAGTCGGCAGGGAATCTATATCGGTGCGTATCATCGCGCAGGCCTCGTCGATAAGGTCGATGGCCTTGTCGGGGAGGAAGCGGTCGGAGATGTAACGGTTGGAGAGCGTCGCCGCCGCGACAAGCGCGCTGTCCTGTATCCTCACGCCGTGATGCACCTGGAAGCGCTCTTTGAGGCCGCGCAGGATCGAGATCGTGTCCTCGACGCTGGGCGGGTCCACCAGGACGGGCTGGAAGCGCCTTTCAAGAGCGGCGTCCTTTTCGATATACTGGCGGTATTCCTCGAGCGTCGTCGCGCCGATGCAATGCAGTTCGCCGCGTGCGAGCAGCGGTTTGAGCATGTTGCCGGCGTCGAGCGCGCCGTCCGTTTTTCCCGCGCCGACGATGGTGTGGAGCTCGTCGATGAAGAGAATGATGCGCCCCTCGCTCTTCTTGACCTCGTCGAGGACGGCCTTCAGACGTTCCTCAAATTCGCCGCGGAACTTAGCCCCCGCGATGAGAGAACCCATGTCAAGCGCGAAGATGATCCGGTCTTTGAGGTTCTCCGGTACGTCGCCGCGCATGATGCGGATCGCGAGCCCCTCGGCGATCGCCGTCTTGCCGACGCCCGGTTCGCCGATGAGGACGGGGTTGTTCTTCGTCTTGCGGCTGAGGATGCGGATGGTGCGGCGGATCTCTTCGTCGCGTCCGATGACGGGGTCAAGCTTGTTCTCGCGCGCGGCCTTCACAAGGTCGCGCCCGTATTTCTCAAGGGCGTCGTAGGTGTCCTCCGGATTGTCGCTGGTGACGCGCTGGTTGCCGCGGACCTCGGATAGGGTCTTGAGGAATTTGTCGGGAGTTATTCCGAAGGTATCAAAGATCCTGCCGAGCGGGCTTCCCTTGGTCTCGTAAAGTATCGCGAGGAAGAGATGCTCGACGGAGATATATTCGTCCTTCAGGCTGTCGGCCTCATCTTCGGCTCTGACGAGGATCTTTGAAAGCCGCTGCGAGACATATATCTTGCCCGTCTCCTGCCCGGCGCCAGAGACGCGCGGCTTCTTGCTTAGCTCGTTTTCGACGGCGTTGGCCAGGCTCTCCACCGGAACGTTCATCTTATCGAAAAGGCGGGGGATCAGGCCGTTTTCCTGCCTCAGCAGGGCCAGCGCCAGGTTCTCGGCGTCCACCTCCTGATGTCCGTGGCGCACCGCGATATTTTGGGCTTCGTAGAAAGCCTCCTGTGATTTCTGTGTGAGTTTGTTCATATCCATATCTATATCCACTCCCGAAAACATATTTTAACCAATCCTGATGTTACTGAAATATTATAATACATCAATTAACATCAAACAATAGTTTTGACAGTGTTTTTATGAGAAAAACTCTAAGCATTTTCCACAAAAGAATAACATGGCTGAAGTCTGATCACATTTATTAAATATTATTATTTTTATGATTCGCCGGTTCTGGAATATTACTTCGTTTCATGAAAAATAGCTAAATAAGCTGAAAATTGAGTAAATGACCTTGACAATCGGTGCATTAAAGTATAAGGTATGGAAGTCGGCACAAGCTGATGTATAAATATTTCCTGTTGGGAGGCAACACCTTGAAAAGCAACGGCACAGTAAAATGGTTTAACGCAACGAAGGGTTATGGATTCATCACAACTGACGAAGGCAACGATGTATTTGTCCACTTCAGCGCTATCCAGGGCGACGGTTTCAAAACACTTGACGAGGGTCAGAAAGTGAGCTTCGAGATTACCCAGGGCAGCAAGGGCCCCCAGGCTTCCGACGTAGAGAAAATCTAACTTCAGCAGTATTTCTTTATATTATATCAATATTTTATAAAAGAAATCGAGATCGCAAAGGAGGACAGCATTTGTTGTTCTCCTTTATTTTGTCCGTGCGTCCGCGCGGGATGGCGATAATTTTTGCCGTTAAGGCATAATATTAAAATTTCCCTTTGACTAATATTAACATTTGTTATAGATTAGGCATGTTGCGGTGCCTGTGCCGTGCGTTCCGACCCGCGGCCGGACGAGGTCAGGCATTTTTTTAAACTTAAATTTGAAAACGATCAGGAGGAGCTTAATGTCTCTCATAAAGGATAAACAACTTTCCGCCGATAAACTTCGCCGCGCGGCCGACCTCGCGGCCCTCGGCTTTAAAACTACAAAGGGACTGGATAAGCTCGCCGGGCTGATCGGCCAGGAACGCGCCGTGCGCTCCGTCGGCTTCGGCCTCTCTGTGCAGAGCAAGGGATATAACATATTTATGGTCGGCGAGCCGGGGTGCGGGCGCACCTCCTACGCGCTGGAGGAGCTGAGGCGCGCCGCCTCGGACATGCCGGCTCCGGACGACTGGGTCTATGTCTATAACTTCGACGATCCGAGCCTGCCGCTGGCGATCAGCTTGCCGGCCGGCAAGGGGCGCGAGCTTGCGAAGGACGCCGAGGACGCGATAGAGGACCTCAAAACGGCGCTTTCAAAGGCTTTTGACAATAATGAATTCGAGGACAACAAGGCGCAGCTCGTGAAGTCGTTCCAGGACGAGGTCAACACCATCATGGAGGAGCTGCGGAAGTGGGCCGAATCGAAGGATTTCGCCATCAAGCGCACGCCTCAGGGTTTCGTCAATCTGCCGCTGATAATGGCGCCGCCGCTGCCCCAGCATGACGAGGGGCAGGACGAGGCCGACGACAAGGACAATAAGACGGAAGAGGGCGAAAAACAGCTCGTTCGCCGCGAGATGCAGCAGGATGAGTTTGAAAAGCTTTCGGACGAGGAGCAGGAGGTCCTGCAGAAAGTTTCCGAGGAGATATCCCAGAAGACGCTGGAGAAGCTGCGCCTCATCCGCGAGCGCGAGAAGGAGCTCAAGGAAAAGATAAAGGAGCTTGAGAGCCAGATCTGCCGCGTGGCGATCACGCCGATCCTCGCGGAGCTGCGCGGCAAGCATATGCCGAACGAGAAGCTTGCGAAATGGCTCGACGCGCTGACGGAGGACCTCATCGCGAACTTCAGCGTTTTCCTCGCCGCCGTCCGCGACGACGCGGCGGAGGTCGATTTTTCCCGTTACGAGGTGAACGCCTTCGTCTCCAACAACCCGAACGACGGCGCGCCCGTCATCTGCGAAACAAACCCGATCTACTACAACCTTGTCGGCAAGGTCGATTATGAGAACCGGCAGGGCAATCTCTATACCGATTTCCGCCGCATAACCCCCGGCGCGATGCACCGCGCGAACGGCGGCTTCCTGCTGCTCGACGCCGACGAGCTTCTGCGCCAGTTCATGTCGTGGGACGTGCTGAAACGCGTCCTGCGCTACCGCGAACTCTCGATCGAAAACCTTGGCGAACAGCTCGGCTACATCCCGGTCTCCTCGCTGCGTCCGGAGCCGATACCGATAGAGATGAAGGTCGTGATCGTAGGTACTCCCTACCTTTATTACCTGCTCAACATATATGACCCCGAGTTTCAGAAGGTATTCAAGATCAAGGCCGAGTTTGACTCAGAAATGCCGCGGACCGGCGAAAGCGAATATCAGATCGCCCAATTTGTCGCGGGCTTCGTTGCGCGGGAGGGCAAGCTCAATTTCACCGTGACCGCCGTCGGCGAGGTGATCGAATGGGCCTCGCGCCTCGCGGAGGACCGGAACAAGCTTTCGACGCAGCTCAATAAGATCGCCGACGTGCTTGTCGAGTCGACCGCCTACGCGAAGGCGGAGGGCAAGAAGCTTGTCGGCGTCGACCATGTCCGCAGGGCTCTTGAAGAAAAGATCCACCGCGCCGATATGTGGGAGGACAAGGTGCTGGAGGAGTACCGCAAGGGCGTCATCCGCATCGACACGGAGGGCTCCGTCGTCGGGCAGATAAACGGCCTCACGGTCTCGCAGCTGATCGACCACTCCTTCGGCTCGCCGGTGCGCATTACCGCCAACGTCTTTATGGGCGCCGAGGGCGTCGTCAACATCGAGCGCGAGGTGAGCATGACGGGCCCGATCCACAACAAGGGGCTGATGATACTCACAAGCTACCTCGGGCGGATGTACGCGCGGGACTTCCCGCTTTCGGTCAGCGCCCGCATCGCCTTTGAGCAGACCTACGGCGGCATCGAGGGCGACAGCGCCTCGTCGACCGAGCTCTACTGCCTGATGTCGGCGATCGCCGGCATCCCGCTCGAACAGGGGATCGCCGTCACCGGCTCCGTCGACCAGATGGGCTTCATACAGCCGATCGGCGGCGTCAATGAGAAGATAGAGGGCTTCTTCCGCTACTGCAAGGCCAACGGTTTCACGGGGAAACAGGGCGTCATCATTCCCGTGCAGAACGAACAGCATCTGATGCTGAACCATGAGGTGACGGAAGCTGTCAGGAAGAACAAGTTCCACATCTGGAGCGTTTCGACTATAGACGAGGGGATCGAGATCCTTACGGGCGTCCCCGCGGGAACGAAGGACGAAAAGGGCGGCTATCCGAAGAACAGCGTCCACGGACGCGTGCAGGCGGCCCTCGAAGGCTGGATCGAGCGTTCCTTCCGCTACAAGAAGGTAATGACGGACCGCGTAGACCCGCCGAAGAAGCGGAGCCGCAGGAAGACGGCCCCAGCCATGAACGAAGAGCCCACCGTGGTGAAAGAGGCGGAATGATGGCCGAGCTGCACCATGTGCGGGAGATCCTCGACGGACTGGAGGCGCTCTACGGGAACGAAGCGCGCCCCGCTGGCGACTTCTGGTATGAGGAGCCGCTTGACGACCTCATACTGACGATACTGTCGCAGAATACCAACGATAAACTGCGCGACAAGGCCTTCGCGAAGATGAAAGCCGCCTATTCCTCGTGGGAGGAGGTGGCTCATGCCGACCTGGAGGAGCTCAAAGAGGTGCTGCGCATCGCGGGGATGAGCAGCACGAAGCCGCCGCGCATCCAGCAGATACTGGCCGCGGTCAAAGAAAAATTTGGCGGCTACACTTTGAAGGAGCTTCGGGGCTGGAAGCAGCCGGAGGTGCGCGAATACCTCACCTCTCTGCCGGGAGTGGGCCCCAAGACCTCGGCGATCGTGGAATGTTTCGACCTGGGAATGCCCGGCTTCCCCGTAGATACGCATATCACGCGGCTCAGCAAGCGTTTTGGCTGGGCCGACGAAAAGAGTCCTCCCGACAAGATACAGGCAAGGCTGGAGGCGGCGCTGCCGCCGGAACGCTTTCGCGGCGGCCACCTGAACTTCCTTGACCACGGGCGGAGCATATGCAGCGCCCGCAAGCCAGACTGCGCCCGCTGCGCTCTGGCGAAATGGTGCGGCTACGGAAAGAGGGCGGCGGAAGAGGCCGCCGATGGATTATAGGAAGAAGTTTCTCGCCGCGGCGTCCCGCCAGGGATGGCTCAACGCTCATGGCATCGTCTGCGCCCTCTCGGGCGGCGGCGATTCCGTCGCCGCTCTCTGGCTGCTGAAGAGTTTTTTTAACGGCCGCGTCGTGGCGGCTCACCTCGACCACTGCACGAGGGAGGGCGGTTCGCATGACGACGCCGCCTTTGTGCGCGAGTTATGCGCGGAGTGGCGGATAGAGTGCGCCGTCAAGGTGGTTGACGTCCATCACTGCCGCGAGACGGGCGAATCGTTCGAGATGGCGGGGCGGCGCGCGCGTTACGAACATTTTTATGAGACGGCCGCGCGTTTCGGGCTGCCCTATATCGCGGTCGGACACAATTCCGACGACGTGGTCGAGACCCAGCTGATGAATCTCGCGCGCGGCAGCGGCCTCGCCGGACTGCGCGGCATTCCCGAGGTGCGCGGCGATATCGTGCGTCCGGTGATCGATTTCAGCCGCGAAGAACTCCGTAATATACTGAGAGAAAACGGCGTCCCCTGGCGCGACGATTTTACAAACGACGAGTCGGACTACCGGCGCAACAAGGTCCGGAACATACTTATACCATGGATAAAAGAAAACCTGAACCCGGGGTTTGAGAACGTGATGCTCGGCCTTGCGAAACAGGTCGGCGCCGAGGTCGAGGCCCGTGAGCGGACGGCGCGCCGCGAAATAGCGAAGATCGCCCTCCGCCTGCCGCCGGCGCTGGCCGCCTGGCGGACCGACGGGCTCGGCGAGCTGCCTGAACTTACTCTCGCCGAGATGCTCCGCCTGCAGGGGGCCGAGCTCTCGCTGCCGGCGCTCTCCCGCGCGCGCACGAACGGGCTTGTCGGCCTGGTGCGCCGCGGCGGCTGCTGGCGCTTCCAGTGGGCGCGCGACGTGGAGGTCTGCTATTCTGCGCGCGGCATCGGCTGGCTTCATCGGGCCGATATAAAGGCGGGGAAAAATTTTAGCAAAAATACCTGCGAAAATAGGCTTCCATGGTGGGCGAGATAATACGAAATATGATATTATTCTTAATTGTTTGCAAGCTGCAATTATCGCCCTAAAGGGAGTGCTTTAATTTGGAATACAGAATAGGCAGAATAATGCTTTCGGAAGAGGAGCTTCATAGCAAAGTAAGGGAGCTGGGGGCAAGGATACGCGAGGATTACCGCGGGAAAAAGGTGGTTTTCGTCTGTGTGCTCAAGGGGGCTGTGATATTCTTCTCCGACCTTGTCCGCGAGATAGGGCCGGACGTCGACGCCCAGCTTGACTTTCTCGCCATCTCCTCCTACGGCGCCTCTACCAGAAGCAGCGGCGTCGTGAAGATCCAAAAAGATCTGAGCACGGATATACACGGCAAACATGTGATAATAGTTGAGGATATACTCGACACGGGACTCTCGCTTTCGTATATGAGCAAGCTCCTGCGCGAGCGCGCTCCCGAGTCGCTTGAAATATGCGTACTGCTTGACAAGGCCGAGCGCCGCACGCAGCACGTCGATGTTAAATATACCGGTTTCACGATACCTGACGAGTTTGTCATAGGCTACGGCCTGGACTACGCGGGGCAGTTCCGCCATCTCCCCGCCGTGCATATCGCCGAGCCTCTTGATTGACGGTATTTGAACGGTCTTTGCCTGGGCCGGCGGCGGACGGTTTTATATTTGAAAAGAAGTGAAGCATAGAAAGCGAGGATAAGGGATATTGAAGAAAATTTCTAAAAACGTGGGGATGTATATAGTCCTCATCGTACTGGTGGTCAGCCTGGTCAATGTGTTCCTGGGCCCTGACAGCGCTACTAAAAAGACGACGCAGAGCGAAGTGATGCCCTACAGCACATTCCTCAGCGAGGTGAACAGCGGCAACGTCACCAAGGTCAGGATCGATCATGAACAGCTGACCGGCACGCTGAAATCGGGCAAGCAATTTACTACGTATATACTCGACGCGGCGACGCTCCCCTCGACGGTAGCGGAAAAGGGCGTCGAAGTGGAGATCGTTCCGCCGCCGAAGAACTCGTGGCTCACGGCTCTTCTGACGTCGCTCCTGCCGACGCTGCTTCTGATCGGCGTCTGGATATACTTCATCTACAACATGCAGGGCGGCGGCAGCAAGGTGATGGGCTTTGCGAAGAGCAAGGCCAAACTATTCCTTGACAATCGCCCGAAGGTGACCTTCGGCGACGTCGCGGGATGCGACGAATCGAAGGAGGAGCTTGAAGAGGTCGTGCAGTTCCTCAAAGACCCAGCGAGGTTCACGAAGCTCGGCGCGAAGGTGCCGCGGGGCGTGCTTCTGCTCGGCGCTCCGGGGACGGGCAAGACACTCCTCTCCCGCGCGGTGGCGGGCGAGGCCGACGTGCCCTTTTTCAGCATCAGCGGCTCCGACTTTGTGGAGATGTTTGTCGGCGTCGGCGCGGCGCGCGTGCGCGACCTCTTTGAACAGGCCCGCAAATACCAGCCCTGCATAATATTCATCGACGAGATAGACGCCGTAGGACGCCATCGCGGCGCGGGGCTCGGCGGCGGACACGACGAACGTGAACAGACATTGAACCAGCTGCTTGTGGAGATGGACGGTTTTGAGGCCGGTTCGGGGATAATCCTCATCGCCGCGACCAACAGGCCCGACATCCTGGACCCGGCGCTGCTGCGCCCGGGACGCTTCGACCGCCAGGTGGTCGTCGACCGTCCCGACGTCAACGGACGCCGCGACATCCTCAAGGTACACCTGCGTGACATGAAGATAGAACATGACGTCGACCTCGACGTCATCGCGCGCCGCACTCCCGGCTTTGTCGGCGCCGACCTGGCCAACCTCGTCAACGAAGCGGCGCTGCTTGCCGCGCGCAGAGACAAGGAGATGCTTGGGATGCCCGAATTTGAAGAGGCGATCGACCGCGTTATGGCCGGGCCGGAGCGCAAAAGCCGCATAATCAGCAAGAAGGAGCGCGAGATAATCGCCTACCACGAGGCGGGACACGCCCTTGTCGCGGCTAAAATAAAGGGTTCCGACCCCGTGCATAAGATTTCGATCATCCCGCGCGGCCACATGGCGCTCGGCTACACTCTGCAGCTCCCCGAGGAGGACAGGTTCCTCATCTCCCGCCAGGAGCTCGCGGACAAGATCTGCGTGCTGCTCGGAGGCCGCGTGGCCGAAGCCATCTGCTTCGGAGACGTGACCACGGGAGCTTCCAACGATCTTGAGCGGGCGACGCAGATCGCGCGCCAGATGGTGACGCAGTTCGGCATGAGCGACAAGCTGGGCCTCGTGACGCTCGGACGCAAGCAGCACGAGGTATTCCTCGGCCATGACATCGTTGACGACCGCAATTACAGCGAAGAGGTCGCCCATACGATAGACCTTGAGATACGTGCGATAGTCGACGGCAGCATGAACAAGGCGCGGGAGATCCTCACCGAGAACCGCGAGCGGCTGGAGGAGATAACGAGGCTGCTGCTTGAGAAGGAGATACTCGAAGGCGACGAGCTTGACGAGCTTCTCGGCTATCCGAAGAAGGAACACAACGGCGATAACGCCGCGAAGGATAAACCGGAAGAGGACAAGGATCAAAAAGAGGACAAGAAGAAAGACGACGACGGCCCGGACGCCGAGGCGGTCATTCATCAGGTACCGGATATAGAAGAGGCCGATTCGGGAAACTTCAACACTCCGATGGACGAAGAGAAATAAGATCACCGGTCGAGCCGCCCATCGGGCGGCTCGTTTTTCTCGTGTCTCCGCCGATGGCGCCGCGGGCGGGTCTGTGTTAGAATATAACGGTTTTAAATAAAATACCTGATATGAGAACAAGAAAGGTCGAAGATGGAAGAGGATAAATTCAAACTGGTCGCGCCGTTCGGACTGTCGGGAGACCAGCCGCAGGCGGTGGAGAAGCTTGTACGCGGTTTCCGCGAAAAGGACGGGACGCGCCAGACGCTCTTGGGAGTTACGGGCAGCGGCAAGACCTTCACGATGGCGAACGTCATCGCCGAGCTCAACCGCCCGACGCTCGTCATGGCGCACAACAAGACACTCGCGGCGCAGCTTTACAGCGAGTTCAAGGAATTTTTTCCCGAAAACTCAGTAAACTATTTCGTCAGTTACTATGATTACTACCAGCCGGAGGCCTATATCCCCGCCTCCGACGTCTATATAGAAAAGGATTCCTCCGTCAACGAGCGTATCGAAAAACTGCGCCTCGCGACGACTAAGTCGTTGCTTGAGCGGCGCGACGTCATCGTCGTCGCGAGCGTCTCCTGCATCTACGGACTCGGAAAGAGGAAGAACTACGAGGACGCGATCTTCCGCTTCGCGCAGGGGGAGCGCTGGGAACGCCGCGCCTTCATGCTGCGCCTCATCGAGAACTACTACGAACGCAACGACGCCTCGCTCGTCCCTGGGACCTTCCGAAGCAGGGGAGAGACGATGGAGATATATCCCGCCTACAGCGACACCGCGCTGCGCGTCTCCTTCTTTGACGACGAGATAGAGCGGATCGACGAGATCGATCCCGTTTCGGGCAAGAGCCTGCTGCGGAAGGAGAAGGTCGGAATCTTCCCTTCGCAGCACTACGTTACGAGCACCGACGCCATCCAGAAGGCGGCCGGAGTGATCGAGCGGGAGATGGAGGAGTGCTGCGCGCGCTTTACGAGCGAGGGCAAGTATCTTGAGGCCGAACGGCTCAGGATGCGCACCAAATACGATCTTGAGATGCTGCTCGAGGTCGGTTACTGCTCCGGCATCGAGAACTATTCGCGCTATCTCGACGGACGCGAAGAGGGCGACCCGCCCGGGACGCTGCTCGACTTTTTCCCGCAGGACGCGCTCTTCTTTATCGACGAATCGCACATGACGCTGCCGCAGGTGCGCGGCATGTACAACGGCGACCGCGCGCGCAAGGAGGTCCTTGTGGAGCACGGTTTCCGCCTGCCCTCCTGCCTCGACAACCGGCCCCTGCGCTGGGACGAGTATGAGCCGGTGCTGAAAAACGCCCTCTTCATATCGGCGACGCCGGGAGATTACGAGTTCGCGCATTCGGACCACGTCGTCGAACAGCTCATCCGCCCGACCGGCATCCCCGACCCCGAGGTCGAGGTGCATAAGGCGACGGGGCAGGTCGACGACCTGCTCGCGGAGATCCGCCCGATCGTGGAGCGCGGCGAGCGCGTGCTCGTCTCGACGCTGACGAAGCGTTCCGCCGAGGACTTGGCCGAATATATGGCCGAACTCGGCATCAAGGTGCGCTATATACATTCCGAGCTTGACACCTTTGAGAGAGCGGAGCTGCTGCGCGACCTGCGTCTGGGCGTCTTCGCCGTCCTCGTCGGCGTCAACCTGCTGCGCGAGGGCATAGACCTGCCCGAAGTCTCGCTGGTGGCGATACTCGACGCCGACCGCGAGGGCTACCTGCGCGCGCACCGCTCGCTGGTGCAGATGATCGGGCGCGCCGCTCGCAACAGCGCGGGAAAAGTGATATTATATGCCGATAGGATAACAGACAGTATGGATTTGGCGATGAAGGAGACAACACGCCGCCGCGAGGCGCAGACGGCCTTCAACGAGGAGCACCACATCGAGCCGAAGACGATCGTCAAATCCGTGAAGAACCTGCTGCCTGACGAGCTGCTGAGCGATGGCGGGACGAGTTACGCCGGCATGCGCGCCGCCTCTCCCAACGAAGAGGCCAGGGAGCAGAACATCCACGAGCTTGAAAAAAAGATGTGGGAGGCCGTCGAGAAGCTCGATTTTGAGACGGCGGCCCAGTTAAGGGACGATATACAGAGACTGAAAGGCGGCAATCCGATTGGAACAGCAAATAAGAATTACCGGGGCAAGGCAGCACAACCTCAAAAACATAAACGCAGATATCCCAAAAAATAAATTGGTCGTGGTCACGGGTCCCTCGGGCTCCGGCAAGTCGTCGCTCGCCTTCGACACGGTCTACGCCGAGGGGCAGCGGCGCTATGTGGAGTCTCTCTCCTCCTACGCGCGGCAGTTCCTTGGAATGTCGGACAAACCCGACGTGGACGACATCTCCGGGCTCTCTCCCGCGATATCGATCGAGCAGAAGGGCTCCAACCACAACCCGCGCTCGACGGTGGGGACGGTCACGGAAATATACGACTATCTGCGCCTGCTCTACGGGCGCGCCGGCACGCCGCACTGTCCGAAGTGCGGCCGCGAGGTGCACCGCTACAGCGTCGACGAGATAATCGACCTCATCTACAAAGAGTACGACGGCAAGCCTCTGGAGATATATTCGCCGGTGGTAAAGGCGAAAAAGGGCGAGTATAAAAACCTGCTGCTCAAGCTGCACCAGCAGGGGTACATGCGCGCGCGCATCGACGGCACCCTCTATTGGCTCGAGGAGGCGGTGGAGCTTGACAAGAAGAGACGCCATACCATCGAATGCCTGATCGACCGTATGCGCGTTAAAGAAGAGAACCGCTCTCGCCTCAGCGAGGCGATAGAGATGGCGCTCAAGCTCTCGGACGGCTTCATCATGCTCGCCTCGGAGGGGACGGCTGATATGGAGCTGACGGAGAAATATATCTGCCCCGAATGCCAGATCAGTCTGCCCGATATCGAACCGCGCCTCTTTTCCTTCAACGCCCCCTTCGGAGCCTGCCCGGACTGCGGCGGCCTCGGCTTCCATTCGCACTTCTCTCCGGAACTCGCGGTCAATCCCGAGCTGCCGCTCGGCGAAGGCGGCTTCATCCCCTGGAAGAGCATGAAGTATATGGTGCACAAGGCGGAAAAACTTGCCGAGAAAAAGGGCTGGGATATAGGAAAGCCGTTTAAAGAACTGCCAGAAACAGTCCAACAGGAGCTGTTGTACGGCTCCGACGAGGTCCTGGAGCTGACCTTTACCGATAAAAAAAACGGCGACTGGGAATACAACGGAAAATATATCGGCCTCATACCGTGGATAGAGAAGCGCTATAACGAGACAGAGTCGGAAAATTATAAGGACGAACTTGGGCGCTGCCTTGTGGAGGACGTCTGTCTCACCTGCAAGGGGCGAAGGCTGAAACCGGAGGCGCGCGCCGTCACCCTCGGCGGCCGCAACATCGGCGAGCTGACGGAGATGCCGATCGACGAGCTGATCGCGGTGCTCGACGGGCTCAAACTCGGCGAGCGCGAGCAGAAGATCGTCGGCATCGCGCTGACCGAGGTGCGCAAGCGGCTCTCCTTCCTCAACGACGTCGGCGCGGGATACCTGAGCCTTTCGCGCCGCGCCGACACCCTCTCCGGCGGAGAGAGCCAGCGCATAAGGCTCGCTTCGCAGATCGGTTCGCAGCTGACGGGGGTGCTCTACGTGCTCGACGAGCCGACGATCGGCCTTCATCCGCGCGACACGAACCGGCTGCTCGATACGCTGAGGGCTATCCGCGACATCGGCAACACCGTGCTCGTCGTAGAACACGACCGCGACACGATGGCCGCCGCCGACCACATCCTCGAACTCGGACCCGGCGCGGGCGAGCACGGCGGCGAGCTGATTGCGGGCGGCAGCGCCGAAGAGGTGATGCGCGGCGATTCCAGCACGGCGCTCTACCTGCGCGGCGAGGCAGACGGCACCTGGCGTCCGCAGTCCGAACGCCGCAGGCCCTCGGGGATGATAAAGGTGCGCGGCGCGAGGGAGAACAACCTCAAAAAACTCAACATAGACATCCCGCTCAACGTCTTCGCCGCGCTCTCCGGCGTTTCGGGGTCGGGCAAGAGCACATTTCTTTATGAGGTGCTCTATAAGGGGCTGCGCGGAAAGTTTGACAAAGACTACCGCGAGCGTCCCGGCAAATTCGATTCGATCGGCGGCTACGAGTCGCTGCGCAACATCGTGCTCGTCGGCCAGAGCCCGATCGGACGCACGCCGCGCTCCAATCCCGCGACATACACGGGGGTATTCACCCCGATACGCGAATTTTACGCCGGGCTGCAGGAATCCAAGCTGCGCGGCTATCAGCCCGGGCGCTTCAGCTTCAACGTCAAGGGCGGCCGCTGCGAGGCCTGCAACGGCGACGGCGTGATAAAGGTCTCGATGCTCTTCCTCCCCGACGTCTACGTGAAGTGCGACGTCTGCAAGGGACAGCGCTACAACCGCGAGACGCTCGAGGTGCGCTACAAGGGGCTTTCGATCGCCGACGTCCTTGAACTGACCGTCGACGAGGCGATCGAACATTTTGCCGGCATTCCGCGCATCGCGAACAAATTAAAGGTGATACAGGAGGCCGGGCTCGGCTATATCAGGCTCGGGCAGCCCGCGCCGACGCTCTCCGGCGGCGAGGCCCAGCGCGTGAAACTCGCGACGGAGCTTAGCAAAAAATTCCGCGGCAACACCCTCTACCTGCTCGACGAGCCGACGACGGGGCTTCACTACACGGACGTCAGGAAGCTGCTCAAGCTGCTCCACAAGCTTGTCGATCAGGGAAATTCAGTCCTCGTGATCGAGCACAACCTCGACGTTCTCGCCTCCTCCGACTATATAATGGACCTGGGGCCAGAGGGGGGGCGCGGCGGCGGCAGCCTGATCGCCAAAGGCACGCCGGAAGAGGTGGCGCGCGCAAAGGGGCCGACCTCAAAATATCTGGCGCAGTTTTTTAAGGAGATGAAGCGGGACCATGACTAACGACAGAAGAGAACGCGAGAGGCGCGGCGGCGCGGATAGGAGAAACGAGCGCGCGCCGTCTGAGGATATCTGCTGGGGGCGCAATCCCGTGATCGCGCTGCTCGAGGGGGACCCGGAGCGTTGTATGAAGGTGCTTGTCTCCAAAGGCGCGCAGCCCCATATAAAAGCTAAAATCACGGAGCTATGCCGCGCGAACGGCATAATATTCCAGAATGTCGAGGGCGCGGCGCTCGACCGGCTGACGAACGGCGAGAACCACCAGGGCGTCGCGGCCTACACCGCGCAGATGAAGCTCTGGGAGGCGGAAGATCTGCTGGCCTCGCTGCCGGCGGCGCCAGCGCCCGTGCTGCTGCTGCTCTGCGACCACCTGCAGGACCCGCACAACCTCGGCGCGGTGATCAGAAGCGCGGAGGCCGCGGGCGCGGCGGCGGTGATGATACCGAAACGCGGCGGCTGCCTGCCGACGGGGACCGTCGTCAAGACGAGCGCCGGCGCGGCGCTGCGGCTGCCCGTCGTCAAAGTCGGAAATATTTCGCAGACGATAAAACTGCTTCAGGAGGCGGACTTCTGGGTGACGGGACTCGCGATGGAGGGGCGTGAAACGCTCTTCAAAGAGGACCTGCCGCCGCGCAGCGTCATCGTCGTCGGCGCGGAGGGCGAAGGTCTCGGCACGGCGGTGACCAAGGCCTGCGACGATATCCGTTTCATCCCGATGCTGGGGGCGACGGGTTCGCTCAACGCCTCCGTCGCCGCGAGCCTCGCGATGTTCGAGTGGTCGCGGTCGCGGCGGCCGTCGGCGCAATAAAAAAACAGGAGTTTTAAAGATGTGCCGCCGCGGCTATGAAAGACAGTCCGCGGCGGCGGTTTTTTATTTCATCAGTTCCATGTGCTTTTGCAGGGCTTCGGCGCTTCTGACGCAGAGGTAGCAGTTTATCTGTTCGAGCAGGGATATGTCGCGCAGCTCTTTGAATTTCTTCGAGACCGTCACGCGGTTCATGCCGAGCATGTCGGCGATCGTCTGTTGGCTGAGCTTCTCGGCGATGAGGATCTTCCCGTCGTAGCCGGTGCCGTAATGCTCCATAAAGATCTGCAGCAGGCGGCATATCTTCCATTCCGCGGATTTTTGCTGCCCGCAGCGTATTTGCCCCATCGCGGAGAGAAATTTCCCCGCCATCGATTTGCAAATGTCCATCACGATATCGATATCATGTTTGAAGGCGTGCTTCAGCGCGCATTTATGAATGCGCACGAGCGTCGAGGGCACCATCGTCTTGAAGAGGACGGGACTCGGCTTGTCGACCAGCATACATTCCTCGAGAAAGACGGAATTCGGCTCCATGAAGCTGTAGATGCGCTGTTCGCCGCCAAAGGTCAGCTCGTAGCAGATGACGCGCCCCTCCTTCACGAGGTAGCAGTATTCCGGCACCTCGTCCACCCTGTTGAGTTCGTAATCCCTGCCGACCCGGATCACCTCGCCGAGCTCCTCGAGCCGCGCGATCCCCTGCGGCAGATAGTATAGATGGCGTATCTGGTCGTCGCACGTCCGGTCGATCTTCTTGTCATCCTCCACCGTCATCCCCGCCTTTCCGCGTAACCAAGATAACATTGTCTTTTTAACTACACAAGTAGCCAAGGCTACTTACTCCTCCTTTTTCAAACGTCTAAGATAAAAAACGAAGAGCCCATGGGAGAGCTTTGGAAAAATCGCCATACGATCATAAAAGGGAGGAACAAGAATGACTTTGCCGAATTTTAACTATATCGCCGCCAAAAGTCTCGTGGAGGCCTCGGAGCTCGCGGCCGCCCAGGCCGGCAGATGCGTGCTGATGGCTGGCGGGACTGACGTGATCCTGCTGCTCAAGGAGAACGTTTTGAAGGGCGTGGAGAGCGTCATTGACCTGAAAAACATCCCGGGGATAGACGGGCTGGAGTTTATCGAGGGCGAGGGACTGCGCGTCGGCGCGCTCACGAAGCTCTACGCGATCCAGAACTCGCCGCTGGTGCGCGAAAAGATGCCGGCCGTCGCCGACGCCGCGCACTATGTCGCCTCAAGCCAGATACGCCGCAAGGGGACGATGGCCGGCAACATCTGCAACGCCTCGCCCTCGGCCGATACCGCGCCGATATTGGTGGCGATGAACGCGACAGTCGCAGCCTACGGCAAAAACGGCGGGCGCGAGATACCGGCCGGGGAGTTTTTCACCGGCGTAAAGCGGACCTGCCTCGACAAGGCTGCGGGGGAGATCGTTACGGAGATAAAGATACCTGAGCTCAAGCCGCAGGAGGGCTCGGCCTACTTCAAGCACTCCGTGCGCAAGGCGATGGATCTCGCGATCATCGGAGTCGCCGCCTGGGTGCGGATGGAGGGCTCACGGGTCGCCGACTGCCGCATCGCCATGGGCGGCGTCGGCGTGACGCCGCTGCGCGCGAAAGAGGCGGAGCGGATGCTGATCGGCGGCGAGGCGGGCGACGACCTGTTCGAGAGGGCCGGAGCCGCCGCCTCGCAGGAATGCCGTCCGATCTCCGACGTGCGCGCCTCGGCGGAATACAGGGTGGATATGGTGCGCGTCTACACGAAGCGCGCCCTTAAAAAGGCGCTCGAGACGCTGAAGGCTTAAGAGGGGAGGCCCGCGAAGATGAAAAGGATCATAAAATTCAAGCTCAACGGCGAGGATATCGAAGAGCTGGTACAGGACAACATTACGATGGTCGATTTTCTGCGCCAGCAGATGCACATGACGGGGACGAAACGCGGCTGCGAAGAGGGCGAATGCGGCGCCTGCACCATCCTGCTGGACGGCGCGGCGGTCGACTCCTGCCTGATGCTCGCCGTCGAGGCGGCGGGGCGCGAGGTCGTCACCATCGAGGGCGTCATGAAGGACGGCGTCCTCCACCCGCTGCAGAGGGAGTTCATGGACAAGTGGGCCCTGCAGTGCGGCTTCTGCACGCCGGGCATGATCATGTCCGCCCTCTCGCTGCTGCATGAAAACCCACACCCGATGGAGCACGAGATCCGCGACGCGATCGCCGGCAACCTTTGCCGCTGTACGGGCTATACGAAGATCGTCGAGGCGATCGACTCCGCGGCGAAGATACTCGAAAGGCAGGCGAATGCATAATGGCGATAAAGTCAAAGGAATATTACGCCGAGATCGAAAGCGTCTATAAAAAGCCCGAGGACTACGAGCTGGCGGGCAAGGGCAACGCCTACGTGCGCATCGACGCCGAGGCGAAGGTGACGGGGCGCGCCGTCTACACCGACGACGTCGACCTGCCCGGCATGTATTACTGCAAACTCGTCCACAGCCCCTACGCGCACGCGCTCATCAAAAGCATCGACTTTACCGAGGCGCTCCGGCTGCCGGGTGTCAAGGGCGTGCTCACGGGACGCGACTTTCCCGAAGGGCACAACCTCGGCAACCCCGAAGCCTTCAAGGAGCTGGCCGACAAGGAGCCGCTCTGCCGTAAAAAGGTGCGCATGATCGGCGACGAGGTCGCCGCCGTCTGCGCCGTAACTGAGGATATCGCCGCGGAGGCCGCCGCGCTCGTTAAGGTCGAATACGAGCCGCTGCCGGTCGTCCTCGACCCCTTCGACTCGATGCAGCCGGAGGCGGAGCCGATCCACTATCCGGGCACTAACAATCTTTCGATCTTCACGACGATGAGGGCGGGCGAACCGGACAAAGCCTTCGCCGAGGCCTATTACACCGACCGGCATTACTATAAGACGCAGGAGATGGTCCACGCCGCCATCGAGCCGCACGGCGCGGCGGCGAAATACGAGAACGGCGAGTGGACCGTCTGGACGACGACGCAGGGGGCCTATGTGAGCCGTTTCTGGATCGCCTGGGGGCTCGGCGTGCCCGAGAGCCAGGTGCGCGTCATCAAGCCGATGGTCGGCGGCGGCTTCGGCGGCAAGCTCGACGTATTCGCGCACGAGCTCTGCCCCTGCAAATTCGCGCAGATGACGGGCCATCCCGTGAAATGCGTGCTCAAGCGCGACGAAGTCTTCACCTGCACGCGCACGCGCCATCCGATATCCTTTGAGATCGAAAGCGCCTTCACCAAGGAGGGCAAGATGCTCGCCAAACGCTGCAAGCACATTCTCGACGGCGGCGCCTACGGCGGCTCGGGCATCGCGGCGAACACACTCTCGCTTATCTGCGCCACCTTCCCCTATAAGGTGGAAAACATCGACATGACGGCGAGACGCCCTTACACGAACCATCCCGCCTCGGGCGCGATGCGCGGCTACTCCGCCTGTCAGGTGCACTTCGCCCACGAGATACATATGGACGAGGTGGCCAACGCGCTCGGCATCGACCCGCTCGAATTGCGCCGCAAGAATGAGATCACTCCCTACTATACGGGGCCGACGGGGCTGGAGTTCACCTCCTGCAAGTTCGACGAGTGCCTTGTGGCCTGCGCAGACGCCATCGGCTGGGCCGAGAGGGACAAATATCCCATCGGCAGCGGCGAGGCTGTCGGCCTCTCCGGCTCTGGCTTTATGTCGGGAACGGGCTTCCCCGTCCTCGTCACGCCGCATTACTGCTCGGCATCGACGATCGTGCGCCTCAACCGCGAGGGCTACGCCGTCGTCTTCTGCGGCGCGAACGACATCGGACAGGGCTGCGACACCGTAATGACGATGATCGTCGCCGAAGAGCTCGGCCTGCGCATGGACGAGGTCAAGCTCGTGCAGTCCGACACCACGACGACGCCGTGGGACGCCGGCTCCTTCGGCTCACGCGTCACCTTCCTCGGCGGCAACGCCTGCCGCCGCGCCGTCGGCGACGCGAAACTCAAACTGCTCTCGCACTGGGCCGAGGAGTGGGGCTGCAAGCCCTCGGACATCAAGATGAAGGACCACCGAGTCTTCATCGAGGGCGACGCGGAGAAGAACATCTCCTACAACGAGGCCTGCTTCGGCTACGAGGAGAGGAACTTTGGCCGCTGCGTCGCCGGCGTCGGTTCCTTCGCGCACGAGGGCGACAAGGATATCTATGTGAAAAACGTCGGCAACTACGCGCCGGCCTATTCCTTCTCCGCCTCGGCGGCGAAGGTCAAGGTCGATATGGAGACCGGCGGCGTCGAGCTCGAGGACTTCGTCTTCGGCCATGACTGCGGGCGCGCGCTGAACATCCGCGCCGTCGAGGGGCAGATAGAAGGTTCGGTCCTGCTCGGTCTAGGCTTCAGCTGTTTTGAGGAGTGCGTCTACAGCAAAGAGGGAAAACATCTGAACCCGAGCTTCCGCGACTACCGTTTCCCGACGGCGCTCGACATGCCGCCGATCAAGACGATCATCTGCAGCGAGGCCGACCCCGAGGGGCCGATGGGCGCGAAGGAGGCGGGCGAAGGCAGCACCGCGCCGGTCGGTTCGGCCATCGGCAACGCCGTCAACTACGCGACCGGGCTCACGCTGCGCGAGCTGCCGATCACGCCGGAGCGCATCTGGCGCGCGCTGAAGGAGCGCGAGCGCACGGGAAAGACGGCTTTCGGCGCGGAGGATCTGCGCGATAAGTTTAACAACATGCCGCCGCTCCCCGAGCGTAAATAGGCCGGCGCGGCCCTGTTCCGGGAGAAGCGTGAAGAGTGATGGACGACAAAGAGTGGGAGGTCAGCGCCGCTCAGATAAAAAAGGCGCACGGCTATTCGGCGCCCGAGAGCCAGCTCCGCCTTGCCGAGACGGCGCGCGAGGCGGGGGAGCTGGCGCGTGAGATACTGCGCCTCTCCCGCGACACGTTGCTCATCAACCTGCGCTTCCTGGAATCGGCGCTCATAAGGTTTGTGCCGGAGAACGACACCGTCACCGCCGAAATGGCCACGGACGGACGCTTTCTCTATTACAATTCCGCGCACGTCTGCCGCCGCTTCCTGAAGGGGCGGCAGACGCCGGCGCGGGATTATCTGCATATCGTGCTGCACTGTCTCTTCCGCCATCTTTTCGTCGGCGCGAAGGTCAATCCCGACCTCTGGGATCTCGCATGCGACATCGCGGTGGAGAACGTCATCTGCGGCCTCGGCCTCCGGTCCCTTTATTGTGAAAGAGAGGAACGCCAGGCGCGGCTGCTCCGCAAGCTGCGCGGCGAGCTGCCGCACCTTTCGGCGGAGCGGATTTATCGCTGGCTGCGGGAGCAGAGCTTTCCCATTATCGAATGCGAGCGGCTGCGCGCCGACTTCTATGCCGACGATCACAAGATATGGCACAAACCGCCGGAGCTGACAGGCGGTTCGGGAAAAGGCGATACGCGCGACAGCGCCGAACCGCAGGCCGGCGAAGAGCGGGAGATCAGCGGGCTTGACGACCAGGGGGACGAGGCCGCCGCGCCGCCTGAACCCGGCGAAGAGGGGGAGCCGGCGGGGGCCGGCGGCGTGGCTGCGGACGAAAACCGCGCCGGGGAAAGCGGCGACAGCGCCGCCGGCTTGGGAGATGACGAGAAGAGCCGCGAGCCGGCGCTGACGCCCAAGGAGACGGAAGAGATGTGGCGGGAGGTATCGCGGCGCATCGAAGTCGACCTCGAGACCTTTTCCGGCAGCTGGGGTGAAAACGCTGGCGGCATCACGCAGGCCCTCTCGGAGATAAACCGCGAGAAGTGCGACTACGCGGCCTTTCTGCGCCGTTTCGCGGCGCTCGGAGAGAATATTGAGGTCAACGACGAGGAGTTCGACTATATCTTTTATACCTACGGGCTCTCGTTATATAAAAGAATGCCGCTCATTGAGGCGCTCGAGTATAAGGAGGTGCGGCGCGTGCGTGAATTCGTCGTCGCGCTCGACACCTCGGAATCGGTCGCGGGCGCTCTCGTGCAGAAGTTCGTTGAGAAGACGTGGAACATCCTCAAGCAGACGGAAAACTTTTTCACGCGGGTCAACGTGCACATCATCCAGTGCGGCGCGCGCGTCGAAGAGGACGCGAAGATCACGAGCCAGGAGGAGTTCGACGCCTATATGCGCCGCATGTCGCTCAGGGGTTTCGGCGGCACGGACTTCCGTCCGCTCTTTGAATATGTGGACGGACTTATAAAGAGAAATGAATTTACCAACTTTAAGGGGCTGATCTACTTCACCGACGGCTACGGCGATTTTCCCGCCATGCCGCCGGAGTACGAGACGGCCTTCGTCTTTATCGACCAGGGGCGCAAAGCTCCCGCGGTCCCCGTCTGGGCGATACGGCTGCTGCTCTCCGAGGACGAGATAGATGAACTGTGAACGGAAATCATCGGCGATGAAAAACGGCGATTTTGAGATAAAAGACGGCGTACTGGTAAGGTATCACGGCGAAGAGCGCTTCGTCGGGCTGCCGCCCGGGCTCTTGGCCGTCGGCGAGGGGGCTTTCCGCGACTGCCGCTCGCTCGAGGAGGTCTATATCCCCGATGGCGTGGCGGAGATAGGGCGCGAAGCCTTTCAATGGTGCGCGAACCTGAAGCGCGTGGCGGCCCCGGCGAGCGTGACGGAGGTGGGGCGCGGCGCCTTCGCCGGCACGCCCTACTATAAATTTTACTGCGAAAACGAGACGGAGTGGCGCGAGGACTTCCTCTTCATCGGCAGATGCCTCGTCAAGGCACGCCGCAACCTGCGCCGCGCCGCGATCCCCGAAGGGACGGCGGCGATCGCGGCGGACGCCTTCGCTGAGCGCGTGCTGCTTAACGAGCTCTCGATCCCGCGAAGCGTCTCCCGTATCGGCTGGCGCGCCTTCGCCGACTGTACGGGGCTCACGCGCGCGCACATCCCCGACGGCGTCAGGCTGCTGGGCTGGCACTGCTTCAAGGGCTGCTCGCGCTTGCTGGAGGCCTCCTTTGAAGAGGGGACGGAAGAGATAGAGAACGGCATCTTCTCCGGCTGCCGCAGCCTGCGGCGCGTCGAATTCCCCGCGAGCCTCAAGAGACTTGGCGGCTGGGCCTTCTTCGGCTGCGGCAATCTTGAGGAGGTCTGCTTCAAGGGAGAGCTGGCGGCGGTCGGCGAGCGCGCCTTTTCCGGCTGCGCGGGCCTGCGCCGCGCGGAGCTGCCTGAGAGCGTCGAAGTCATCGGCGTCGACGCCTTCTATGACTGTACGAACGTAGAACTGCGGCTGCCGCGCGGGCTGCGGCGGCTGGAACGCCGCGCCTTCGCGGGCGCGCGCAGCCTCGCGGAGCCCGCGCTGCCGCCGTCGCTCGAATACCTCGGCGAAGGCGTCTTCAGCGGCTGCGGGAGCATAGAAAAAGTGACGGTCCCCGCGAAGGTGAAAAAAATTCCCGGCCACGCGTTCGGCGGCTGCGAAAAGCTGGCGAAACTCACGCTGGAAGAGGGCGTCGCGGAGGTCGGCCCATACGCCTTTGCCGGCTGCCGCGCTCTGCGTGGGCTCGCAGTGCCCGAGGGCGTGACGGAGATAGGAGAAGGGGCTTTCGCAAACTGCCGGGCCTTAGAAAAGATAAAACTGCCTAAATCCCTGTCACGGCTGGGCGAGAAGGCCTTCGCCTCCTGTCCCTCCCTGCGCGAAGCGGAGATGCCGGAGGAAATCGCGGAGATCGGCGGCGGCCTCTTTGACGGCTGCCGCGCCCTCGCGGACGAAGAGGGCTTTGTGATCATCGACGGCGTCTGTTACGGCTGTCAGAGAACGGCCTTTGAGCTCGTCCTTCCCGCCGGCGTCCGCGCCGTGGCGAGCGGAGCTTTCAGGGACGGCGCGGGATACCGGGGCGTCACGCTGCCGGAGAGCGTCGAACGTGCGGGCGTCCGCGCCTTCGCCGGCTGCGCGGAGCTGCGCCGTCTCGTCCTCCCGGAAAAGGTGAAGGCGTTGGGACCGGAGCCCTTTGCGGGGTGTTCTTCGCTGCTCGTCGTGGAGGCTCCGGGGATCGCGCCGCGCGGCTTTGACGAAGAACGGGCGCGCCTTGCGGCGGCGCTCGGCTTCTGCGGCGCGGAGGAGAGGTATCGCGGCGGCGTTGCGCGCTCCTATTCCGTCTACGCGGAGGAGGAAAAAGAAAACCTCCTCAATGCCGCCATCGACAACGGCCTCGCGGATGCCGCCGCCTATTTCACGCGCCGCGCGCTGCTTTCGGCGGCGGAGTTCCGCGCGGCGCTGGAGCGCGCACAGCGGAAAAAAGAGGCGGAGATCGTGGCGCTGCTGCTCGCGTACGGCAACGACAAACTGCGCGGAGAAGACATCTTCGCCAAATATTCTTTAGACGATTGACAGTATTTGTCAGGGAGGGATCTTTTTGAACATAGCGGAGGCCAAAGAGCAGATAAAGGACGCGATGACCGCCTACTTTACAAAGGACGAATTCGGCGCTTACCGCATCCCGGTGGAAAAACAGCGCCCCATATTCATGATCGGGCCGCCCGGCGTCGGCAAGACCGCCGTCATGGAGCAGGTAGCCGCGGAGCTCGGCGTTGGCCTCGTCTCCTATTCCATGACCCACCATACGCGCCAGAGCGCGCTGGGCTTGCCCTACATCACGACGCGGGAGTTCGGCGGCGAAAAGTACCAGGTCTCCGAATATACGATGAGCGAGATAATCGGCTCCGTCTACCGCCTGATGGAGGAGACGGGGGTGAGGGAGGGCATCCTTTTCCTCGACGAGATCAACTGCGTCTCCGAAACGCTCGCCCCCTGTATGCTCCAGTTCCTTCAATATAAGGTATTCGGCCAGCACCGCGTCCCCGCGGGCTGGATCGTCGTCACCGCCGGCAACCCGCCGGAATACAACAAATCGGTGCGCGATTTCGACATCGTCACCTGGGACCGCCTGAAACGCATCGACGTCGAGCCCGATTACGAGGTCTGGAAGGCCTACGCGGAGAAAAAGGGCGTCCACCCCGCCGTCACCACCTACCTCGCGGCGCGCCGGAAGGATTTTTACAAGGTCGAAAGCGCGGCGGACGGCAAACGCTTCGTCACCGCGCGCGGCTGGGACGACCTCTCGGAGATGATGCGCCTCTGTGAGGAAAACGGCCTTGCCGTCAATGAAAAACTCATCGGCCAGTATCTGCAGGAGCCGAAGATCGCGAAGGACTTTGCCATCTATTACGACCTCTTCAATAAATACCGCGGCGACTATCAGGTAGGAGCGATCCTCGCCGGCGCGGCGGATGAGGCGGTGCTCTTTCGCGCGCGTCAGGCTCGGCTCGACGAGCGGCTGTCGCTGATCGGACTGCTCTTCGACGCGCTGACGGCGGAGCTGCGCGGCGTCTGTGACAGCGAGGATGCGCTTGATTCGCTGACCGCCGAACTGAAAAAACTGTGCGGGCTGCTGGCGGAGGAAGAGGGCGCGCCGGCTGATACGCTTGACAGGCAGATCGCCGGACTGCGCGCGGAGCTTGAAAAGGGCCGCCGCGCCTCTTCGCTGCCGGCGGCGAAACAGCGGACGCTGCTGCGCGTCATCGCCGCGCTGGAGGAATACCGCGCTTCGGTCATCAAAAGCGGCGCGGCGGACGGCAGGGCGGCCTTCGCCCTCGTCAGTGAGAGCTTCGCGAAATCCGTCGCGCGGCTCAAAGAAAGCGCGTCGGCGGCGGGCGCGGCGCTTGACAACGTATTTGACTTTTGCGGGAAAGCCTTCGGCGAGGGGGACGAGATGCTGATCTTCGTCACCGAGCTGACGGCGGGCTACTACAGCGCGCGCTTCATCGGCCACTACGGCTGTGAGAAATATTATCTGCATAACAGAGAACTCCGTTTTCAGGAGCGGGACCGGGAGCTGCGCGACCGCGCCGGCAAACTGGACTGGACGATATAGGAGGTCAATAATGAACGACGACAATCGGAGACTGGCGGAAAAATTCCTGCCGCTGATAGAGGAGGAGCGCCGGGCCTTTATCAGGGCGGAGCATGGACGGCTGCTGCGGCTCATCGGGGCGGAGTATTGGCGGCCGCGCGGAGAGAAGGCATACTTTTTCCATCGCGGCGCGGAGGAGGAGGCCCTTCCCGCCGACCCATACGAACTGAGCCTTGGCGAACTCGCGATGCTTCCCGGCCTTGAAAAGCGTGTGGAGCGGCTGGGGACCTACAGTTACCTCGCTTTCTTTCAGATGTTCCCCCGTGACAGGGAGCGCCTAGCCTTTCTCTCCGGCCTCTGGCTCAGGCTGACCAAGGGGCTCGGCTGCACGGAGGCGGAGGCGGAGAGACTCACCGGCGGACACGACGGTTATCTGGCGTGGAAACGCGGCGATACGGTGAGGGTGATCGTGCCGGAGGGCTGGGGCGCCCATGCGTGTAATTGATAAAAAAACGGACGGAGAAACGCTTGCCGTCACGCTGCTGATAGAGCCGGAAGAATTCGCCGAGGCGCTGCGCGAGGCCTATCTCGACGACAGTGAGCGCTATGTCGTTCCCGGCTATGCTCCCGGCCTCGCGCCCCGCGCGGCGATCGAAGCCGTGTACGGACCGGAGGCCCTGTTCGACGAAGCGATCGCCGCCGCCCTCCCGGCGGCCTACGGAAAATTTCTTGCGGAAGAAAAGCCGCGTACCGTGGGCAAGCCCGAAGCGTCGGATATAACCCTCCTCGCGGGCGGCGGCCTGCGCTTTCGGGTAAGGGCCGACCTCTGCCCGCGGGTACGCCTCGGAGCCTATAAGGGGCTGCGGATAACTCTTCCGGAGGGCGCGGACGAGGAAAATTTCAGGATGGCGGCGCTAAGGGCGGCCTGCAAAGAGATGGAGGGACGTCCCTCGGAGGCGATGGTCGAGGAGAGACTCGACGCGACGGCGGCGCGGGAACAGCTCAACGTCTCCCGTGACGCCGTCTATCACCTGCTTGCCGATTCTGCCTGGCTCCTGCGCGAGACATACCTCGCGGCGGGGCTTTCGCGCCCTCCGGCGCAGGTGCGCGCCGAGGCGCTTGACGTGATGCTTGAGGCCGCCTCGGGCGGCAACGCCGACCCCTCTTGGGAATTTATCGCGCGGCGGCTGCGCGGGCTTGCCGCGCGCTACCGTGCGCTGCCCGATGATTTTGACGAGACTCTCGCGGGGTTATTCAAACGCCGCGCCGCCGTCAAAGAGGGAATGACGCCGGAAGAGCTTGCGGCGGATGCCTTCGGCGCCTACCTTGGCTCCATCGGCCTCGACGAGAAGAGGTGGCGCGCTGAGCGCCGCGCCGAGGCGGAGGAGTCGGCGCGCTGCGACCTGCTGCTTGAGGCCGTGGCGGAGGCGGAGGGGATCACGGCCTCCGGGGACGAACTGCTGGCGCTGACCGCGGAGATCGCCGCGCGCTGCGGCATGGAGACTGCGGAGGCCGCGGCGCGTATCGACGCTGAACCGCTGCGCCGCAAGATAGCGCGCGACAAAGCCTGTCGCCTCATTGTCGCGAGCGCCGTGCGGGCGTGATGAAGCCCGGAGCGGAGGATCTGGAGCGCGGAGACCTGCACCGGCTGCTGCGCGGTTACTGCGTCCCCGCGCTTGCCGCGGGCCTCGTCACATCTTTCTATAATATCGTTGACCAGATCTTCATCGGGCGCGCCCTCGGAGTCGTGGGGAACGCCGCCGCCGGCGTGGTCTTTCCCGCCGTCACCGTCATCACCGCGCTCTCGCTGATGTGCGGCGTCGGCGCCGCCGCCGTCATGAGCCTCTCCCTTGGGCGCGGGGATGTGGAGGGCGCGCGCCGCGGCGCCGGCTGCGGCTTCGTCCTCATGGCGCTCTGCGGCGGGGCCGCCTCGCTCGCGATGCTTTGCCTGACGGCGCCGCTGCTTCGCCTCTTCGGCTGCACGGAGACGGTACTGCCGTACGCCGCGCCCTACGCGCGGATAACGGCCCTCGCCTTCGTCTGCGCGATGACCGGCGCCGCGGGGCCTTTTCTCCTGCGCGCCGACGGCAGCCCCAAATACGCCCTCTGCTGCACGGCGGCGGGGGCGCTGCTCAACGTCGCGCTCGACGCGCTCTTCATCAGCGCCTGCGGGTGGGGGATAGCTGGCGCGGCCTGGGCCACGGCGCTGGCACAGAGCGTCAGCGCCGCCATGGTGCTTGCCTACCTGCCGCGCTTTAAGACCATGCGGCTGAGGGCGGCGGACTTTATCCCCGACCTCCGGCTCTGCGCGCGCATCGCCGCGCTTGGCGCGGGGCCGATGTGCAACTTCCTCACGCAGGCCGTCGTACAGATATTTTTAAACGCCGCGCTGAGAAAATACGGCGCGGCCTCAGCCTGCGGCAGCGAAGCCGCGCTGGCCGCGGCCGGCGTCGCCAACAAGGCCAACACGCTGGCCGCCGCCGTCGTTACGGGCCTCACGAACGGCATGCAGCCAATCGTCGGCTACAACTTCGGGCGCGGAAATTACACGCGCGTGAGGGAGGCCGGCCTCCTCGTCGTTAAAACGGTGATCGCCGTATCCTTCTGTATCTTCCTCTGCTATCAGTTGATCCCGCGGCAGATCGCCGCGCTCTTCGGCGCGGGGACGGAGGCCTACTTCGACTTCGCCGCCCGTTTTTTTCGCATCTTCCTGATGATGACCTTCCTCAACGGCCTGCAAAGCTCCGTCGGCGGCTTCTTCTCCGCGCAGGGGAAGCCTCTTTTCAGCATCCTCATCTCCGTCGCGCGCCAGATCATATTCCTGCCGCCCCTTTTGCTGCTCCTGCCGGCGCGCTTCGGCCTTGACGGCGTCCTCTGGTCCGGCCCCATAGCCGACCTTGCGACTGCCGCGATCGCCATCTTTCTTATGGCGCGCCGCTGCCGTCTGCTGGAGGAAATGCGGCGAGCGGGAGAATTGCGCCGGTAAAGGCAGGATAAATATAGCGAACGGGGCTCCGGTCGGTACAAATACCGACATGAACGGGGCCGGTTGACTGAACTCAAACGTTAAATCAGAAATAAATGTTAAATAACTCCTTTTAGTGATTATCGCAGTTTGATAATTACTGATTTATGACTTTTGGCGGACGACCGCCACTTAAAAATGTGAAAAAACTCAAAATGGCAGTCGACTGCCATCAGAATGGCGGAATCCCGACGTATGCAAAACCGGGAAAAAATGCTAACGTAATGGCGTTCAGCCACCTCAAAAAGAATTTCCGGCGCTGGTTCACGATAGAAAAATGAAATCACGAAAGGGCAGCGGATGAATAGTACCCATTTGTTCATCAGCCGCGTGCGCCGGGCCGGAGGCGCGCGCCGTGAAAAACTTTTTGAAGGGAGCTGCTGCAAATGAGAGAAGGGCCAAAGGCAAGAGTCCTCACAGAGGGCTGGCGAAACATAAGTATCGGAAAAGGGGGGGGGGCGCACAATAGCGGAAGGGCAAGTTTTTTTGAGAAACGAAACCCTGGCGATTCCTCCAAACGCCAGCAAATCATCCGTATAACGGCCCCGATAGACCTCTCGGCGCATCTGTGGGAGCCGATAGGCAATGGTATCGACAGCAGCCTAACTTTTTGTGGAATCTTCGACGGAGGCGGCTTTCCGATAACCGGAATGAAGGTCGTCAGCAGCGCGCAATACGCGGGGTTTTTCGGCGTTGTAGGCGCCAGTGGCATTGGCCCCACCCTGCTCAGCATCAACCTCAGCGGAAACGTCAGCAACTCCAACAGTGGTGACACTTCACGGCGCCGCCTCTGACCTGGTGGCTGTAGGACGGCGGCACGGGGCCGCGGGAACGCCTGCCGAAGCCCCGCGCCTATTATGCAAAAAATAAAATTGATGTTACAATAGCGCGAGTGACATAAATATTATGGAGGTGTTTGAACATGAGCAAAGAAAGGTTTCTTATTTCGTCGGAATCGGTGACGGAGGGACACCCGGACAAACTCGCGGATCAAATATCCGACGCGGTGCTTGACGCTATTCTCGAAGCCGACCCGATGGGACGCGTGGCCTGCGAAACGCTGGTCTCCACGGGGCTGATAGTGGTCGCGGGAGAGATAAGCACGACCTGCTACGTAGATATTCCGAAGATCGCGCGCAAGACGGTCAAGGATGTGGGCTATACGCGCGCGAAGTACGGCTTCGACGGCGATACCTGCTCCGTGCTGACGACGATAGACGAACAGTCTCCCGATATCGCGCTCGGCGTGGATAAAGCGAAGGAGGCCAAGGAGCTCTCCGACGACGAGATAGACGCCATCGGCGCGGGCGACCAGGGATTGATGGTCGGTTACGCCTGCAATGAGACGGAGGAGCTTATGCCTCTGCCGATCTCGCTCGCGCAGAAGCTGACGCGCCGCCTGTCGGAGGTCCGCAAGAATAAGACGCTGCCCTACCTGCGTCCGGACGGCAAAAGCCAGGTGTCGGTCGAGTACGCGGACGGTAAGCCGCTGCGCGTAGATACGGTGGTCATCAGCACGCAGCACCATCCCGCGATCGACCAGAAGCAGATAGAGGCCGATATTATCGAGCACGTCATCAAGCCGGTCATTCCCGCGGCTCTCATCACAGCGAAGCCGCGCATTCTCGTGAATCCGACGGGGCGTTTCGTGATGGGCGGCCCTCAGGCCGATACCGGACTCACGGGACGCAAGATAATCGTCGACACTTACGGCGGCGCGGTGCCGCACGGCGGCGGAGCTTTTTCCGGCAAGGACCCGACGAAGGTCGACCGCTCGGGGGCCTATATGGCGCGCTACGCGGCGAAGAACGTCGTCGCGGCCGGGCTCGCCGACGCCTGCCAGGTGCAGGTAGCCTACGCGATCGGCGTCGCCAAGCCGGTATCGATCATGGTCGAGACCTTCGGCACCGGCAGGATAAAGGACGGGGAGATCACGAAGCTGCTGCGCGAGAATTTTGATTTCCGCCCCGCGGCGATAATCCGCGACCTCGACCTGCGCAAGCCGCAGTACAGACGCCTTGCCGCCTATGGGCACATGGGGCGCGTCGATCTTAACCCGATGCCGGCCTGGGAGCGCACCGATAAGGCCGAGACTTTGAAACGGGCTGCGGAGCGTTTCGCGTAAGTATCAGGATGGATAGGATCCGGGCGGCTTCATGCCGCCCGTTTTTTGATTTTTGAACGTCATGCGGCGGTTTTTTTCTTATCTTTCGCACATAGTCTTTCCCCAGCATTGTCCGGTCTGCGGCCGGCTGTCGGCAGCCTACTGTCCCGGCTGTCTGCGCGGGGCGGCGGAAAAACCGCTTCCTCCTTTCTGCGCCGACTGCGGCGGGGCGTACGGCGCGGACTGCTGTTATGAGAGCGTGCCCTGTTACGCGGCGGCTCTGCACGACGGCGACGCGCGCCGGTTCATACTTGCCTTAAAGTACAGGAATATGAGGCCGCTCGGAGAGGCGATCGGGAGGGAGATGGCGCGCCTGATACCCAGGCAGGAGGCGGAGCTGCTTGTCCCCCTGCCGCTTCATTCCGGCAGCCGCCGCGCTTTCAATCAGACGGAGCTGATGGCGCGCGGGATCTCTTCGCGCTGGGAGATCCCGGTCGGCGAAGGGCTACTCAAATGGCGTGTCAGCAGCGGAGCGCAGACGGAAAAACGGGGGAAGGCGCGACGGGCGCTGACCTTTGATTCATTCGAGGGCTCGCCGGCGCTGGCGGGCAGGAGCGTCGTTCTTGTGGACGACGTTTACACCACGGGCGGCACCGTGCGGGCGGCGAAGTTTGCTCTGCAGAGGGCCGGAGCCATTGTAAAGGCGGTGCTCGTATGGACGCGGCGGGTCTCCGCGCCGGAGCGCCCGGGAGCCTGGCCGGAGGATGGGGAATATTGGTTATAGGCAAAGTTTGTTATAATAGAACGCGCATAAAAATAAAAGATGAGAAATATGCCGGGACGGCATGATAAGGGGGACGAAAGATGCTTCGCAGAATCGGGGTTTTGACGAGCGGCGGCGACGCGCCGGGGATGAACGCTTCCATACGCGCCGTCACGCGCACGGCTTTATATCATGGTTTGCAGGTGGTCGGCATACGCCGCGGATACGAGGGGCTGCTGGAGGGAGACTTTGTCCCTCTGACGCGCAGTTCCGTCGGCGGGATACTGCTCCACGGCGGGACGATGCTCCGTACCGCGCGCTGTCCCGCCTTTATGAGGCCGGAGGGGATAAACGCCGGCGTATCGAAATTGAGGGAAAGCGATATCGACGCGCTGGTGGTGATCGGCGGCGACGGTTCTTTCCGCGGGGCGAAGGAGCTTCACGACCGCGGCATTCACGTAGTCGGCGTTCCCGGCACGATCGACAACGACATGGCGGGCACGGACTGCACGATCGGCTTTGATACGGCCTGCAATACCGCGCTTGAGTGCATCAGCAAGCTGCGCGATACGGCCTCGAGCCACGACCGGATGTTCATCGTCGAGGTGATGGGCCGCCACGCCGGTTTTCTCGCGCTTGAAACGGGCGTCGCCTGCGGCGCGGAGTTTGTGCTGATACCGGAACTTCCGGTCGACCTGGAGGCGATAGCGAACAAGATCCACTACGCGAAGCAGCGCGGCAAGACGCATTCGCTGATCGTCCTCGCCGAAGGGGTGATGTCCGCTTCAGAACTCGCCGAAAAATTGAAGGGGCATTGCGATTATGACCCGAGGATCGTAGTCCTCGGCCACTTGCAGCGCGGCGGCGCGCCCTCCTGCTTCGACACCGTCCTCGCCTCGCGCCTGGGGGCGGCGGCTGTGGAGGCGCTGCTTGACGGCAAACGCGGCATGATGGTGGGGAGGACGAAGGGCGAGATCGTGACCGTGCCGCTGGAAACGGCGTGGACGCAGCGCCATCCGCTTGACGCGGATATGCTGCGGCTGGTGGAGACGCTGAGCATTTAGATATCTGTCCGGATCTGTTTGCCGGCAGATATCCGTACCCGTTATCGACAAGGAGGAGATATCGTGACCGCTGAAAAGAGCCTACCGGAGGCCTATGCCAGAAAGTTGATCTCGATCGTTTCGCGAGATAGGGGCGGACGGGGCGTTTCCAAGCTCAGCCGTCCCGACGATTGGCAGGCGGCGGCCGCGGCGTTTGCTCCGTTGAGGAAGGTCGCCGTCGTCTCCGGGTTTTATATTCCCGGGGCCGGAGCCCCAGAGACGGACGGCCCCGGCGGCGCGGTGATGCTGGCGCGCGCTTTTTTGCGCGAGGGGCGCGGATCGGAGGTATGGACCGACGAGCTGTGTCTCGATGTGATGAAGGGGGCCGCCGCCGCCGCCGGATATCCCGAACGGCTGGTGAAGGTCGCGCCGGAGCGGCTCGACGACGATCCGCCCGAAGGCGTTATCTTTACGGAACGTCTAGGCCGCGCGGAGGACGGGGGCTATTACAACTTCCGCAAGGCGGATATCACAAAGTGGACGCCGCCCCTGGACGAGCTGGCCATCGCCGCCGGAGAACGCGGGATACCGACGCTCGGCATCGGCGACGGAGGCAATGAGGTCGGTATGGGAAACTTTTATGAGGAGCTGAAAAAACTGCTCCCCGCCTATGCCTCCTGCCTTTGTACGGTGCGGACGGACTACGCGCTCGCCGTGGACGTCAGTAACTGGGGGGCCTACGCGATGACCGCGGCGCTTTCCTTTATGTGGGGAAGCTGGCGCGGGCCGGAGGCCGGAGAGGAGCTGGCGATGCTTGAGGCCATGAAGGAGCTGGGCGCGGTCGACGGCATCAGCCGTCTGCCCGATATCACCGTCGACGGTTTTGATATAATATTGCAGGATAGGATAATATCCTCGCTCAATGAGCTCTGGCGCCTTTACAGTTTTGACCGGGGCCCGAGCTCTTCGTAGGATGCGCTATATAATATTTTCAAATTTTCGTGGGCTTTACGTAGAAAAGTATATATATTTTCCGGCAAACTCATGATAGAATAATAAGTTAGAGACTGGTGGAACATATGGATCAGAATTACCAAAAGCGTTCCGGTAAGGGACCGTTGATACTGCTGGGCGTTGCGGTCATAGTGCTGGTAGTGTTGGTTGCAGCAAGTCTCAAGACGGGTCTCTTGGGAAGTTCTTTCCGCATAGATAAGGCCGTTGTCTGTGTGGAGCTTGACCGCGACAGGCTTCCCCATAAAGTGATGAACACCATTCAATACGGAACACGTCAGGTCTGCTTGTGGTTCCAATATTCTTCCGCACCGGAAGGAAACCATCTGGAAGTTTCATGGTATTACGGAAAAGACATCGTCTTGTCCGAGCCTCTGAAATTGATGACCAAGGACGGTGTCAGGGCGTTCTATCTGCTGCGGGAAGAGGGTACGCCGCTTCCCGTCGGAAAGTACCGCGTAACAATCTCATCACCCACAAAACGGCTGAGCGAACTGGAATTTGAGATCATACGAAAGAATTGATATTTTATTCTTCATATTAAAACGGAGGCTAATGATTTGCCAAGGAAAAAGACAGAACCCACAGAGGAACCGAAGGCTGCTGTGAGCCGGCGCGCCGCCTCAAAGAAGAGCGAAGCCGCGGAAACGGCCGAGAGCGCCGAGGAGACGAAGGAGAGCGCCGTAGCGGCTCCCGAGGAGGCGGAAAAGGCCGTCCGTAAAAAAAGGACTTACGTCAGAAGGAAGAGCGCCGAAGAGACGACCGAGACCGAGGCCCCGGAACAGCCTGCCGCCGACGCCACCAAGGGACGCCGCGGCAGGAAGAAGGCCGTAGAAGAGGCCTCCGGAACGTTGTTCCCCGAAGAGGATAGGATTGCCGCCGCTGAAGAGGAAAAAAAGACGGTAAGAAGGTCTCGCCGCCCATCCGTGAAGGAGGAGCCCCCCGTCAAAGAGGCGGCCGCCGATGATTCCGCGCCGGCGACGCAGGCGGAAGCTCTCCCCGTGGAAACGCCCGCCGCTCCCGAGGCCGCTGCGGAAGCCGATGAGATCACACCTGAAGCGGCTCTGCTTGCTCAGGCCTCCGACGGCGCCGCCGCCGCCGAAGAAGGCGGCAAAGGTAAAGAAGAAAAAGACGAAGAGCTTGCAATAGCAAAAGAGATAGAGGCCGCCGCGGAGACGCAGGACGGCGCGGAGGCGGAAGCAGAAAACGCCCCGGAGGACAACAGAAACCTTCCCGTAGTCGATTCTCAGAAAAATGACAGAGGACAGATACGACATCAGCATCCGAAGCTCGGCTTTAATCAGCTGGCCGGCCAGACGCTCGCCGAACTGCGCAAGATAGCGAAGGAGATCGGCGTGAGCTCGATAACGACACGCCGCAAGGATGACCTGATAAACGATATATTGAAGACGCAGGCGGAGGCGCTCGGTTATCGTTTCAACGGCGGCACGCTCGAGTGTATGAGCGAGGGATACGGTTTCCTGCGTCCGTCGGGACTCCTCCCGAGCAGCAACGATATATATGTCTCCGCTTCACAGATAAGGCGTTTCGGCCTGCGCAACGGCGACGTCGTGTGGGGCATCATCCGTCCTCCGAAGGATCAGGAGCATTACGAAGCCCTGCTCCGCGTGGAGAACGTCAACTTCACCGACCCCGAGGCGGCGCGACGCCGTCCGCATTTTGAGGCGCTGACGCCGATATTCCCGACAGAAAAACTTGAACTTGAGACTGACCGCAAGCAGATAGCGACGCGCATCGTCGACATATTCGCGCCGATCGGCAAGGGGCAGCGCGCTCTGATCGTATCTCCGCCGAAGGCCGGAAAGACGACGCTCCTCAAGAACCTCGCGCACTCCATAACCACAAACCACCCGGAGGTCATCCTCATGGTGCTGCTCATAGACGAGCGCCCAGAAGAGGTGACCGATATGGCGCGCTCCGTCGACGGGGAGATCATCGCCTCCACCTTCGACAGACCGGCGGAGGAGCACCTTCGTGTCGCGGGGCTTGCCCTCGAAAAGGCAAAACGGCTGGTCGAGGTTTCCAAGGACGTCGTGCTGCTGCTCGATTCGATAACAAGGCTTGCGCGCGCCTCGAACCTCATCGTTCCCCCCTCCGGACGCACGCTCTCCGGCGGTATGGACCCCGCCGCGCTTTACTTCCCGAAGAAATTCTTCGGCGCCGCGCGAAATATTGAAAACGGCGGCAGCCTGACGATAATCGGCACTTCGCTCGTGGAGACGGGGAGCCGCATGGACGACGTGATATATGAGGAATTTAAGGGGACGGGCAACATGGAGGTCCATCTTTCGAGAAAGATATCCGAACAGCGTATCTTCCCGGCTCTCGACATCACGCGTTCAGGGACGCGCAAAGAGGAACTGATGGTGCCGGAGGCCGATCTGCAGCGCATCTGGGGCCTTCGCAGGAAGATCGCCAACATGGACGAGGCCGAAGTCTTAAATCTCATCCTCGACAAGCTGAGAAATACGCCCACGAATCGCGATTTTCTTGCTACAATAAAGGCTGGTTAAAAACGGACTTTTTATAGTTAAAGAGAATTGCTGAGAGGTGGCGCTATGAAGGCCGGAGATGGTATGCATAAAACAAATCAACGGAAGACCGTTTGCCTCATCATCTTTTTGATGGCCGCGGTAGGAGGCGCCGTCGTCTTCGCCGCTAAGGCGGCAGAGCATACAGGCATGTACTGGATCGGACTTGACAGTGAATTTGTAACGGAACGCCCCGAAGACAACCGGGGCTTCTTTACTGTGGACGTCTCTGATTTTCTGAACAGCGCGGGGACCGCGCCGGCGGACGCCGCCGCGGCGGAGGGTACCGAGGTAGTGCCGCTGGCGATCGGGCCGCTGCCCAGCATCCCCACACTTACCGAAGAGGAGCTTAAACTTTATGGGATACTCTCGAAGAACGACGGACGCATATCCAGCTCCGATCAGAGCGTTCTGGACGAGGACATACACTGGACGGAGGTCGTGCTTGAGCCCGGGGATACCGTTGAGTCGATAGCCGGAGAATTCGGCGTCAGCGAAGAGGATATCCGCCAGGCCAACGGCCTCCGGAAAAATGAGAAGGCCAATCCCTCCGAAGTGCTCTATGTGCCGGACAGCCACAACGACGTCGTCGCCACGCTCCTTTTTGTCAGAAAGCTTCAAAAAGAAGAGCTGCTCCTCGCGAAGAAGGGCAAACTGCTGGAGATCTCGGAGTATGTGGTGAAAGAGGGCGACACTCTCTGGGGGATATCCGATAAATTCAACCTTGACGTCGACACTCTGGTGGGGTCCAACCAAAAGATCCTCGGCGGCAACATAAATCACCTTAAGCTGGGGATGAAGCTGCGCATACCGAACCAGGACGGCGTATTCGTAAAGGTGGCGAAGAAAGACACTCTCGCCAAGCTTGCCGATAAGTATGGCTCGACGAAGGAATCGGTCCTGCTCGCCAACGCGATGAAGAGCGATTCTTTGGTTGCCGGCAGCGAGATATTCCTGCCCGGCGGCAAGCTGGTGGCAGTTACCGAGGTACGCATAGCGACCAATAAAAACGGACGCGTCCGCACCGCGACGGTAAAAATATCAAGCGGCGCGGTCAGGGGCTTCCGCTGGCCGGTCCTCGGCCAGATATCAAGCCCGTTCGGATGGCGCAAGAGCCCCTTCGGAAGGCGCAGGGTCTTTCATTCGGGCCTTGACATACGCGCTCCGCGCGGTACGGTTATCAAAGCCGCCTCTTCCGGCGTGGTCGTCCACTCCGGCTGGATGGGCGGCTACGGCAAGACGATCGCCATCTCACATTCAAAGGGGCTGACGACGCTCTACGGCCATTGCAGCAAGCTTATAGCGGCAAAAGGCACTAAAGTATCTCAGGGACAGACGATCGCCCTCGTGGGCAGCACGGGACGTTCAACGGGAAACCACCTGCATTTTGAGGTGCGCGTAAACGGCTCGCCTCAGAATCCGTTAAGGCATCTCAGATAAAGATCGACAAATTTAGAAATGCGAAAAAGGGGCGTTCTTAATTCAATGACTAAGTACATTTTTGTCACCGGAGGGGTAGTTTCTTCACTTGGAAAGGGAATCACCGCCGCGTCGCTCGGCGTATTGCTGAAACGCCGCGGCTACAGGGTGAGCATCATAAAGATGGACCCATATATCAACGTTGACGCGGGAGCCATGAGCCCATTCCAGCATGGAGAGGTATTTGTCACCTGCGACGGGGCGGAGACGGATCTGGACCTGGGGCACTACGAGCGCTTCATCGACGAGGCGATCATGGGCGAGAACAGCTGCACTACCGGCAAAGTCTATTCCTCCGTCATCCAGCGCGAACGGGCTGGCGGCTACAACGGCGCTACCGTGCAGGTCATTCCGCACATCACGAACGAGATCCAGGACAGGATAGAACATGTCGGCGCCACTAAAGACGTCGTCATCGCCGAGATAGGCGGCACGGTCGGAGACATAGAGGGGCTTCCCTATCTGGAGGCGATACGCCAGTTTGCTGGGCGCGTCGGCCGTGAAAATATCCTCTACTGTCACGTAACGCTCGTTCCCTATATCGCCGCCTCCGGCGAACTGAAGACCAAACCTACGCAGCACAGCGTCAACGAGCTGCGCCGCATCGGCATACAGCCCGACGTCATCGTCTGCCGTTCGCAGTATCCGGTGGGACCGGATCTCAGAGAGAAGATCGGTCTTTTTTGCAGCGTCCCCGCCGGCGCGGTATTCGAGGCGATTGATTCGGACTCGATCTACCGGATCCCGATAGTGCTCCACTCACAGAAGTTTGACAATCTCGTACTCAAAAAACTCGGAATGCCGACGCATAAGGCTCCGGATATGAAAGATTGGAAGGAATTCCTGCATCGCTACGACACCCGTAAGGGCGAGCTCGTCGTCGCGCTGGTAGGGAAGTACACGGAGACTAAAGACGCCTATCTCAGCGTCAACGAAGCGGTCTCGCACGCTGGTATCGTCAACGGCGTAAAGGTCAGGATGTTCCCCGTCGAATCAGGAGATCTCGAGAACGGCAATGTCGAGGAGATTTTGGGCGGCGCCGATGCGATACTCGTCCCCGGCGGCTTTGGCCAGCGCGGGGTCGAGGGCATGATCGCCGCGGCTAAATACGCCCGCGAAAAGGGTATTCCCTATTTCGGGCTCTGCCTCGGCATGCAGGTCGCCGTGATCGAATTCGCGCGCAACGTGCTTGGACTCAAGAGGGCGAACAGCCTGGAGATGGACGAGAAGACGCCCGATCCCGTCATCTACCTGATGGAAGAGCAGAAAAACGTCAAGGACATCGGCGGCACTTCCAGGCTCGGAGCGTATCCCTGCAATATCAGCGCCGGCTCAAAAGCCGAAAGGATATACGGCGCCAATAAGATCGAGGAGCGCCACCGTCACCGCTTTGAGTTCAACAACAAGTACATCAAAGAGTTTGAGGCCGCCGGAATGAAGGTCGCCGGGATCTGCCCGGCCGGCGGACAGGTGGAGATAATGGAGAACGTCAACCATCCCTGGATGATCGGGGTACAGTTCCACCCGGAGTTCCTTTCGCGTCCCGTCAAGCCGCATCCGCTCTTTAAAGATTTCATCGCGGCGGCGCTTGAGAGGCAGAAAAAACTTAAAAAGGAGGCAAAATAAAGATGAAAAAACGCATACTGGCCATATCACTGACCGTAAGCCTTATTCTGTCCGCCGCGGCGGCGTTCGCGGCGACGAGTACGACCCCGGTAACGGCACCCGCCGCCAACACCGCGCCGGCTAATACAGCCGCGTCCACCGCGCCGTCCGCCGTCCCGGCGGCGGCCCCGGAGCCGGCCGCACAGGTCCCGGCTACCGTATCGACCGGCACGCAAAATACGATAATCAAGCCGATGAATACGGCGCCCGCCTTTCAGATGCTTGAGAGGATAGAGACTATAGTATACGGGAGGCCCCGTGACGGCGGCCTTATGAACAGGCTCAACGACGTGGAAAAGTCGGTATTCGGCAGAGAGCTTCCGGGAAGCCTGACCGAGCGCCAGACGGCCCTGATCGATTTTCTTGAAAAAGGCACCGGCACCCAGCCCTCGCTGCTCTTCAAGCTTTCCGTCGCCGAATGGGGGATCGAGCAGCAGATACATCCGACCTGGTCGCTCTCGAAGCGTGTCGATTCTATGGAGGGCATCCTTGAAGGGGCTATCCAGTCCGGCCCGCTGGTCTCCCGCGTGGAGCGCCTGCTGACGAAACTGCTCCCAGACGGCATCACCGCAGTGCGCTTCGACCTGCCGAAGGAGACCATCGTAAAAGCCGAGCTGCTTGATACCCTTACGGTGCGGAATGTCAAAGTCGACGATATTATAATCCTCGGCCTCAACGAGCAGATCGTTGTTGGAGACGTGCTCGTCGCGCCGAAGGGCAGCCGCGTATTCGGCCATATAACGAAGGTCAAGCCGCCGCGCAGCTTCGGACGCTCTTCCGAGATAGAGATGCGGATAGACAGCGTCGAAGTGCTGGGACCCTCCGTCGTCCCCGTCAATCTCGGAGAGGCGGCCAAGAAGGCGATGGAGGTGGACAGCGGCATTATCGGAGCCGCGGGAGCCAGCTTTGGGGGCGCGCTGCTGCTTGGCCCTGTAGGCCTGGCGGGCGGCTTCCTCATTCGCGGCAATGACAAGCAGCTCAAGGCTGGTACGGCCTTCTATGTCCAGACGGTGGATAGCGCCTCCATCTCCGGCTATAAGATACCGCAGCAGATAACGCCGATCACACAGACGGAGGATTCCGCGCCGCAGGGGACTCAATCCGCGCCTTTGAATTAGAGAAAGGCCAGATTGTGTTTAAAGGGAAAATATCCGGAAAGAAACTTATCGTCCTGACGGTGATCCTCGTGATCGCCGTCGGGGCATTTTATCTTTGGCGCGACCTCAACCTCAGCGCCATGAACAAGATACCGATCCCCGATCTGGTCGTCGAAAATATTGAGATAGAACGGATGATCAACGGTAAAAAGTGGAAATTGATCTCTCCGCGCGTGGAACACAAAGACGGCATCGTCTACGGAGATTCTATGGATGTGACGATCACCGACCCGGCCGGCAGGGTGACGCACATATACGCCGACAAGGGAACATTTACCCGCGAGAACAACGATGTATCGCTTACAAGCGCCGACGGCGTCATGAAAGAAAACGCCAAGGAATATAATCTCAAATCGGGCAATGTAAAATACGAGGCGGCGGCGGAGAAGTGGAACTTCGACGACGGAGTCGCGCTCAGCGACGGCCGCATGCTGATAGAGGGCAAAAAGGGATACTATGACACAAAGAGCGGCGAATGCCGGCTTACAGACGGAGGGACTATAACATGGAGCGATCGCTGATGAAAGGCGGAAGGGGATTGCTGGCGGTCCTTTTCTGCGCGATGATATTTTTTGCGCAGGCCGCGCCATCCCGCGCGGAAGACAAAGGCGAGCCCGCTCCGATGGCGGCTCCCGCGGAAGAGGATGCAGGGACGGCAAAACAGCCGCCGAACGAGGTATTCCTTGATGCCGATGAGGTCAGTTATGACGAACATACCGGCGTTGCCGTGGCCGAAGGCAATGTGAAGGTACGCAATAAGCAGGTGCGCCTTTTCGCCCCCTACGCCGAATATAACGCCGATACGAATATAGTGGACGCTTACTCCGACCACCGTGAAAACGTCGTTATTTTCTCCGGCGGCGATAAATTTACCGGTAAGCATCTTAAATATAATATGGAGACGCGCCGCGGCGTACTGACGCAGGTCTCCGGCAAATCGGAAGCGATGTACATGCAGGGCGGCACCGTGAGGCTTATGCCCATAGAAGAGGCCGTTAAGCTCGGCATAGTGCGTGCGCCGAAGAAAAAGAAGAAGCAGAGCGGCTCTGAAGACGTCGCCGAATGGCTCGGCGTCACCTCTACGACCTGCGACTTCACCAACCCTCACTACCGGCTCGTCTCGAAAAAAGTGGTCGTCTATCCCGGCAAGAAAACAGTCATCAAAAAACCGAAATTTTACATCGGCAAGACTCTGATAATGGCCTACCCGTTCGATTACATCGCCAACAGCAAGAAAAACCGGGACGCTCTGATGCCGATCATCCGTTACAGTTCGAACAAGGGGATGGGGTTTGGAATAAAAGGCCCCATCGACATGGGCGATCTGGGCGAACTTGACGTCGCGGGTCTTTACTGGAGCAAGGGGATCTGGGAGGCCCGATTCAACTATAACTATGAAATAATGGACTCCCTATCTCTCTTTGCGACCGTGAAACACCTTTACAACGAAGATACGGACGATACTATGTGGCGTCCGGCCTGGGGGCTGTTATATGAGAAAAACGGCTGGCTCGCCAGGCTCTGGTGGGCTGAGCGCGACCTCGTCGGCAACGAGATAGAGCCCGACGTCTCCGTCGACTACGACGTCTGGCGCAAACCGGAATTTTACCTGCACACGCCATGGTTCAGCGACGGCGTTTCCGGCGGCCAGTTTCGCCTCTTTGGCATTTTGGGAAAATACAGCGACAACTTCTCCAAAGACGGCGAGTGGACGGAACGTCTTGCCTACGGAGCGGAATATCGCGGACAGCCGAAATGGTCCCTGTGGATATTCAAACCATTTTATGGCGCTAGATACACGCGCTATGATTATTATGACAAGGACAGGACCCAGGACGTGACCAACGCCTGGTTCGGCTTCAGCTACAAGATCGGCGATATCAGTTTTTCAAGCTCATACTACCGGCGCTGGGCCGACGGCGGCAGCCCTATGAGTTGGGATTACTACTCTGACAGCGAATCATTCAGCCAGAGCGTATCCATCCCGCTGCCGATAGGCGCTTCGTGGGAAAAGTGGTATCTGGCGGTCAGCGGCAACTATGACCTTCAGGCCGATAAGATATCATCCATGCGTTACGCGCTCACCTACGATAAACACTGCATGACCTGGCAGGTATGGTACCGTGACAACAAGTCGGACAACGAGACCCAGTTCGGACTGACATTCTATATCAACGCCTATCCGGAATACAAGCTTGAGTTTGGCTCCGACAGCAACGAAAGCGTAAAAGAAGATTTCTAAATTTTACAGTGAGAGGAACACCACGATCATGAAAGTTGTTATATTATGCGGCGGAGTAAGCCCGGAGCGCGAGGTCTCGCTGAATTCAGGGGCCGCGGTCGCGAAGGCTATGGCCGATTTCGGCTACGAGGCAGAGCTGTGCGATATCACCTCCATAAGCGAGTTTGTCAAAAACTGGCCGGGTTATAAGGCGGACGGCGTCTTTATCGCCCTCCACGGAGGCTGGGGCGAAGACGGCAGGATACAGGCCGTCCTTGAAGCCTTTGGGATCCCCTACACCGGTTCGGGCCCCGAAGCCTGTATGCTCTCGATGGATAAGGCCGCCGCGAAGCTTCTCTTCGCCAACGCCGGAGTGCCGGTGCCGCGCGGTTTTATCGCCACAAGAGATGACGACAAGAGAAAACTTGCCGGGGAATACATCCAAAACCACGGGAAGATAATCGTGAAGCCCAACGGCGGCGGAAGCACAGTCGGCGTTACCATCGTCTCTGAGATCGCTGAATACGGCGCGGCGCTGGAGCTTGCCTGGCAGTCGGAGGCAAAGGCGCTCGTCGAAGAGTTCATTGACGGTGAAGAGGTCACTGTGCCCGTGATGGAGACCGCGGACGGAAAGGCGCTGGCGCTGCCGGCGATACATATAAAACCGAAGAGCGGTTTTTATGACTATAAAAATAAGTATACCTCCGGCTGTACCGAGTATATCTGCCCTTCCGACCTTTCTGAGGAGATAAATTCACGGCTGGCCGATGCCGCAGTCATCGCCTACAGGGCGCTGGGCTGCCGCTCCTACAGCCGCGTCGACTTCCGCGTCACGCCGGAGGGCGCGCTTTATGCGCTGGAGGTCAACACCGCCCCCGGAATGACCGCGACGAGCCTTGTGCCGAAGTCGGCGAAGAGCAGCGGGTTTTCTTTTGGAGAGTTTTTAGACGAGGTGGTCAGATTCTCATTCGCGATCGACAGGGAAGAGAGATAGCCGGACTAATATTTTCCTAAACGACAAAAGAGCCCGCGTGATATTCCGCGCGGGCTCTTTTTCTTCTGAGTATGCTCCGCTACTTGAGCTGGATCTTGACGACCTTGAGATGGCGGATGCCGCGCGGGGTCCTCACCATGACCTCGTCGTCAGCGTGCTTGCCCATTACCGCCTTGCCTACCGGGCTGGCCGCAGAGATGCGGTTATCTTTGATGTCGGCCTCTTCCGTGCCGACCAGCGTATAGACGAATGACTTTTTAAGGTCAAGGTCCTCGAACGTTACCGTCGTGCCGAGGCTGACGACGCTGGTGTCGATATCCTCTGTCTCCACTATCTGGGCCTTGCTCAGCTGATATTCGAGCTGCAACACGCGGTTCTCAAGCTTTTCCTGCTCTTCTTTTGCCGCGTGGTATTCCGCGTTTTCACTGAGGTCTCCGAAAGCGCGCGCCTCTTCGAGCTTAGCGGCTATCTCCGCACGTCCGTCGCCGCGTAGGGAAACAAGTTCCGCCTTCAGCTTCTCATAGCCGTCCCGAGTCATTATCACTTTATCGTCTGCCGCTTTGGCCATTGATATCCCACCTAACAAGAAGTCTCTCTAAATTCTTGTGAATTCTAACAGAAAGAGAGAAAAATATCAAACATAAAATTTAGCTTGACAATTTCGGTGGGGAGTAGTATAAATTCCACCAACGAACTTAATAATCACGATGCGATGACGGGGATAGTAAAGTTCACAACCTTCACAGAGAGAAGATCGAATTGCTGAAAGATCTTTGTCGGAATGGATTTGAAGACCACCCCTGAGCGGATGCCGAAGCGGAGACAGTGCCGATAAGGCGTCAGGGTGCGCCCTGTACAGCGCGGATGAGGGCCGTCCTTGTGCGGCTGAATGGAGTGGAACCGCGACGCTGTTTGTTATGCCGCCTCCTGTACCGCCGGTACGGGGGCGGCAATTTTTATATTTGCGCGAAGTGCATAAAAGGAGGAAATTTATTATGGGAGTAATCGAAAGATATTCGGAACTGTTGCCGGTAACGGAAAAGACGCCGAAGCTGACGCTGGGCGAAGGCTCGACGCCGCTCGTCCATCTCGACAATATAAGCGAGATGCTTGGCATTGAGCTTTGGGCAAAACTTGAGGGCTGCAATCCCTCCGGCTCGTTTAAAGACAGGGGCATGGTCATGGCCGTAGCGAAGGCGCTGGAGAGCGGCGCCAAGGCTCTCGTATGCGCCTCCACGGGTAACACCTCCGCCTCCGCCGCGGCCTACGCCGCCGCCGCCAACGTGCCCTGCTTCGTCCTGCTGCCGGCGGGAAAGGTGGCGCTGGGAAAGCTGGCCCAGGCTCTTATGTACGGAGCTACGGTCATTGCCGTCAACGGCAACTTTGACCGCGCGCTCGAAATGGCGCGCGAAGCCGCTGAAAAAGAGGGATATGCGATCGTCAACTCTGTCAACCCCTATCGTCTCTGGGGACAGAGGAGCGGCGCCTGGGAGATCTGCGAAGCGCTTGGCAAGGCTCCCGACTGGCACGCGATACCCGTCGGCAACGCCGGCAACATCAGCGCCTACTGGGCCGGTTATAAACAGTATCAGGAACTTGGAAAGATAGACAAGCTGCCGCGCATGATGGGCTTCCAGGCGGCGGGCGCCGCGCCGCTCGTGACGGGCGAACCCTGCCCCAATCCGGAGACGGTGGCGACGGCGATCCGCATCGGAAACCCGGTGAGCGCCCACCTCGCTAAAGAGGCGGTAGCCATGTCAAGCGGAGAATTTAACTCCGTTACTGACGAAGAGATACTGGCAGCTCAGCTGCTGCTCTCTTCAAAGGGCGGTATCTTTGCCGAGCCCGCCTCCTGCGCCCCGCTGGCCGGACTTATAAAGTTCAAGAAAGAGGGGCGCCTGCCGCGGGGGATCACCGCGGTCATGATCTTGACCGGGAACGGTTTGAAGGACCCCGACACCGCGATGTCCCAGGTCGGACGTCCGCTGGAGATCGGCGACAGCCTTGAAGAGCTCCTGGCGGTGATGAAAAAATGAACCCGCTGATAACACTGCGGGTGCCCGCCACCAGCGCGAACCTCGGCTCCGGCTTCGACGCGATCGGGATGGCGGTCTCCCTCTACAACATATTCAAGGTCATGGAACTTCGCCCCGAAGGCGAATACGAGGTAGAGGCGCACGGCGAAGGCTGCCGTGAACTCTCCTCGCCAAAGGCGAACCTCGTCATCGTAGCCTATGAGGAGACCTGCAAACGCTGGAATGTGAAAGGGCCGGGATTCTCCCTCTGGTGCCACAACATAATCCCGCTCTGCCGCGGCCTCGGCAGCTCCGCCGGCGCCGTCGTCGCCGGAGTCCTCATAGCCAAATATCTCACCGGCTATGAGGCCGGCGAGGACGAACTGCTGCGCGCGATGACCGTCATCGAGGGCCATCCTGACAACGTCGCTCCCTGCTACCTCGGCGGCATGGTCGTGAGCTGCTGGGACGGGCAGGACCTTCGCTACGTCAACCTGCCGGCGCTGCCGCCAGAGGTGCTCTGCGTCGTCGCCGTACCCGACGAGAGGGTCAAGACCTCCGACGCGCGCAAGGCGCTTCCCAAAGAGGTCCCCTTCGGGGACGCCGTTTTCAACGTAGGGCGCGCGGCGCTGCTCACCGCCGCCTGGGCCACCGGCAAATGGGATTACCTCAAATGGGGAATGGACGACAAGCTCCATCAGCCCTACCGCAGCAAGCTTTTCTCCGGCGGCGAAGTCATCTTCTCGCGCGTGGAGGCGCTGCCGGAGTGCCTCAGCGTCGCGATCAGCGGTTCGGGGCCCAGCGTCATCGCGCTCGTCAAGGGAACGACCCACCGTGTCGCGGAGGCGATGTGCCGCACATTCACCGAACATGGGGTGCGCTCGCAGTTCTTCGTTCTCGACGGAAGTGCCCAGGGCGCGCGCGTCGACATAAGCATGGAGCTTAAGGAAGCGCTGGAAGCGGTAAATTCACCGGCAGGCCCGTCCTCGGAAATTTCCGCCGCTCGCGCAGGCGAACAGGGGACTGCGAACAAAGCCGGGGGGTGCAGATAAATGGAATGGGAAAAATTGCCGCTTACGGTCCTTAAATTCGGCGGCTCCTCGGTCGCCGATTCCGAGAGGATGAAGCATGTGGCGCAGATAGTCAAAAAGATACGCGACAAGGGCTTCCGCGTCGCCGTCGTCGTCTCCGCGATGGGCAACATGACGGACGAGCTGCTCGCACTCGCGAGCGACGTCGCCACGGAGAAGGACGGACGCGAGATGGACCAGCTGCTCGCCACAGGAGAGCAGCAGAGCGTGGCGCTGCTTTCGCTTGCGATAAAGCAGTACGGCATCCCGGCGCAGTCCTTCACGGCGCTGCAGGCCGGCATAAAGGCCGCGGGTTTCCCGATGGAGGGCCGTATCTACAGAATAGAGCCTGATGCCGTGGAAAGGGCGCTTAACGAAGGCACCGTAGCCGTCATCACCGGATTTCAGGCGATAACGGACAACGGCGACGTCATCACACTCGGACGCGGCGGCTCCGACCTTTCGGCGGTCGCGCTGGCGGCGGCGCTGGGGGCCGACTCATGTCAGCTACTTAAGGACGTAACGGGGATAATGACCGGCGACCCGCGCGTCGTGAAAAAACCTAAAAAGCTGGCGCAACTCGGCTTTGACGAGTGCATGGAGATGGCGGTGCAGGGCGCGAAAGTGCTGCAGGCGCGCAGCGTCGAAATGGCGGCGCGCTACGAAATGCCGCTTTACGTCGGTTCAAGCTTTGTGGAAGAGGAGGGTACTTGGGTAATGAGCAATCCGGTAACAGAGGGACTTATAATAAAAGCGGTCATACAGGACATGAAGGTGGCGAAGGTGGTGCTTCTCGGAGTGCCTGACATCCCCGGCATCGCGGCGCGCCTCTTTGCGAACCTTGCGGAGAAGGGCGTCGGCGCGGAGATGATAATTCAAAACAACATGCGCGGCGGCGTCAACGACATTGGCTTCCTCGTTAAAAAGACGAGTTTGGAGGTGGCGAGCCAGGTCTGCCGCGAACTTTGCCGCGAGATCGACGCGCAGGGCGTCTCCTTCGATACGGAGATCGCACGCGTCTCCATTGTCGGCGCCGGCATCGCGAACCACCCGGAGATACCTTCAAAAATGTTCAACATTCTCGCCGAGGCGGGCATCAACATCGAGATGATCGCCTCCACGGCGCTGTCCATCACCTGCGTCGTCGGCTCGGCGCGCGCGGACGACGCCGTGCGCGAACTCCACGATCATTTTATCGACGAGGTGGCATTCTAATGGGCGCCAAGAGAGTGGCGGTGCTCGGAGCTACCGGGCTGGTCGGACGCGAGATGCTTTACACGCTGGAACAGAGAAAATTCCCCGTTTCAGAACTCATCCCGCTTGCCTCTCCGCGCTCCGCGGGCAAAAAGGTGGTATTCAACGGCGAAGAGATAGAGGTGCGGGCCGTTAACGAAGATTCCTTCAAGGGAGTCGACATCGCCCTCTTCTCGGCGGGCGGCAAGACCTCAAAACAGTGGGCGCCGGTCGCCGCGGCGAGCGGCGCGGTCGTCATCGACAACAGCTCCGCCTGGCGCATGGACCCGGAGGTGCCGCTCATCGTGCCGGAGATCAACGCCGGCGACGTCTCGATGGCGAAGAACAAGGGGATCATCGCGAACCCGAACTGCTCGACGATACAGGCCGTCGTCGTTCTCTATCCTCTTCACAAGGCAGCCGGACTGAAATACATAAACATCAGCACCTATCAGTCGGTCGCCGGTACCGGCAAGGCGGCGATCGAGTCGCTGCGCGACGGCGCGAAGGCGGCGATCAAGGGCGAAGAATACGGCGACGACGTCTATCCGCACAACATCGCCTTCAACCTCCTGCCTCACATCGGCCCCTTCGACGAAGAGGGCATATCTGAAGAGGAATGGAAGATGGTCAACGAATCGCGCAAGATCATGCACATCCCCGGCCTTCGCGTCAGCGGCATCACCGTGCGCGTACCGATCTTCCGCTGCCACGGCGAAAGCGTGACGGCGCAGTTTGAACGCCCGCTCAGCCCCGCCGAAGCGCGCGAAATACTGAAAAACGCCCCCGGCGTCGTCGTGCGCGACGACCCGAAAAACGCCGAATACCCGATGCCCATAGAGACGGCCGGCAAAGACGATGTCTGTGTCGGCCGCATACGCCGCGACACCGGCCTCGACAACGCGCTCGCGATGTGGGTCGTAGGCGACAACCTCAGAAAAGGCGCGGCGCTCAACGCGGTGCAGATCGCGGAGAAGCTGCTTTAGCGCAGGACAACAGAAACCGGAATAAGTATTACGAACGGGCGGGAAGCCGCGGATAAAGTTTGCGGATTCCCGCTCGATTACTGATGCAGGGCGGGATGTATGCTTCCTCCTGTTTGTTGAAGTTCTGTTTATACGTTTTTTCTCGCCTATCCCTTTGCCTTTTTAACCGTATAGTTTCGTCAAGGTAATTCATTTTTTCTGCTATAATCATGTGGGAAAACAAAAACAACTTAATACATTTTACACTTCAGCCTTATAAAAAGGACGGGACGCAGATGCAAAAGGACAAGTCAGTTCTCTTCTCACCCATAGGCTCGACAGACCCCATCTCCAACTGCCGCGACGGAGGAATGCTCCACATTGCCAGAATATACAAACCCTCCAAAGTTATACTTTATTTTTCAGATGAAATGTTGGCTTTTGAAAAAACTGATCACCGTTACACACGCGCGCTCTCTCTGCTTGGCGAAAAACTTTCTCATGGATTCGATGTTGAGGTACAAAAATGTGCCGATATTACAGAGGTACATAAGTTTGACCTTTTTTATGAAGAATTTGAAAAACGCCTGAAAAAAATAAGTGATGAGAACCCGGAAAGCGAGATACTTGTCAACATATCCTCCGGGACGCCGGCGATGAAGAGCGCACTGCAGTTTATAGCGGCGCTTGGCTCTGTAGAAAGACTCACGGCAATACAGGTAGCCACTCCTGAAAAAAAATGCAACAAACACAGAGCACCCGCAGTCAACTATGATCTTGAGACCGAATGGGCCTGCGACGAGGATAATGAAACAGAAACTTTTGAAGACCGCTCGGAAGTATCCGGCAGTCTGAATCTGGCCGCGCGGATAAAGAGGGAAACGCTTATCAAACATGTCGAGGCCTACGACTACCACGCCGCGCTTTCAATCGCCGTCGGACTGGGAGATAAAATCCCGCCTCTCGCCCTGAAACTCCTCGATGCCGCTGCGGCCAGAGCACAGCTTAATCTGAATAGAATCCAGATTTCCTTGAAGGAGACGGGGGTGAAAATCATCCCCGTAGAGAGTTCCGACCTTCGCAACATCGCCGAATACCTGCTTTGGCTCGACGTCAAACTGAAACGCGGCGAACTGGCCGATTTCATCCGCGGCCTCACGCCGTTGATCGCGGATCTGTTTGAATATTACATATCAAAGGTCTTGAAAATCGATATAAGAAAATATTGTGACAGCAGCGGCGAATACAGCCTAAAACTGAAACGTTACAAATTAGAGCGCACTTCAGAGGGAATGAAGATCCTCGAAATGCTTGATGCGCAGTTTAACTGCTATAAAGACGACTATCTGTCATCGAAGAACATGCTCTGCATTTTAAAAGCCTTCTGTGCCGATAAAATGGCGGCGGAACTCTTTGAAAACATCAGGAATGTGGAATCTGCCGTCAGGAATATCGCCGCTCATGAGATCATCGCGATCACGCCGGAATTAATAGAGAAAAAAACCAGAGAAAATGGCTGTGCCTCCGCTCCGGCAGGGATCCTGAACATGCTCTTCAAGGCGGCGGAGCTTTATGGTATTCCGCAGGGAAAAATAAAAAATTCATACGGCGAGATGAACGAGCTTATAAAAGAGGCTCTAAAGGGATAGCAATTCTAAATAGATAGAAGATAACAAGAAACGGAAGGTGATCAAGTGACCAGTCGAAAAGAAACGGTGGCTGTAGGCGGTCTGCTCCATGACATCGGCAAAGTCATCTATCGTGCTGAGATAGAAAGCGGCAGCCACAGCGCCATCGGTTACAAATGGCTGAAGAATATCGCCGCATTCTCAGAGGCTTCCGAGATATTGGACTGTCTGCGATATCATCACGGAACGGCGATAAGAGGGGCCAAACTCCAGTCTTCCTCGCCGGCCTACATCGTATATATCGCTGACAATATCGCGGCCGGAGCCGACCGTCGCGAAGAGATTCCCGAGGAAGGCGAAGCTCACGAGCGTGCGCCGTTTATACGCACAATGCCCCTTGCCTCGGTATTCAATCTGCTGAACGGAGGCTCACGCAATTTGGCCTGCTGCCCGCGGAACCTATCACCGACGGCAAATTATCCGCGGGAAGATGCCGGTCAGCTTACGACCGCGCTCTATCAGCAAAAAACGAGAGAGTTGAAACATGAGCTGGAGAGCATAGAGTTCAATGGCTCATATATTAACTCACTGCTCTGTCAGCTTGAAAGCACCTTATCCTTCATCCCATCAAGCACCTCGACAAAAGAGGTCGCCGACATCTCGCTCTTTGACCACGCCAAAATAACCGCGGCCGCGGCGGCCTCCATATGCGCCTACCTTGAAGACGCCGGCAGGACGAACTACAAAATGGAGCTTCTGGACAAAGAAAAAGAATTCATGAAAGAGGAGGCTTTTCTCTTCTTCTCCTGCGACTTTTCGGGCATTCAAAAATTCATTTATCGAGTGGCCTCCAAAGAGGCGCTGAAATCACTGCGCAGCAGATCCTTCGTACTTGAGATGCTGATGGAATACCTCATGGACGAGATACTTGAGGAGTGCGGCCTGTCGCGCGCGAATCTGATATACACGGGAGGCGGCCACAGCTACATGCTGCTCCCCAACACGCGGCAGTCCCGTACCGCGCTGGAAAAATTTGAGAAAAATACAAACCTATGGCTCCGGCGGCAGTTCGGCGACACGCTCTACCTTGCCTGCGGCTGGCTTCCCGTATCCGCGAACAGTCTTAAAAACACGCCGGCGGAAAAATCACCCTACACCGGCATCTACCGGTCGCTAAGCCGCCTGATCTCCGAGAAAAAGCTTCGCCGGTACGGCGCGGAAGAGCTTCGCGAACTCAACAAGGCGGGGAGTGAGAGCGGAGCGCGCGAGTGCAAAATCTGCGGCACTGCTGCGAAGCTGCGGCCCGATGAGGAACTTTGCGAATGGTGTTCAACATTTGCCGGGATCTCTTCCGAGATACTAAAAAAGGAGATATTCGCCGTAGTTTTGGAAGATGACCAAGAGGGAGAAAAATATTTAAACGTTCCTAACATTTATACTGAAAAGCCAAGACACATACAATTTAAAAACCATGACGAAGCGCTGACAAAGATAAAGAATGGGGAGGCCGTTCGCGTCTACAGCAAAAACAGCCCGCACTCCGGCTACAACTACAGCACCAACCTTTATATGGGTGACTACGTCTACGATAAAGATCTCGAAAATCTGGCGGAAGAGGCAAACGGCGTAAAACGGATCGCCATCCTCCGCGCAGACGTGGACAACCTTGGCAGGACCTTCACTTCCGGCTTTGAACGCACCGGCAAGACGCTGAGCGCGGAAGAGCGTGAGCGTTACAAAACGCTTTCTCGCACGGCGGCGCTCTCAAGACAGCTCTCCATGTTCTTCAAGTATCATTTAAACACATTGCTGAGCGGCAAGGACGGAGAACTCGCCCCCTTCCTGCTTTCGGGCGCCGGCGCCGCTAAAAAAGCGCTTATCGTCTATTCCGGAGGAGACGACATCTTCATGGTGGGGGCATGGGACGATATACTGGAAAGCGCTGTCGACATACGCAATGCATTTAAGAAATTCACCGGCGGCGCTCTCACCATATCGGCTGGCATCGCGATATACCCTTACAAATATCCCATCTATAGAGGCGCGCATCTGGCGGCGGAGCTGGAAGAAAAATCGAAGCGGGTTCCGGGAAAAGATTCCCTTACGCTCTTCACCGCGGATGAGGGCTACACATATAAGTGGGATGACTTCTCATCGAGAGTGGTCCCTAAACTACGGCTGCTGGGCAAGTTTTTGGACGGGGAGGACTCGGAACGGGGCAAGGCCTTCCTATATAAACTTCTTCAACTGCTGCGGCGGGCAGATAAAAAAATAAATATCGCGCGCTGCGCCTACCTGCTGACGCGTCTTGAGCCAAAAGAAGAGGGCGCAAAAAAGAGGGCCTACGGTGAATTCGCGAAACAAACATACCTGTGGATAACAGACGGTAAGGACAGAGGCGAACTCATAACCGCCATCCAAATATATGTATATCTGACAAGAAAGAGGGGCGCGTAATAAGATGGTTGGACCAGGGGGAAACAGGAACAATTACCAACGGCAAGATACAAGGGCAGCATATAACAACAGACAGCCGCAGAGCGCGCAGCCGCAGCCGCAGCCGGTGCCCGCGGAAAAGCTGCCGGCAGAGTATGTCGACCAAGCGGAGGCCGTAATGCTCTCCCTGCGCACGACAGACAAGCATGGCAACCTTAAATTTAATATAACGGCCAGCAAAATCAGAAAGATACTGACGCTGGTGACAGATATCCTGAATGAAGAGAGGTTTAACAAAAACGCGGAGCTGAATCAGGCAAACATACAAAGGCTGAGTATGGCTCGTGTCCGTATCGCTTACGACGCGGGGCGCGACAATGGTGTAAAAGAGTTTGCGGAAAAGGCAAAACTGCTGAACTACATCAAGGGTATCGGCAAAAGCAGGGCGGAATTTATCCGTTTTGCGGAATATATGGAAGCACTGGTAGCGTGGCACCGGTATCTGGGCGGGGAAAACTAGAGGAGGCAGAGCAATGAGAGGCAAAATAAAAATAACCACCACACTGAGAGTACTGACGGGAATGCACATCGGAGGAAGCGATGCCTTCTCGCCGATAGGAGCTGTTGACAAGCCCGTAATCGACGACCCGCGCACAGGAAGGCCGATAATTCCCGGAAGCAGCCTCAAAGGAAAGCTGCGTTCGCTGCTTGCCGCACACTTGCAGGGTGACAAAAGGGCCGCCGAACCAAACCAGGACTGCGAAGCGATAAAGAGACTCTTCGGCGCCAGCGAACCGATAATGAGATCAAGGCTTCAGTTCTCGGACGCCTTCGTTTCCAACGCGGAGGAACTCGAAGCCGTCGGCCTGCGCGAGGTGAAATTTGAAAACGCGCTTGACCGGATCTCATGCCAGGCAAACCCGCGTCAGATAGAACGCGTGATAAGCGGCGCGGAGTTTTTAGCCGTCATCACCTACAACATCCCCGAGAATGAAGAAGAGATAAAAGAGGACATGGCAAACCTAGCGGCGGCCATGCGCCTGCTTCAGATGGACTATCTAGGCGGCCACGGCAGCCGCGGCAGCGGGCGCGTCAGCTTTAAAAACATCAGGCTGACACAGTCTGGCGGCAGCCTTAAAGAGGAGGATGTGCGGCTTCTGAATGAGACCTTCAGGGAAATAGAGGAATATGAACTACTATCTATATAAAATTTCCTTTATAACGCCGCTTCACTGCGGAAGCGGGGAGAGCGCGAAATCACTTGAAAGTTCGCGCGCCTCGATTTGCGCCGACACGCTCTTCTCCGCCCTCTGCTGTGAAGCCGCGGCGGACGGCGGCGCGCAGGCCGTTTCCGACCTTTGCGAAGGGGCGAAAAGAGGTGACGTCCTATTCAGCGACCTCTTTCCATATCACGGAGACGATATCTACATTCCCAAGCCGGCCCTGCTGCCGAAGACCTTTGGCGAGGCGCTTGAGGCAGACCGAAAAAAAGCGATGAAAAGTCTGGAATACATCCCGCTGCTGCGGCTGGAAGAATATATAGACTCAATGGAGGGGCGGTCCCTTTTTGAGCCGGAGGGAATATTCAAAAACTTTGCGGAAACCGAAATTGTTGAAAAAGTATCCCTGAAAGGTCTGGAAAAGAGCAATCCATACTTTGTGACGACCTCTGTCTTCAACAGAGGATGCGGCCTCCACGGCCTCATCGCCTGCGGGGACGAAAAAAAATTGAAGACCGTAAAACGTCTGCTGAGGCTCCTCGGCATGGGAGGGATAGGCGGAAAAGTCAGCGCGGGGTACGGCAAATTTAAAATAGCCGACGAATATGACCTTACGTATGAGGAAGATGCCTACGACGAACAGACGAAGAGGCTGTGGCGTATGCTGACGACGGAAAAGGCTCAGGCATATCTCAGCCTTACCACCTCGCTTCCGTCGGACGAAGAGCTTGGGGAGGCTATGGAAGGTTCCCTGACCACGCTGCGGCGGCGCGGTGGATTTGTCGCCTCCGAAAGCTATGGCGCGTCGCGCAAAAAAGACACGCAGTACTTCTTGGGCGCCGGTTCGCTCTTCCGAAAAAAATATACCGGAACGCTCTATAATGTCGCGCGCGGCGGCGCGCACCCCGTTTACAGATATTCAAAGCCGATATTTCTGGGGGTGGACTACCAGTGAACCAGCTCAAAAACTACAGGATAAAAATAACCGTAGCCACACCAGTCTTCATCGGGTCGGGGCTGAGCTACCAAAAAAATGAATACTTTTATGACAGAGATACACGGAAGATCCACATCATAAACCCAGAAATCCTGATGCGGTGGATCGTTGAAAAAGGGCGAATACAGAATTTTGAAAGCTTCTCGCTCTCCGGCGCGTCCCTTTCAAAATTCTTTGAAGATCTTCGCGTCCGTCCCGAAAGCATCCCCGGGCTTATCGAATACAGCGCCGACGCCGGCGCCGCCGTCGAACAGGGGAGGCTGATCGAGATCAAAGCCTTTATAAAAGACACCGCCAACCGCCCGTACATTCCCGGCAGCTCCCTGAAGGGCGCGCTGCGCACCGTCATCCTGACAAAGATGCTGCGGGACGCCGGACGGGAAGAATTCCTGGATAATGAAAGAATAGCGAAGAAAAATCCCGCCGCTCAAATAGAAATAAAGCATCTCCACACGCTTGACAGAGCGGGGGAAAAGGCAAACGCTCTCAACAGCGTGATGTCGGCCCTCTCCATCTCCGACAGCGCGCCGCTTGCCCAGCCCTCGCTCACGCTGTGCCGGAAGATCGACGTATCCAAAGGCGGATATGAGGGGCGGCTGAACATTGCCCGCGAGTGCCTGTGTCCGGGGACGGAAGCCGAGTTCATCCTCACACTCAAGCCGGAGAGCGGAAAAATAGACGCCGGATATATCAAAAAGGCGGTTGAAGAATTCGGCGGATACTATAGCCGGACATACGCCGATAAATTCAGCCTTCCGCAGGGGGCTGTAAAAGAAGATTTCAGCAACTGCATCCTTCTCGGCGGAGGCTGCGGCTATTTCGGGAAAAACATCCTCTATCCCGGCAGGGATTATGAAAGCGCTCTGCGGCTTGCCGCCGCGCTGATGGCCAAAAAATACGCAAAACACAAACACGAAGGGGATGTGGAAACCGGCGTATCTCCGCATACCTTGAAATACACGGAATATATAGAGCCGAACGGACGCGGCTCCGTCAAATGTCAGATGGGGATATGCCGTGTGGACATAGAGGAGCGCGCCTGAAATGATAAAAGAATATACTCTGAGGCTGAAGCGGCGCGGCGGGGAGGCGCCGCTTGAATATGCGGACGCCTACCCCCTCTACGCGGCGCTGCTGGAGCTGGCGGGAACACGGACCGCTCAGAACCTTCATGAGGAGGGACGCCCCTCCCTTTCGCAATACCTTATGCCCATGGAGGGCGGCGCCGGCGCTCTCTGGAGAATCACGCTGTGGAAAAAAGAAGAACAGGAAGAGATCGCCCCGCTGCTCACGAAAAACCGGGAATTTACCCTCAGATCGAAAAAAACAACGTTGACAGTGGAAGAAAAAAGCGTGATAGAAATAAGCAGCCTCTCCGAGCTGCTTGAGATCCCCGGCGCGAACCGTGACGCATCGAGGTTCTTCCTCCGTTTTCTCTCTCCCGCGTCCTACCGCAGCGGCGGCGAATACCAGATATTTCCGTCGGTGAGACATATTGTGCGCAGCGCCGCGCAGACATGGAATGATGTCTTTCCTGAAAATTCAATGGACGACGAAGAGGCGATGTCCATGCTGGAGGCCGGCGTAAAAATAACGGGCTATAATCTTAAAAGCGTTTACTATGCCTTGAAGGGAAACAAAATACCGGCTTTTTGCGGAACGGCCACGCTGAACGCGCGCCTTTCCGCGCCGATGCTGCAATTGCTGCGGGCGCTTCTCTCTCTGGGGACATTATGCGGCACGGGGATAAAGACGACGCTTGGGATGGGCGGCATGAAAGCGACAGAATCTCCGCGATGATATGAGGTAAAAGCTCTAAAGGAGACGGACTGTTCGCGATGCTGATCATTCCTGTAAAAAAATAGATTTTCATGAAAAATACCGACCGTGTTTTGTATTAAAAATTGAAGTTCGCGGAAAACGATGGAAAAAATATTGCTGAAGCTGTATATTTTACCGGTACCATTTCAACTCACCCCCGCGAGGGGACGAAAACATCCCGATTTTACAGACGGTCGGCGATGCCGCGAATTTCAACTCACCCCCGCGAGGGGACGAAAACCTATCTGAACTGCTCCCGGTATTTTCCCCTGCCGATTTCAACTCACCCCCGCGAGGGGACGAAAACTTTATGCTCTCGAAAGGGGGAGAAAAAGCAATGATTTCAACTCACCCCCGCGAGGGGACGAAAACACCTCCCTAATCGCGCCTTCACAGCCGTAGCCGAATTTCAACTCACCCCCGCGAGGGGACGAAAACTGTTTCGCGGCTTCTTCTGTATTGCCGTCATTCTCATTTCAACTCACCCCCGCGAGGGGACGAAAACAGGCATCGAGAATACGAAGCGGTAGCGCTTCGGATTTCAACTCACCCCCGCGAGGGGACGAAAACCCTCAAGGATTTGCCTTATATAGCGGTCAGGATTATTTCAACTCACCCCCGCGAGGGGACGAAAACCAGTCAGGCCCGTAAAATCATTATGGAGTACTGCATTTCAACTCACCCCCGCGAGGGGACGAAAACATGTAGCCAAAGTAACAGCCGAGTTCTTCTTCTGATTTCAACTCACCCCCGCGAGGGGACGAAAACCCCTTTCCAAAATCAAAAGTATTGCCTATCCAATTTCAACTCACCCCCGCGAGGGGACGAAAACTTTATCCACACCCTATATATATAGTAGAGTATGGATTTCAACTCACCCCCGCGAGGGGACGAAAACGCGGTCGCGCAGGGATACAACGATTTCAAGGAATTTCAACTCACCCCCGCGAGGGGACGAAAACGCTCTCATTCTTGCGGCAGTAGACGCGGTACTTCATTTCAACTCACCCCCGCGAGGGGACGAAAACGCGCCCCATCGCTGATAAGGCAAATGGTGCGCCGATTTCAACTCACCCCCGCGAGGGGACGAAAACACCCAAAACGGAAAGAGAGCTTAATTAAGTTGATTTCAACTCACCCCCGCGAGGGGACGAAAACCATTTTTCTTAATTTCCGTTACCATATCATTTCATTTCAACTCACCCCCGCGAGGGGACGAAAACATCGGTGTAACAACTTTCTTCATCTCTGCCATTATTTCAACTCACCCCCGCGAGGGGACGAAAACCTCTGGCTCGGGCACCACTATCATCGCCGCCCAATTTCAACTCACCCCCGCGAGGGGACGAAAACATCGTCAACATGACCGAAACTACCACACTTCGAATTTCAACTCACCCCCGCGAGGGGACGAAAACTTTGGCCACTTACAAATTTCGTCAGGTCCGTAATTTCAACTCACCCCCGCGAGGGGACGAAAACAATAACGCCGCGCAAAAAGATAGCGTAGCTCCTAATTTCAACTCACCCCCGCGAGGGGACGAAAACCTCATCGCCAGTTTCTGCGCTACGCGGTCGTAGATTTCAACTCACCCCCGCGAGGGGACGAAAACGCGGTACGCGTGACGGTCAGCTCAAGCATCTATATTTCAACTCACCCCCGCGAGGGGACGAAAACGGCGTCACGCCGTCGGCCGCAAAACCATCCATATTTCAACTCACCCCCGCGAGGGGACGAAAACAAAACTCCCACACTTCGAGCAGTAGTCCATTTCGATTTCAACTCACCCCCGCGAGGGGACGAAAACGCAAGCGGGTAAATACCATGTACTATGAGGCCATTTCAACTCACCCCCGCGAGGGGACGAAAACACAACGCCGAATCTCTTGATCGAAGGCGTGCTTCATTTCAACTCACCCCCGCGAGGGGACGAAAACATCATTGTTACGATTTTAACCCCGATTAGTTGATTTCAACTCACCCCCGCGAGGGGACGAAAACGAAAGGAGGTGAGGCGATGTGATAGATAAAGAAGATTTCAACTCACCCCCGCGAGGGGACGAAAACTAAACATCGCAAACATCACGAGCATGTAATTAATTTCAACTCACCCCCGCGAGGGGACGAAAACTTTCAAACTTAATACGGCGGCCATTTACTTTTACAATTTCAACTCACCCCCGCGAGGGGACGAAAACTGTAAGGTGAGATAATCAATTCTAACTTAATCATTTCAACTCACCCCCGCGAGGGGACGAAAACCTATCCTATTTCTACAGTGGATACACGGCAAGATTTCAACTCACCCCCGCGAGGGGACGAAAACGCCTATAGGCGGCATGGTATAAGCCCCTTAGTTAGATTTCAACTCACCCCCGCGAGGGGACGAAAACGTGAAAAGCTGTTATCTCAGCTTGGATACGTTGAATTTCAACTCACCCCCGCGAGGGGACGAAAACTCAACGTCGCGTGCGCCATCCCCAAAAACATCAAATTTCAACTCACCCCCGCGAGGGGACGAAAACCAAGCTTGGGCAGGAAGAAACGGATATGAAATCGTAATTTCAACTCACCCCCGCGAGGGGACGAAAACACTCCAACCAGAGCGGCGGCGCTGAATACAATTATTTCAACTCACCCCCGCGAGGGGACGAAAACGTCTGTGCAGTTTTTATCAACATCTAGCAGCTCGATTTCAACTCACCCCCGCGAGGGGACGAAAACATCGATGTGCGACAGGGGAGAGCTACCATACAATTTCAACTCACCCCCGCGAGGGGACGAAAACAAACGGTATTGATCGATACCTTAGTTTTATCGCATTTCAACTCACCCCCGCGAGGGGGCGAAAACGTCGGTAGTTTTTTCGGGATCGGGCCCCTCTGCAATTTCAACTCACCCCCGCGAGGGGACGAAAACATCTCCGCGTCCGTTTCTCCGCTGATGAACAGATGATTTCAACTCACCCCCGCGAGGGGACGCAGGCGTGTCGTATGGCGTATTGAAGTGATTGGATAGTTGTTTCAATACGCCTCGCCCGCGACACCGGCGTCGAAGATCCCTACATGAAAGAGGCCTCCGACTTCCTCGACCGCCTCAAAGCCAGGACCCCGGGACTCTCCGCCGATCTGCCGACCCAATACTCATGGCTCACGGGAGAGGCCAGGACCTTCGGAGACTACAGCCTTGTCAACTTCGTACCTTACAAAGAGAGCACAGACGACCAGATACACGCCGAACTCCTCTCCTACGGCGCGAAACTCGGAGGGCCGTCCAGGACCCAAAACGGCGTCCGTCTATCCGACGAACAATACAGCCGCCTCTGCGAACTCCACGGCACGTTGAAAATCGGAGGCCTCACGCTCATGCAGGCCCTCGAACGCGAGGCCTGCTCCGCAACATACCAGAAAGTGCCCGAAGGCGACGCACGCATGAAAGAACTCAACTCCGTCATCGGCAAATACCGCATAGAAGCCAGAAACCGGCTCAAACGCGAATTTCCAGAACTTGCGCCTAAATCTGCCTGGCGGTATAATCAGTCAAATACAGCCGAGACAGACCTGCAAAAACTGATACGTTACGGGCAGTCGTAAAGAAAGGTAAGTGATGTCGATGTCAAAAGTGATAATAGCGTGCGGACCTGGTGGATGCAAAATGTATGAAGCCCCAGAAGGATACACTCTCGAAGAGGCACAAAGACAAGGCATCCTTCGCGAAGTCAAAGAGCATAAGCCCAAAAGAAAACATATCAAACAATACTGGCAGAACAAAGAAGAACATATAGACTAGCCAGTCTTGACATTCCATAACCAACCAAACGCCCTCCCCTGACAAACCCAGTCACGGAGGGTGTTTTTCATTATGGTGCATTATAAGAAGAAGAAACAATTATAACTGACTAAAAGAGGTGATAACAATCTCCATAATAACAAAAACCATCTACACAGCGGACGCCGCAGCCCCTGTCTTTATCGTCTCTTTTCGTATACCTTTCGAGATTTCACACCAACATCTTTTCTGCCGGAGCGCCATGATAAACGCACCAGCAAATTGACAGAGTATAAATTTATGCTTGTAAGCGATTGCGAGAGAATGGTAAATTGCGATTTAGCGCTCTGCCCTTCCGTCGCTCCGGCCTCCGAGCTGGAGCCGAGTGGCGTTGGTTTTTGTTTTACAATCGATGTTGGAACAAACCTGAAGCCACTGGATGCCGGGGCAAGCCCGGCATGACAAGATAAACCCCAATTTGTCGTTCTCTCATAATCACTTATAAAAGCCAATTTATCCTCTGTGACCTGTCGATGCGTCCGCCAGGCGCATATGTCTTTGACGTTCCCACGCCGCTGTTATACAATTATCTGATGTAATAGAGCGGGGGTGCGGAGATGAAGCTTTCTGAGGTTATTTCAAGGATAGAAAAAAGAATACCGAAGAGCTGGGCGGAGCCGTGGGATAATCCCGGCCTTGCCGCGGGCGCTCCTGGTGCGGAGGTATCGCGGATCGCCCTCTCGCTTGACGCGACGCCGGAGACGGTCGCCGCCGCGGCTTCGCTTAGCTGCGGGTTGCTCGTTACTCACCATCCGCTGATCTTTCACCCGCTGAAGTCTGTGGTGAACGATGACTATGTGGGGCGCACGCTCTTTTCCGCGATCCGGCAGGAGGTCGCGGTATACGCGGCGCATACCAACTGGGACTCGTCGCCGGAGGGCGTGAATTTTGAGCTGGCTTCGTTGCTGGGGGTGGAGAAGGCCAAACCGCTGGTCCCCGCGGACAGCGGCGCGTGGGGGATGGGGGCGGCGGGGGAGCTTCCCTCTGCCGTCAGGCTTGCCGAACTTTCGGATCTGCTGCATGAGCGATGGCGTCTCTCTAATTTTACCATCTACGGCGGCGATCGGATGATAAGGAGCGTCGCGCTCGGCGGCGGGGCCTGTCAGGAATTCTGGCGCGAGGCACTGGCGTCTGGCGCGGATTGTTTCATTACCGCAGACCTATCCTATCACTACCGGCAGGAGGCGCTCGACGCCGGGCTCGCGCTCGTGAGCGCCGACCACGGCGAGATGGAGCGGGCTTCGCTGCCGGCATTGAGAGCTGTGATCGAGGCCGAGACGGGCCTTCCCGTCACGCTTATCGAAGAAAAAACCGCGCCTTTTGAACATGGGCGCATATAATTTACAAATGTAATTGAAAGGATGTTTTGTGTGATGGATGAGAGAAAGAGGATTTTCAGCGGTATGAGGCCCACGGGGCGCCTCCATTACGGCCACATGGCGGGAGCGCTCATCAACTGGGTGAAGCTGCAGAATGAATATAATTGCTTCTGGGGCATCGTCGACTGGCACGCGATGATGTCGGATTACGCGGACCCGAGCAAGGTGAAGGAGAATTGCTACGAGATATTGCTCGACTGGCTCGCGGTTGGCGTCGATCCCGAGAAGTCCTCGATCTTCATCCAGTCGCACGTTAAGCAGCACGCGGAGATCCACCTCGCTCTTTCGATGATCACGCCGCTCGGCTGGCTCCAGCGCTGCCCGACTTATAAAGAGCAGATACTCAATCTGCAGAATAAGGACCTTTCGACCTATGCCTTCCTCGGTTATCCCGTGCTGATGGCGGGGGACATCCTGCTCTATAAATCATGGGGGGTGCCGGTAGGCGAGGACCAGAGCGCGCATCTTGAGCTGACGCGCGAGGTGGCGCGCCGCTTCAACGGCTTCTACGGCGAGGTCTTCCCGGAACCGGAGACGCTGCTGACGCCAGCCGCGAAGATGCCGGGGACAGACGGCCGCAAGATGAGCAAATCTTACGGAAATTCGCTGCAGATCGCCGAGGATATGGAGACGATCTGGGGCAAGGTGCGCACGATGATGACCGACCCGGCGCGCGAACGCCGGACGGATAAGGGAACGCCCGAAAAGTGTCCCGTTTGGGATGTACACAAGTTCTTCAATAAGGACGCGCAGGAGCTTGCCGAGATACACGAGGGCTGTCTGAACGCCGGCATCGGCTGTGTCGACTGTAAGAAGAAGCTGATGGCGCATCTCACGGAGATGATGGACCCCATCCAGAAGCGCCGCGCGGAGCTTGCGAAGCGCCCCGACGATCTCAAGCAGATACTTGAGACGGGCGCGGCGCGCGCGCGCAAGGTCGCGGAGGGCACGATGGAAAACGTCTATTCGGCGATGAACCTCATACATTAGGGAAGTCTTGGTGGAAGAGGAAAAGACTGTAGAAAACAGCGGAGAAAATAAGGCGGCTGGATTTGAGGTCCGACTGGGCAGCTTTTCCGGACCGCTTGATTTGCTCTGCCATTTGGTGGAATCCCGCGAGATGGACGCGCTGAAGCTGAATCTCACGGAGCTTGTCACGCAGTACATAAACTTTCTCGTGCAGGCGAAGGGGGCTACCCTCAACGAAATGGCTGAGTTTTTCTCCTTCGCGAGCCGCTTGCTGCTGCGCAAGGTGCATTCACTGTTTCCGGGGCAGGAGCCGGAGGAGCCCGACGACTCCCTCGCCGGTGATTATATCGAGACGGAGGAAGAACTCGAAGCGATCATCAGGAGGTATCGCCCTTTTCGCGCCGCGGCGCGCCGGCTGGCCGCCGCTAAGGAACGGCGCGAGCGATGTTTCCTGCGCGTGACGGACGAAGAGGACAATTATTATTACGATATCGGTGATCTTGAGACGCTCGCCGCGAAGTGGTGGGAGATACTGGCCCTCTATGAGGAGCGGACGCGCGCCGCGGAATACGAGGAGGACACGGTGCTTTGGGACGAGATCCCCGACGCGGTCCCCGAGGAGCGGCAGATCGAGGAGCGCATGGACGAACTGCTCCGCATCGTACGCGGGCGGCGGCTCTCTCTGAGAGAGCTGCTCTCCGACAGGAACCCGAAGACGCTGATCGTCACCCTGCTGGCGCTGCTTGAAATGTCGCGCCTCGGTATGGTGCATATCATACAGACGGAGACACTTGGAGGTGTTGAGATTGCCGCAGATTGAAGAAAATGAAAATATGGGGCTTCTCGAACGGCAGATAGAGGCGCTGCTTTTTGTTTCGCCGCAGCCGGTCTCATCGGTGACGATGGCCGACCATCTGGGGGTCTCGCCCGAACGCGTGGATCGCGCCGTTGCCGCGATAAAGAGCCTCTATGCGAAGGGCAGAGGGCTGACGCTGCTGAACCTGGCCGGCGGCTGGCAGATGGCGACGGCCCCCGACCTTGCCGACACTGTGGAGAGCTTTTCCGCCTACCTTTCGATGCAGCGTATCAGGCTGTCGCGCGCGGCTCTTGAGACGCTCTCCGTGATCGCCTACAATCAGCCGATCACGATGGCGGAGATCGAGGAGATCCGTTCCGTGCGATGCGACCGTGTCGTCGAAACGCTGCTGAAAAACGGCCTTATCGACAGGCCTCGCCGCGAGAACAGGAGAAAATCATTGCGGCGCTACCGTACCACCAACAAATTTCTTGAAATATTCGGGCTCTCCAGCATCAGCGCGCTGCCGACGCTGGAAGAGCTGCGCGAGGAGTGCGAAGCGGACGAGGAGCTTTCCGCCATTGGCGACGGAGAGGCTTCGTGCGGGGAAGGGGAGAGTGAGCTGGGCGATGAGTGAGGAAAACGTCCGCCTTAACAGATATCTGGCTATGTGCGGCGCGGGAGCGCGCCGTAAGGTCGAAGAATATATAACCGCGGGACGGGTAAAGATAAACGGCGAGACCGTATGCGAGCCGGGCCGTCAGGTGGTCCCGGGCGACAGCGTGGAGCTCGACGGCCGTGCCGTCGCACCCGTGGAACAGCGCTATCTTATCTTTCATAAGCCGAAGGGCGTTCTCTGCGCCGTCGAAGATTCGCGCGAACGTACGGTGATCGACATTTTGCCGCCGGAGCTGGACCGTTTCCGTCTCTTCCCCGTAGGGAGGCTCGACCGCGACAGCGAGGGGCTCATCATCCTTACTAACGACGGGATATTCTCCCAGGAACTGATCCACCCGAGGAACGGCTTTACGAAGACCTACGAGGTCGAGCTGCGCAAGCCGCTGGACGAGGAGCGCCTCATACGCTGGAGCGGGGGCGTGCGGGCGGAGGAACATTTTCTCAAACCGATATCCGTGCGCCGCATGGGGCGTACGCCGCTTCAATGCTGGTTCGAGGTGGTGTTGGGCGAGGGTGTCAAACGCGAAATACGCCTGATGGCGAGAGCGCTCGATAACGACGTCCGCCGCCTCTTCCGCAGGAAGATAGGCAAGCTCACATTAAAGGATCTTCCGTCCGGGGAATTCCTCTCCGTGGAGCGTGACGCCCTCTGGGACTATATCAAAAACGGCAGGACCGTATAACTGGAGCGGGGATAATAGTATCAACGCTCCCTGCTTTTATATTGCGGCGTCCCTAAGAGGGCGGCACCTGACCGCCGGTCGCTCCTGGCAGATACTTCGCGCCTATTCATTCAGCATTCCCTCAGGCCAGCTTTCATTTTCCCTGAGGTGTCTCAGCGCGTGCGCGATGTTGCTCTTGAGCTCGGGGATCTCCTTTTCGAGCGAGGCGACTATCTCCTTCGTGCTTTTGCGCTTCGACTTGTCGCCGTAGGGACAGCAGGAGCTTATCACCGGCAGCGCGAGCCGTTCCGCCTCTAATCTTATCCGGCGCTCCTCAACGTAGACAAAAGGGCGGATGACGCGTATCCCTGTGCGGCTCATGTAAAGGTGGGGGTGGAAGCATTTGAAGCGCCCGCCGTAAAAGAGGTTCATCAAGACCGTCTCCGCCGCGTCGTCCTTATGATGGCCGAGGGCGATCACGCCGCAGCCAAGCTCCTTCGAGCTGTTGGCGAGGATGCCGCGCCTCATGTTCGCGCAGAGGCTGCAGGGGGAGCGTTCGTCGCGTTCCTTCATGATCTGGTACGTCGGATGTTTTATGATCGTCAGCGGAATGCCGAGCGTCTCCAGATATTCAGCCAGAAGCTCCGGCTCCATCGCGCCGTTGGATTGGTCTATGAGGCAGGCCCGCAGCGAAAAGCGCACTGGGCTGCGTTTTTTCAGCGCCGCCAGCGCCAGCGCCAGCAAAAGGCTGTCTTTTCCGCCCGAAAGTCCGATCAGTATGCTGTCATTGGGGCGTATCATGCTATAATCCCTTATGGCTTCTCCTGTGAAGCGCGATATTTTTTTTGATAAGGGATAAAGTTCCTCAAAGTTCTGTTTCAGAAAAAATGCCTCCTTTAGGCTGGTGTAACTGATATAATTTTATAATCCTATCACAGAATGTCTCATAATGAGCGGAAGGGATGGCGGCATGAAAAAAAATAGGATAATTCTCGCGGATACAAACTCACTATTTACAGACGCGCTTCGCTTTGTGCTTGCGCAGGAAGCTGATTTTGAGATAGAGACGCGAAACGAGACCGATGCCGACGCCATCCGCGGAATCCTTGCCGCCAGGCCGGATGTGATGGTCATACACCAACTGCGGCCGGACTCAGGCGTGGTCCAGATACTGCGCGAAGTTAAGCGCCGCCTGAAAGACATGCACATCCTCTTTATTGTAAGGGAGACCACCGCCGAGCTTTTCTCGCTTGCTAGCGAGAGCTCCAGCGTGGGCATCATGTCTGAAAGCACCGACCTGCGGGAATTCATGAACGCCCTTAGCGCCGTCTCCCGCGGCGAGCGTTATATCAGCAAGTACATCCTTTCCGCGGTCGGCGCGCAGGACGAGGACGAATTTTACGACGACCCGCTGAACGAGATAACGCCGCGCGAGCGCGAGGTGCTCTACTGGCTGTCCCACGGCCTGACAAACAAGGAAATAGCGCAGCGGATGATACTTTCGGAAAAGACCGTGAAAAACCACGTCAGCCATCTGCTGAAAAAACTCGACCTGACCGATCGTACGAAGGCGGCCGCGCTCGCCTGGAAAGAAGGGCTTCCGCAGATAGCCGAGGAATTTTTCTCGCTTCCCGCCGTACAGCCTATGTTAAAATAGTCTGCATATGATAAGATAAACGCCGTGTTTACCGGGGAGGGCAGATTTTGACCGTCCAAAAAAGCTTTACCATATTTGTAGCGATAGTCATACTATCTATAATTGGAGTATTGTTATGGAGTATAGACGCCTCGACATTCGTGATGCTGAAAAACGCGGACCCCGGGCTTCTGTTCTGCGCCGCTGGCCTCGTCATACTTGGCTGGATACTTGACGCGTTCAAATTCATGACGCTTTCCCGCGCCGCCGGCGAAAAACTTTCCTTCAGATCCACACTTGCCGTCGTCTGGATAAATTACTTCGGCTGCGCCATCACCCCGATGCAGAGCGGCGGTGGCCCCTTTCAGATATATCTGCTCTATAAAGACGGCGTATCTATCGGGAAATCGGTGGCGATCACGCTTGTGCGCACGCTGCAGATACTTTTTTTGCTTGCCCTCGTGGTGCCCTTCTCCCTTCTCGCTGATCCTGAGATCATCAAAAAATATGTCTATATGCGCTGGTATGTCTGTTACGTCGTGATATTCATCATACTCTGCGCCTTCCTGCTCATAGTCAGCGTCATCCGTCCGCAATGGATGAAACATTGGGTCAACGCCGTCCTCGTATGGATAAAGCGCATGGGGATATTGAAGTCGAGATATCTGCTGAACGCGGTACGTTGGGTAAGCCGGGAAATCGACGCCTACAACACGAATATCAAGCTCTTCTCATCTACAGGCAAATGGTGGCTTCTGCTCTCCGCGGTTCTCGCCATCATCCATCTGATAGTCTACATGTCGATAATGCCCTGCCTTATCAAGGCGGCGGGGTTCAACGTAAATTACATACAATGCCTGCTCGCCGAATCCCTGCTCCTCTTTATGCTCTACTTCGTGCCCACTCCCGGCGCGAGCGGGGCGGCCGAGGGCGGGGCCGTTGCCGTCTTCGGACTGTTCGTACCGTGGAGCGTGGCGGGCGTCATGGCCGTAACCTGGAGGCTGCTCTCGGAATACACAGGCATCGCGCTCGGGACATTTATCGTCGTCCGTATGCTGGGCTGGTGCGGGGCGAATAAGGTCATGATCGCTGAACAAGAAGCTATAAAAAAAACAAAGGAGTCGGAGAATGAAGGTAAATAAGAAGATAAGCTCGCTTGCGTTTAAGGGAAGGGGCCTTTTCTGGGGACTATTTGCCGCAGGTATACTCATTTTCCCCGGAGAATTTGACGTTTCCAGATTCATGGTGGGGCTGCTGCTCGTACTGGCGGGACAGATGCTGCGCTTCTGGGCCGCCGGCTTTATTCCCAAATACCGCACCGAGGTGATAGGCGCCCCGGTGTTGATCACCTGGGGGCCCTACAGTTGGGTCAGGAATCCGCTCTATGCGGGGAACGCTCTGATGGGTCTCGGATGGTCCCTCATGGTCAGCTGGGGCTGGGTCGGAGCCTTTGTGATCGCCTTTTTGCTGCTTTATTCGCTGATCGTGATACCGGCGGAAGAAGATTTTCTTGCGGAGAAGTTTGGCGCCGAATACGCCGACTACAAAAGAGTCGTTCCTGCGCTGTTCCCGTGGCCCAGAAGGGGCTTCCCCCCGGCGTCCGCCAATGAAAAGCCGTTTGACGCGAAAAGGGCGCGTGAAGAGGAGATATATTCGATACGCGTCAATATTGTGGTCACACTGGTGATAGTCGCGAGGCTCTTTTTTCTGTAGATCCGCGGCAGGAAGACTGACATGCCGGGAACGCTGATTTTCTCCCGCCTTTAATGGCGCGAACATCATAAATACCTGGCGGCGGCGGGGGTCCGGCTTTACCGCGAGCCGCAGCGCCCTTAAAAAAAGTGCCTCATACCGGTTGACATCTCGGGAAAAATCCGTATAATATTCAACGTTGTCGCTGATGCGGTACGACACCGGGAAATGTTGGGCGGGTAGCTCAGCGGGAGAGCATCTGCCTTACACGCAGAGGGTCGTAGGTTCGAAACCTATCCCGCCCACCATAGGACAACAAGAGTGGAGCTGTAGCTCAATTCGGTTAGAGCGCCGGCCTGTCACGCCGGAGGTCGCGGGTTCAAGTCCCGTCAGCTCCGCCACTTTAAAAAGTTTCGCCTTCGGGATGGCGGGATAGCTCAGTAGGTAGAGCAACGGACTGAAAATCCGTGTGTCCCCAGTTCAATTCTGGGTCCCGCCACCACTAAAAATTGAATAGTTCGTAACAATGCGGAAGTAGCTCAGGGGTAGAGCACAACCTTGCCAAGGTTGGGGTCGCGGGTCCGAATCCCGTCTTCCGCTCCATTTTTTTATAGTCATCCCCTAAGTGAAAATATAACTTTTCTTGCCCTGTGATAGAGCCGCCATACGTCGTTGCATTGTTCCGAGTCGTATATTTTTACCGCACGGCTTTGTTTAGGCGGCTCTCGCCGCCTAAAGTCAATATACCAGCGCCTTCGGGCCGCGGCCGATCAGGTCCTTTCTTCCCGCCTTTATCAGCGCTTTGCGCACGTACTCCCTGTTTTCCGGCATCCAATACTGCAGGAGCGCGCGCTGCATCTTGCGCTCCTCATGGTCCTTCGGTACATAGACTGGCTGCATCGTGAGCGGATCGATGGCCGTATGATATATGCAGGTCGAGAGCGAGCCGGGGGTCGGCGTGAAATCCTGCACCTGCTCGGGGCGCAGGCCGCTGTCGCGGATAAATTCCGCCAGCTCGACCGCCTCCTTCAGCGTCGAACCGGGGTGCGCGGACATGAAGTAGGGGACGAGAAATTGTTTCATTCCAAGTTTGGCGTTCATCTCCGCGTACCTCTTCAGGAATTCTTCCGTCACAGCGCGCGGCGGTTTGCGCATATACCGGAGCACGCCCTCGCTTACATGTTCGGGGGCGATCTTAAGCTGGCCGCTGATGTGATAACGGCAGAGCTCCTCGAGAAAATCCCCCTTTTTGTCCGCGAGGATGTAGTCGTAGCGAAGGCCGGAGCGGATGAACACCTTTTTTATCCGCGGCAGCGCGCGCACCTTGCGCAGCAGCGTGATGTAATCCTCGTGGCCGGCGCGCAGTTTCTTGCAGGGCTGCGGATAGAGGCAGGATTTTCCTTTGCAGGAGCCGCGTTTGACGGACTCCTGACAGGAGGGGACGGTGAAATTAGCCGTAGGGCCGCCGATATCATGGATGTAGCCTTTGAAATCGGGCATCTTCGTCAGCAGCCCGGCCTCTTTTATGATGGACTCGTCGCTCCTTCTCTGGATGATGCGCCCCTGATGGGAGGATATCGCGCAGAAGCCGCATTCGCCGAAGCAGCCGCGGTGGCTCGTGATGCTGAACTTTACCTCGTCAAAGGCCGGCACGCCGCCCGCAGCGTCATAGTCCGGGTGCCAGGCGCGCGTATAGGGCAGCGCGTATATCCTGTCCATCTCGGGCGTCGTAAGCGGCCTTGCCGGCCTGTTTTGGACGACATGCCAGGCGCCCTGGTCCTGAATGAGCCGCTTGCCGCGTATGCCGTCGTTTTCGTCATAGAAGAGCTTGAAAGAGGCGGCGAACTTTGTCTTGTCGGCGCTCACCTCGGCGAACGGGTCCAGTGTCACCGCGTCGTTGGCCGCCGCCGGGTCGTGTGTCTTCCAGCAGGTTCCGGCGACGTCACTTATCGAGGAGATCTCTTCTCCCTCCGCCAGTCTGCGCGCGATCTCCAGCGAGGCGAGCTCGCCCATGCCAAAGACGAGAAGGTCGGCGCGGCTGTCCGTCAGTATGGAACGCCTGACGCTGTCGCTCCAGTAGTCATAGTGCGCGAAGCGGCGCAGGCTGGCCTCGATGCCGCCGATAACCAGGGGGATGTCGCCCCAAAGCTCGCGGACCCTATTTGCGTAGACGATCGTGGCCCTGTCCGGTCTGCGTCCAGCCGCCCCTCCGGGGGTGTAATCGTCGCGGCGGCGTTTTTTGCCGGAGGCGGTGTAGTGGTTGAGCATCGAGTCGAGGTTGCCCGCCGAAAGCATCACGCAGAGGCGCGGGCGGCCTAGCTTCGCGAACTCCTCCGTGCCGCGCCAGTCCGGCTGGGAGACGACGCCGACACGAAAGCCGTGCGCCTCGAGCCAGCGCGCGATTATCGCATGGCCGAAGCTCGGGTGGTCCACATAGGCGTCGCCCGTGACGATGAGGATGTCGAGCTCTTCCCAGCCGCGCGATGCCATGTCGGCCAAGCTCACGGGGAGGAATGCCTTTCTCGGCGGGGAGGAGGGCGCTTTCTGCGGCTGCTTCGTGCGAATTTTATTTTTATTTTCAGGATGGCGTATTGCGCCGGTCTTTTCAGCGGGCATCTCTTTTAATCTCCATTTTTTTCATTTTTGCGCATAAAAATAAAGGGGCGCAATGCCTTATAATTTTACCATCATTGATATATTATATGTCTCATGATAAATGATTATATCGCCGTAGATGGGATAAGATATGAGTTAAGGAGAAACGCGAGGAGGAAGCGGGTCGCGATCGGGGTAGACGGTGATAGTAATTTTTTCATCGCCGCGCCGGTATACACCCCGCGGAAAGAGCTTGAACGCATATTGCGGGAAAATGCCGCCTCGTTTATAGATAAGGTCGCGAAGACAAGGTCATGTCTGCCGGCGGCTGAGCGGAGGTATGAGGAAGGCGGCCTGTTTTATTTTCGCGGCCGGCAATATCCGTTGAGAATTGACCGCGGCCTTGCCGCCGGCAGCCTGAGCTTTGAGGCGGGAGAATTTTTGTCCGCCCCGTTCGACGACGACGACGAAGCGATTCGCCGCCGCTTTGAGCTCTGGTACTTTCACAGGCTGCGGGAGTTGATACAGGCGGAGTTTCCCGCGTGGTGCAAGCGTATCGGCGTCGGCCCTAAGAGGGTGGCGCTGAAAAACGTAAAAACTCTGTGGGGCAGCTGCTCAAGCTCGCAGAGCATCACCTTCAGCGTCCGTCTCGCCCTGGTACCGCCGGCGCTGATGGAATATGTGATGGTACATGAGCTATGCCACATGCTTGAGATGAACCATTCCGCAAAATTTTGGACCTTGGTCGGACGCTTCTGCGGCGACTATGAGGCAAGGCGGGCCGAGTTGAAGCGGGATGGAGGCAAATACAAATGGTGAGGCGCTTGGTTTGGCAGAGACAGACGGATTTTCCTATCCTGAAAATTTCATAAAATATATCGGCACAAGCGGAGGGCGCTTTTCCATGATAAAGCAGGCGCGCAGCACGGGCGGGCTCTGGTTCCGCTACGGCGGCCTCCAGGGAGTGATCGACCCCGGCCCGGGGAGCCTGGCGCACATCTGCGCCGCCGTCCCGCCGCTTGCCGCCGACGCGATAGACCTTGTGATGCTGACGCACAAGCATTTGGATCACAGCACCGACGTTAACGTGCTCATTGAATGTATGACGCACGGCGGGTTTGACGACAGGGGGCTCCTTGTCGCGCCCGGGGACGCGCTTGCCGGCGAGGACCCGGTCGTCCTGAAGTATTCGCAGAAGCGGGTCTCCCGCGTCGCGATTCCGGACGACGGCAAACGAATAGAGCTGGGCCGCGGCGTGACGGCGGAGGCGGTGGCGCATATCCACCACGGCGTCGAATGCTTCGGCTACATATTTCGCCGCGCGGGCCTGAACGACTGGGGGCTCATCAGCGACAGCAGGCTGATGCCCTGCTTTGCCGAAAGGTACGCCGGATGCCGCTTTCTCTCGCTGAATGCCACCTTTCCCAACGCTAAAAGCCGCCTCGACCACATGTCGATCGAAGAGGCGCGCTCCCTGCTCGCGGTGCTGCATCCGCGAATCGCGGCCCTGACGCACCTTGGCGCGATGCTGACCTCTCCTGAGGGAGGACATTTCCTGACGGAGCTCGATACGGAGGAGACGCACGCCGTCGCGGCTACCGACGGTATGGTCGTTGACCTCGATTCCTTGGAGATATACAGGAAGATGGACGAAGCGCCGGCCGCCGCAGTCTATGAGGCATGCTGAATCCGCCAGCGTTTTTGCGGTTCACGCTTGCGTCTCTGATATTTCTGTGATAATATCGCCCGGAGACAGTTTAAGGAGAAGATTCATGAACGTTTGCCGTTTTTACAACGCAAAATCAAATATAAACGGATGGTGGCGCGGTTTTTGATCGCTCCACGGTTTCTTCGCGCAAGTTCGGGAGACCTGGAGAAAAGACCGGGTCTCTTTTGTTTTTTAGAAAAGAAACGAAAGAGGAGAAAAGGACCTCTTTCGTTTTTTTATAGAGAGGAATCAGACAAGACAAGATCAGGAGGAGTTTATTATGAGAGACGAGATAAGAGCGGGATTTCCCGACGGGGCGATGTATGGCGGGTTTGGAGGGTCGTACATTCCCGAGAATCTGGAACCGGTCATGGATGAGATCGCGCGCGAGTATGAAAAATGCCGCGCGGACGCCTCTTTCAAAGAGGAGTATCTGCGCCTGCTGAAGGAATATGTCGGACGGCCGTCGGCGCTTACGGAGTGCCTCAATCTTTCAAAAGAGGCGCGCGGCGTGCGCATTTTCCTCAAACGCGAAGACCTCAACCACACGGGTGCGCATAAAATAAACAACTGCATCGGGCAGGCGCTGCTGGCCAGACGCATGGGGAAAAAGAAGCTCATCGCGGAGACGGGAGCGGGGATGCACGGCGTCGCCACGGCGACCGTAGCCGCGCTGATGGGCATGGAATGCGACATATACATGGGAGCTGTGGACATCGGCCGCCAGGCGCCGAACGTGCTGCGCATGAGGGCGCTGGGCGCGAATGTGGTTTCGGTGGAAGAGGGGCAGAGGACGCTCAAAGAGGCGGTCGACGCCGCTTTGGCCGCGCTCTGCGCCGACACGTCGCTCTTTTACCTCATCGGTTCGGCGGTCGGGCCGCATCCATACCCGACGATGGTACAGGATTTTCAGCGTATAATCGGCGACGAGGCGCGCGCGCAGATACTCGAGCGCGAAGGGCGTCTGCCGAACGCCGTCGTCGCCTGCGTAGGTGGCGGAAGCAACGCGATCGGCGCCTTCACGGCCTTCATCGCGGACACGGAGGTCCGCCTCATTGGAGTGGAACCGGCGGGGCGCGGCCTCACATACGGCAATCATGCGGCGACGCTTACGATGGGAGCGCCCGGCGTCCTGCACGGATTCAGAAGCTATCTGCTCACCGACGGGGCGGGAAATCCCGCGGAAGTCTATTCGATCGCGGCGGGGCTGGATTACCCTTCGGTCGGCCCGGCGCACGCAGACCTCAAAGCCAGCGGGCGCGGGGAATACATCTGTGCCGGGGACAAAGAGGCGCTGGACGCCTTCAAATTGCTCTGCCGCACGGAGGGTATAATCCCGGCGCTTGAAAGCTCGCACGCCCTTGCCGGCGCGCTGGCCGCAGCCAAAGAGATGAATCCCGGCGACATTGTGATAGTGAACCTTTCAGGCCGCGGGGACAAGGACATGGAGACGATCGCGAAGCTCGGCATCATCGGGTAAGGTAAGGCAGGGACAAACATTAAGGCCGTACGCGAAGTACGGCCTTAACTGAAAAACGTTCGGTCGAATATCGTGAAGAGGTCGTTCCTGTCACATTTTCTTGGACATATCGGAGCAGCCGCGTCCCAGCAGGATGAGCCCCATGCCGCTGAAGATGAGGTCTATCCCGAGGATTATTCCGATCACCGCCGCGCCGGTGAAGAAGTTCTTCCACATCATGAAGGCCAGCACCACGCCGAGCACGCCCGACAGCAGTATCCACAGCGAACCGCCGATGGCTTTTACCCGGAAGTATTCGATTATCTTTGTGATCCCGTCGACAAGGAAGTAGGCGGCGAGCAGGATGCTGAGCGTCATTACTCCCGCGAGCGGGTGCGCGAGGAAAACGATGCCCGCGGCGATGGATATTACCGCCATGAAGGCCTGCTGCCAGGGGCTGTCTCCCGAGCGGATCGCCGAATAGGCGCCGAAGGCGTTGCCGAAGCCTATCGCGAGCAGAAAGAAGCCAAGCAGCGTCTCTATCGCGAAGGAGGCCAGCATCGGCATCGACAGTGAGAGGAAGCCTATTACGAGCATAATGCCGCCGACCCAGTAGAATCTCTTCTTACTCTTTGCGAGGTCGTCCTTTGAGAAATTTCCCGTAAATAACATTATCTACATCCTCCCTATTCATATAGCGGACTTTTACGGTTTAAAACCGATCTCATATTGCGCTTTACAGTATAACATAATGGCTGAAAGGGCAACGTAAAAGCGCTGAAAAGAAAGTTTTGTGATATTCTTAGGAAAATATGCTGAGAAAGCGTGGATGAGAAATGGGAGTCGATTGCGAGCGAATACTTGTCAGCGCCTGTCTGTTGGGGATGAATTGCCGTTACTGCGGCGGAGGTTGTGAGGACGAGCGCGCCGCGGAGCTTCTGGCGCAGTATTGCCTGCTGCCCGTCTGCCCCGAACAGCTCGGCGGACTGCCGACTCCGCGCGAGCCTGACGAGATATTGAACGGCCGCGTGATAGGCAGGAGCGGCCAGGACAACACGGAGGCCTTTGAACTCGGCGCGAGAGAGGCGCTGCGGGCGGCTAAACTTTTCAACTGCCGTTTCGCGCTTCTCAAGGAGCGCAGCCCCTCCTGCGGTTCAAATGTGATATATGACGGCAGCTTTACCGGCAGGCGGATCGCAGGCGCCGGAGTCACGGCGCGCCTGCTCGCCGCGGAGGGAATAAAGGTTTTCAGCGAGGAACATATAGACGAATTGAAGGAGGCGCTAAAATGCCGCGCGTAGATATCAATGTGGTGCGCAAGGATGAACTCGAACATAAAAGGTGGAGCGGAGGCGTTACGACGCAGCTCGCGATATGGCCGGAGGATGCGGACTATGCCGCGAGAAAATTTGACTGGCGCATAAGTTCGGCGGTCGTCGAGGATGAAGAATCCACCTTTACGCCGCTTCCGGGGATACACCGGCACCTGATGCTGCTGGAGGGCGGCATCGAGCTCGCCCATGAAGGGGTCGGAAGCCGGCTGATGATACCGCTCGCTGATGTCGCCGAATTTGAAGGCGGATGGGAGACGAGATCTTCCGGCAGATGCGTTGACTTTAACCTCATGACAGCCAAAGATTATGAGGGCAAAATGGAACCAGTAGCCGCAAATAAAAAAATAAAACTGCCCATGCCCCCGGCGTCACGCTGCTGGTACGGATTTTATTCCATCGCTGACGGCGTTGCGGCGGATATTGAGAAGGATGGCCGTTTCGCAAGGGTGACGCTGGATAGAGGGGATTTTCTTCTCATATCGTATCTGCCGGCGCCCGGCGATGAGCTGTCCGTCACGCTCGGCTCACAGGCGGAGATCCCGGCCGTGAGCGCCGCAGTCTGGCGGAAGAGCTGATTTGCTGCCGCCCGAGACGGTTGGCTGCAGGATAGAGGCGCTCCAATTCGCGCCGGAATCACGCTGGGAGGAGGCTCTTGCCGTCAGGGCGGACGGCGATCCTGAATCGACGAAGGCGTGGCTGGCTCGCTTTTGCGACAGGCGGCTCGGCGTGGAGCTGTTTTTCAAACAGCCGCATACCGGCGGCCTGCGGGCCTTTATCGGCGTGCGGCTGGATTTTTCGGAAGATGCCGGCGCCGCCGCCGTCGAGATCTCTGAAATGTTCGTTTCCCGGCGTTTATGCACGGTCGGAGATTTTTTGTCCTTTACGGAACGCAGGCTGGGCTTGCCGCTCTTCGCCGGCTCTCCCTCTTTTATGGAGCTCGGCCTCGTCAACCTTTGGAAATCTTTCGGGGCCGTGACCTTCTGGCGCGCGGGCGGAGCGGCTCCCTTTGAAAAATTTAAGGACGCGCTTTCCGCCGAGCCGCGTTATCTTCAAAAACTGCCCGCGCCGCCGGCGATAGAGACGGCATATTCCGAGCCTGTTCCTCACTGGCTCGGAATATATGTCGGCTCCACACTTGCGGACGGGAGCTGTATCTTGGATATGGACGCCGCGGCCCGCTGTTTGAAGGCGGATGGGAGCCATCCGGCGTGACGTACCGCCTTTACCTCTCGCAGAGCCCCCGGAAGAAGGAGAACAGCGCCGAGGCGGCGAGCGCCGCGGTGCGGTGGTCTTCGTCGAGGATCGGCGAGACCTCCATTATATCGAGATACTTTACTTTTATGCTGCGTCCCGCGAGGTAGGCTATCTTGTCCAGCTCCGGGGCCTTGAGCCCGCTCGGATTGCTGGCGGAGGCTCCCGGCGCCTCCGTGCTGCGGACGGCGTCGATGTCCAGAGAGACGGCGATCGACCGGCTGTTTTTTCCGGCGGCGTTGAGCGCCTGCAGGAAGAATTCCATCACCCTCTCCGAGACTTCGCGCAGCGTGATGACGTGTCCGCCCTGTTCGAGCACCCAGTTATAATAATAGGGAGAATTGTACTGTTCCTGAATGCCGAATTCGACGAAAGCCTCTCCGCGAAGTGCTTTGTCCGGCAGCTGCGTCAGCGCGCGATAGAAAGAGGTCCCGCTGTTGATGCCGTTTTCGTCGCTGCGCACGTCTAGGTGAGCGTCGACGTTTATCAGCCCCATGCCGTCATGTCCGATATTGGCTCCTTTCACCAACCCCGCGACCCCGGGATAGGTGAGGTCATGGCCGCCGCCGAGGACTATCGGCAGTCCGCCGCGGGCCGTTATTTCGGCGACCGCCTCGGTCTCCGCCTGATGGACCTCTTCAAGTGTGAGGTCCTTTGTCCTTATGTTGCCGACGTCGGCGATCCGCAGACGGTGAAAATCCGCGCTGAATCCGGGCGTCAGCCGATAGAGCCGGCGTCTGATATCGTCGGGGCCGTCCGCGGCTCCCGCGCGTCCCTTGTTAGCCGTTATCCCGCGGTCCTCGGGGACGCCGATGATCGCGACGGTCCCCTCTTCCACTTCCTTGACGTTTATGCGCGACACCAGTTCGCCGAGCCTGCGGTCCTTGGGGTCGTTCCGGCTGTAAAAAAGATCTCTGGCCGCCGGATCTATTTTGTATCTCATAGCGTTTTCCTCCTCAAATGGGTGGTGCAATCATTAGATTTTATCCCCGGCGGCTTAGGAACACAAGGCGCGGCATAATAATAACGTCAAAAGGCGGCTCTGGTATACTCTCGCCAGGCGGCGTAAAAGTTATATAATATTAGCCAATATGAAAAACCAAGGATGGTGGCAGCTATGAAAGAACTGAAGATGTTTATGTTTGAGGGATGCCCGCACTGCAAACGGGCCAAGGAGATGATATCGGAGCTGCTTGCCGGGCATCCGGAGTATAAAGATGTTCCGTTCGTGATGATCGACGAGAAGAAGGAGCCCGCCGTCGCGGATAAGTACGATTATTATTATGTCCCGACCTTCTTTGCCGGCGACGAGAAGATAGCAGAGGGCGTTCCCACCAAAGAGGGTGTGGAAAAGGCTTTCCGCGCGGCCTATAACGGATAGGCGGCCGGACCGTTGAAGAACGTTGACGATCTGGAAATAATGGAGCTGGTGGGCGGTACTCCGCTCTATCGGCTCAAAGGGGACAGCGGCGGCGCCGAGGTCTGGGTAAAGCTCGAAGGGGCGAATCCCGGCGGCTCGATAAAGGACCGCGCCGCGTGGGGGATGCTAAAAGATGCTCAGCGCCGGGGACTGCTCACGGAAAAGACGGTGATCGTTGAGCCGACCAGCGGGAACACTGGCATCGGTCTCGCGATGCTGGGGCGCGCGCTGGGCCTCCCCGTGATCCTGACGATGCCCGAATCGATGTCCAAAGAACGCCGTGCGGTGCTTGCCGCCTTTGGCGCGCGGCTGGTGCTTACACCGGCCTCCGCGGGAATGGCCGGCGCGGTGGACGAGGCGAAGCGGATATTGAGCGAGGATAAAAACGCGCTGCTGCTTGACCAGTTTTCGAATCCGGGCAATCCGCGCGCTCATGAAGAGACTACGGGGCCGGAGATATTGGCTCAGCTGCCGGAGGGCAAAAGGCTCGCGGCCTTTGTCGCCTCCTTCGGTACGGGGGCCACTGTGACGGGCGTCGGGCGCGCTTTGCGCAAGGATTTTCCCGATGTGAGGATCGTCGCCGTCGAGCCGGCCTCCAGCCCGCTGATCACGAAGGGGAAGGCGGGGCCGCATAAGATACAGGGCATCGGCGCGAACTTCGTTCCCGCCAATCTCGCCGTATCGGAGATAGACGAGTTTATGACGGTCACCGACGGCGACGCTCTGGAGACCGCACGCAGGCTGGCCGCCGAGGAGGGGTTGTTCAGCGGCATCTCCACCGGGGCGAACGTCTGGGCGGCGCTGAAGATCGCGAAAGAGCTGCCGCGTGACAGCCTCGTCGTTACCGTCCAGCCTGACCGCGGCGATAAATACCTGAGCGTTTTTTCCGAGGGCGCTTAGCGGCTTGCCGCCGGCGTGTTTTGAAAAGCGCCGTTTATTGATATGTAAACGCGGCGTGCCCGCGTTCCCCTGAACGCCGCGGCCGCATTTGGCACCGGCCGTCTTAGAGAGAGTTTTTTCGGGACGGCCGGTTGCTGTTGCCGGGCAATCGGCGCGGGATATTTTTTTCTTGGACGTATTTTCTTTTCTTTTTCGTAATATATGTATGGCAGATCCATAAAATTCTGTATAATAGTCAATCAGGAGCTGTACAAAACAACTCGTTGCTGATATTTTATTAGTGTAAATAAAGTCGCGGAGGAATTCTATGCCTTTGGTACAGGTCGATAAAAACTTGAAGGAAAAGATGCTTTTCATAAAAAAATTTGTCTCAGAACCGCGTATTATCGGCAGCATAACCCCGAGCTCGCCGCAGCTTGTCGCCTCTATGCTCTGTAATGTGGACTGGGAGCGCGTGGGCGCGATCGCGGAGTTCGGCGCCGGTACCGGCGTGGTGACGAAGGCGATAATAAAGAATAAACGGCCGCAGAGCAGGCTCTTTGTATTTGAGATAGAGAGCGACCTCCGGCAAAAGCTGAGCCGCGACACGGGGCTTGACATCTATGACGATGCCGCTAAGCTGCCGCGTGTGCTCGAGGATGAGAGGTTAAAGAAGGTGGACCTGATAGTTTCCGGCCTGCCCTACGCTGTTTTGCCGCAATGCGTCACCGCCTCCGTGCTTGACGGGATATCACGGACGCTGGACGACGACGGGATGTTCGTCGCCTTCCAGTATTCCCTTCACATGAAGGGAGCATTCGAGCGGATCTTCAAAGAAGTAAGGACGAGGTTTGTGATGATGAACATTCCCCCCGCTTTTGTCTATGAGTGCCGGGGGCTGAAATAGGGGATATCGCGGTTTTATTCTAAAATCTGACCGCTTCCGCAGGGAGTTTACGCCGACAAGGGCCTCGCGTATGTGCGGGCCCTTGTCGATTTGTTATTATGAGTTAATAGGCCTCCGCCGGAGCCGCTGGCAGGTTTTCGAGCTTTTTGCGGCTTTCGCGCACCTTGCGTGCCTCTTTCGCGGCGTAGGCTTCGAGCTTTGCCGTCAGTTCGTCGTCGCTCGCGGCGACGATGCGCGCCGCCAGCAGGCAGGCGTTTTTCGCGCCGTTGAGTCCCACTGAGGCCGCGGGAACGCCGGGAGGCATCTGCGTGATCGAGAGCAGCGCGTCGAGGCCGTCAAGAGCGCCGCCCTTGACGGGAACGCCGATCACGGGCAGAGTGGTGGCGGCTGCGACAACGCCGGGCAGTGCCGCCGAGAGGCCGGCGACGGCGATGATCGCCCTTATGCCGCGCCTGCGCGCGCCCTTTGCGTAGTTTTCAACGTCCGCCGGCGTGCGGTGCGCCGAGGCGATCGCAACTTCAAATTCTATGCCGAGCTCCTCAAGGATGGGCGTCCCCTTTTCCACGACGGGAATGTCGGAGGCGGAGCCCATGATTATACCGATTTTTGCCGTCATCTTATTTCCCCCTCTTCAGCGATTTGTCGCCGATGTCGTTTCTGTAGTGGGCCTTTGCGAAATGTATCTTTTTTACCCGCCCGTAGGCGCGTTCACGCGCCGTTGGCAGGTCGTCCGCGAGGCCGACTACGGTGAGGACGCGGCCGCCGTTGGTGACGAGTTCGCCCTTATCGTTGAGTTTCGTGCCGGCGTGGTAGACGAAGGTGTTTTCTATCTCTTCGTCCGCGCCGCTGATCGTACAGCCTTTCTCGAAGGCGTCGGGATATCCGCCGGAGGCCATGACGACCCCCAGCGCGACGCATTTGGCGCCGGGCCATTCCGTATCCGCCAGCTCGCCCTTGGCGCAGGCAAGGATGACTTCGCCGAAGTCGCCGCCGAAGGCGGGCAGCACGACCTGCGTCTCCGGGTCTCCGAGGCGCACGTTATATTCGAGGACTGACAGCGAACCGTCCGGCTTTATCATGATGCCGGCGTAGATGACGCCGCAGAAGGGGATATCTTCGGCTTTGAGCCCGTCGACCGTCGGGGTGAGGACCTCGTCGGTGACCTTCTTCATGAAGGCCTCGTCTACCCACGGAACGGGCGAGTAGGCTCCCATGCCGCCTGTGTTGTTGCCCTTGTCGCCGTCGAGCGCCCGCTTGTGGTCCTGGCTGGAGGGGAGGATGCGCACCGTCTTGCCGTCTGTGAGGGCGAGCACGGTCATCTCCATTCCCTGGACGTAGTCTTCGACGACTATCAGGTTGCCCGCACTGCCGAGTTTCTGCTCCTCAAGCATCATGCGGCAGGTGGCGACGGCCTCATCGTAACTTTCGGGGAGAAAGGCCCCTTTGCCGGCCGCGAGGCCGTCCGCCTTGACTACGAACGGCGCGCTGCGCTTCGCAAGGGCGGCCTTGCATTCGTCGAGGTCGGTGCAGAGGTCGAAGTCGGAGGTTGGAATGCCGTGCCTTTTCATGAACTGCTTGGAGAAAGCTTTGCTGCCCTCAAGGCGGGCGCCTGAAGCTCCCGGCCCCATGACGAGGATGCCCGCCGCGCGCAGCGCGTCCGCCGTGCCGGCCACGAGAGGTGCTTCCGGTCCGATGAAGACGAGTTCAATGCCGAGTTCGCGGCAGAGCCCGACCATGGCCTGCGGATCGCAGGGATCTCCGGCGTGGCAGCGCGCGAGCTTCGCGATTCCAGGGTTGCCGGGGCAGCAGTGCAGTCCGCCCGTTATCTTTGATTGGGAAAATGCATGGACGACCGCGTGTTCTCTGCCGCCGCCGCCTAATACCATTACCTTCATTTTGGGAGCCCCTAATGCCTGAAGGTGCGGCTTCCGCCGGCAAAGAGGCTCAGTCCGAGCTCTTCCGCTTTCTTGAAGACCTCGTTGTCGCGTATCGAGCCGCCGGGTTCGATGACTGCGACGACTCCGGCCTTATGGGCCAGCTCGACGGAATCGGCGAAGGGGAAGAAAGCGTCCGAGGCCATGACCGAGCCTTTCGCCTTGTCTCCCGCTAGCTTGATCGCGTACTCCGCGGCGTCGACGCGGTTCGTGAAGCCGCCGCCGATGCCGACCGCGGCGCCGTCCTTGACAAGCACGATGGCGTTGCTCTTGGTGATCGCGGCTGTCTTCCAGGCAAAGATGATGTCGTCCCAGAGGTCCGGCCGCGGCGTGCCGTGCCATTCTCCCTCGGCCTCCAGCGGCAGGGCCGGTAGCCTGTCCTCCTGAACGAGGAAGCCGCAGCGGTTGCCGATTATCTGGAGCTTAGGCGCGTAGCCGGGGAGTATTTTGAGGACGCGGAGGTTGGGCTTTTTTTCTTTCAGATATTCGACGGCGCCATCCTCAAAATCGGGGGCGGCGAGTATCTCGAAGAAGGTCTCGGAGACAGTCTTGGCGGTTTCAAGGTCGACCTTGCGCGTCATGCCGATGATGCCGCCGAAGGCCGAAACGGGGTCGCAGGCAAGCGCTTTTTTGAAGGCCTCTATCGGCGTGTCCGCGCAGGCGGTGCCGCAGGGCGTCGTATGTTTGACTATCGTGCAGGCGCAGCTGTCCTGAAAGACGGAGCAGCCGCGAAGCAGCGTGTCGAGATCCAGCAGGTTGTTATATGAGAGCTCTTTGCCCGAAAGCTGCTCGAAGGGACGCTCTTCAAGCGGCGGCATAAAGAGCGCCGCCTGCTGGTGCGGGTTTTCCCCGTAACGAAGCTTCTGCTCCATGCGCAGCGGCAGCACCTTGTCGCCCTCGACGCCGTCGGCGACGCCAAGTTCGCGGCAGAGGCCGCGATAGATTATGGAATCGTATGACGCCGTGCTGCGGAAGGCTTTGAGTGCCAGCTCCTGCTTAAATTCGAGAGTAAATTCCTGCTTCTTTTCAAGTTCGTCGATGACGCGCGCGTAGTCGCCGATCTCGGTGACTACCGCGACGTGGTAATAGTTTTTCGCGGCGGCGCGAATGAGCGATACTCCGCCGATGTCTATCTTCTCTATTAGCTGGTCGAGCTCCGCGCCGCTCTTCGCCGTCTCCTCAAATGGATATAGCGTGCAGACGACGACGTCGATGAGCGGGATGTTGAACTTCTCCCGGTCCTCGTTGTCCTGTGCGAGTCCGCGTCTGGCAAGGATGCCGCCCATTATTGTCGGGTGCAGGGTTTTGACCCTGCCTCCGAGGATCGCTGGAAGTCCCGTAAGGTCCACGACTTCGGTGACTTTGACTCCGCCCTCTTCGAGGTGCTTGGCGGTGCCGGAGCTTGATACGATTTCATAACCGTGGGCGGCGAGCCCCTTCGCGAGTTCAAGTATGCCCGTCTTGTCCCAGACGGAGATGAGCGCCTTTCTAGTTTCCATCTTTTCCATCCTGTTCTCCCTCCAATTGATCGATATCCACCGGATTCTTTTCCAGAAATTCCTTTAGAGCGCGTTTATAAAGCTGATGTTCCGCCGCGTGTATCTTGGCCTCAAGGCTTTCAAGCGTATCCTCGGGGGTGCGCCGGACCCTCTCCTGTGCCAGGATCGGCCCGTGGTCGACCTCTTCGTCGACGATGTGGACGGTGACTCCCGTCTCCGGCACGCCGGCGTTCCAGGCGTCGAGTATCCCGTGCGCGCCGGGAAAGGCCGGAAGCAGCGCCGGGTGGATGTTTATGATCCGCCCCTTGAAGCGGCGGACGAATTCCGGCGAGAGTATGCGCATAAAGCCGGCGAGCACGATCCAGTCGCTGGCTGTCTCATCGACGGCCTTCGCGATGGCCTCTTCGGCCGCCGTTTTGCCGTCGCGCCGGTAAAAAAAGACCCGTGTGGGCGCTCCCAGCGCGGCAGCCGTCGAAAGCCCCTTGGCCTCCAGCCGGTCGCTGCCGACGAAGGAGACCTGCGCGGGCAGCTCGCCGGTAATGGAGGCCTTTAAAATGGCCTCCATGTTCGTTCCCGTTCCCGATATGAGTATCGCTATTCGCGGGAGGTACATTTGATGACCTCGCCGATGACGGCCGGCTTTTCGCCTAACGGGGCCAGCGCCGCCTCGAGAGTTTTAAGGTCTTCGGCCGCGATGACGAATACGTAGCCGATGCCGAGGTTGAATACCCGCCGCATCTCTTCTTCGTCGATGCCCGCGCTCTGGATCAGGCCGAATATCGCGGGCCGCTCCCATGATTTGAAGTCCACCGCGATGTCGAGGTGCTTGGGGATTATGCGGATGACGTTGCCGTACATCCCGCCGCCCGTGACGTGGGCCATGCCGCGGACGATACCCGTTTTGACGGCCGCGAGCGCCGCCTTTACGTAAAGCCTGGTCGGGCGCATCGCCGCCGCGGCGACGTTTTCTTTCCAGCCGGCGGGGACGCTGTCGAGGGGGATGTCGAGGCCGTCCTTGCCGAGCGCGCTGCGTACGAGGCTGTAGCCGTTGCTGTGGACCCCGGAACTGGGCAGGCCGACGAGGAGGTCTCCTTCGTGAATATCGCCGCCGTCTATGATCTTATCCTCGTCTACGATGCCGACCGAGAAGCCGGCTAGGTCGAAGCCGTCTGTTCCGTAGACGCCGGGCATTTCGGCGGTCTCGCCGCCGAGCAGGGCGCAGAGGCTTTCGCCGCAGGCGTCGATGACTCCTTCGACTATCTCTCCCAGTATCTTTTCGTCAAGTTTACCGCAGGCCGCGTAATCGAGGAAGAATAGAGGGCGCGCGCCGACCGTAACAAGATCGTTGACATTCATCGCCACCAGGTCCTGTCCGAGCCCCTTATAGAGGCCCGTGGCCTTGGCCAGTTCGAGCTTGGTCCCCACGCCGTCGCAGCAGGCCGCAAGGCATTGCCCCCCGCCTATCCGGTAGAGGCCGGCGAAACCGCCGACGCCGCCGACGCAGTTTTTATCCTTGGGGTGTCTGGCAAGCAACCCCTTTATAGTTTCGACCCAGGCGTCTCCGCCGCTTATGCTGACTCCGGATTTTTCATAACTTAGCTTACTCATCGGCTCTTTTCTCCTATCCTTCAAGATATTTGCCGGTGAAGCAGGCGGTGCAAAGCTTATCCTCCGGCAACCCTATCGCCGCGACGAGGTCCTCTTCCGTCAGGTAGTCGAGCGAATCGGCCCCAACCTTTTTGCAGAGTTCGTCGAGCGTCATGCGCACCGCGGCTAGAGTCTCCTCTTTACGCGTGTCGATGCCGTAACGGCAGGGATGGAGCACAGGCGGCGAGGCTATGCGGAGGTGTACCTCCGCCGCGCCGCAGTTGCGTATCATCGAGACGATGCGTTCGGCGGTGGTGCCGCGCACGATCGAGTCATCGACGATGACGGCCTTTTTATCTTTGAATATCCCGGCGATGGGATTCAGCTTGATTTTCACGCCGAGTTCGCGTACCTTCTGTGTCGGCTGGATGAAGGTGCGGCCGACATAACGGTTGCGGACGACCCCCATCTCAAAGGGTGTGCCTGCCGCCTGCGCGTAGCCTATCGCCGATATCGTGCCGCTGTCGGGCATACCCGCCGCGAGATCCGCCTCTCCGCAGGGCGACTTGCGGGCCAGGCGGCGCCCCATCTCTTTTCTCGCCTCGTAGACCGAACGGCCGTCGATGATGCTGTCCGGGCGTGCGGTGTAGACATATTCAAAGGCACAGTGCATGCAGCGTCCGCACCTCTCCTGGCGGACGCGGAGGCTCTTGACGCCCTTCGCGCCGATGACGACGATCTCTCCGGGCTCGACGTCGCGCAGCAGCTTCGCGCCGACGATGTCGAGCGCGCATGATTCGGAGGCGGCGTAATAAGTGCCGCCGCGCTCTCCGATCACGAGAGGCTTGAAGCCGTAGGGGTCGCGGGCGGCGACGAGCGAGTCCTCAAGCAGCACCGCGATGGCGTAGGAGCCCTCGAGTTTCTTGAGAGCATCTACTAGCGCGTCGATCGGCTGCATATGTGATTTCTGGGCCATCATATGGAGGATGGCCTCGGAGTTGGTCGAGGATTGGAATATCGCGCCGCGCTGTTCAAGCTGGCGCGTCAGCTCCGCGAGGTTCGTCACCAGCCCGTCATGGGCGATAGCCACGGGGCCTCGCGCGTAGTTCGCGCATATCGGCAGCACGTTCTGCAGCTGCGAACTTTCGAGCGGCACGTAACGCACGTGGCCGATCGCGCAGTTCGCGCTCTCGCCGGCCAGGCGCTGCTGGTCTATAGCGTTGTGGAGAAGTCCCATCCCGCGCAAAGAGGCTACATGCCCATCCTCGGCCCAGGCGATGCCCGCGGATTCCTGCCCGCGGTGCTGAAGCGCGTAAAGGCCCAGGTAGACCTCTTCGAGGACGGGCTTATTGGTGGTGCTGTAAGCGCCAAAAATTCCGCTCATGGCGTCTTATGCGGATATTCTCTTCCAGATTTCCTCGTATGCTCCGAGAACGTCGCCGAGGTCCTTGCGGAAGCGGTCCTTGTCGAGGTGGTCGCCTGTGGAGCTGTCCCAGAAGCGGCAGGTGTCCGGCGATATCTCGTCGGCGAGGATGAGGCTGCCCTGCATGTCCTTGCCGAATTCAAGCTTGAAGTCGACGAGCACGACGCCCTTCTTCGCGAAGTAATCCTTAAGGATCGCGTTGACGCGCAGCGAGATATCCTTGATCTTGTCGAGCTCTTCCTTCGTGGCCCAGCCGAAGAGCAGCGCGTGATCCTCGATGATGAAGGGATCTCCGAGCGCGTCGTCCTTGTAGCACATCTCAAAAAGCGGGCGGGGAAGGACCTTGCCCTCTTCGACGCCGAGGCGCTTGCAGAGCGAGCCGGTGGTGATGTTGCGCACGATGACCTCAAGCGGCACGATCTTGACGCGTTTGACGATCTGGTTCGTTTCGTCTATCTGTTCGACGAAATGCGACTCCACGCCGTTATCGGCGAGGACTTTGAAGAGTTTTGACGATATCTTGTTGTTGAGCACGCCCTTGCCGCTCATCGTCGCCTTTTTGAGGCCGTTGAAGGCCGTGAAGCTGTCCTTGTATTCGACGATCACATAGTTCGGGTCCTCTGTGGTGTAAAGCCTCTTTGCCTTGCCTTCGTAGATGAAATCTTTCTTTGTCAGGTTCATTTTCGATGCGCCTCCGCATATTTTAATTTTTATCGGGCAGTTTTTTATTCTGTTTTTAGACTTCCAGTAATGTTTGGTCGTCTTCTTCCTCTAAATAGTTCCCGTCGAAGCAGGCGGTGCAGAGCTCTGTGCGCGGCAGTCCGATCGCCTCGCAGAGGGCTTCGCAGCTGATGTACCGCAGCGTGTCCGCGCCGATTTTTTCGCATAGCTCCGGGATATCCATCTGCGCGGCGACAAGCTCCTCGGAGCTCGGGGTGTCGATGCCGTAGTAACAGGGATAGCAGACCGGCGGCGAGGCGATGCGCATATGCACCTTCTCGGCGCCGCTCTCGCGTATCATCGAGACGATGCGTCCGGCGGTCGTGCCGCGGACCAGCGAATCGTCGACGATGACCGCCTCCTTGCCGTCGAATATCCCCGGCTGGGGATTGAGTTTGATCTTTACGCCGGCGTCGCGCACGCGCTGGGTCGGCTGGATGAAGGTGCGGCCGACGTAGCGGTTGCGGACGACGCCTGATTCAAAATCGACTCCCGCCGCTTCCGCGAGGCCGAGCGCCGCCAGCGTACCGCTGTCAGGCATCCCAGCGACGACCGCGTTTGCCGGGCAGCCGCCGCATTCAGCCAGGCAGGCGCCGAGCTTTTTTCTCGCGCCGTAAACAGAGCGGCCGTCTATCACGCTGTCCGGCCGCGCGAAGTAGACATATTCAAAGGCGCAGCGGTGGTGGCGCTGCGCCTGCTTGGGCAGTTTGCGCGAGATGATGCCGCGTCTGTCGATGACAAGTATCTCGCCCGGTTCCACGTCACGGATGAGCTCGGCGCCGATGATGTCCAGCGCGCATGATTCCGAGGCCACAAAGTAGGTGTCGTCACGGCGTCCAAGCACCAGAGGTCTGAACCCCCAGGGGTCGCGCGCCGCGATCAGGCAGTCGTTGAGCAGTACGGTAAGGCTGTAGGCTCCCTTTATCTTCGCCAGCGCCGTCTCCAGCGCCTCAAGCTGCACCGTTCCCGGCTGGTGGGCCATCAGCTGTATGATGGTCTCCGTGTCGCATGAGGTCTGAAATATCGCCCCGCGGTTCGCGAGGTAGCTTGAGAGCGCCACGGCGTTTGTAAGGTTGCCGTTATGCGCGATCGCGATCGGTCCCTGCGCATAGTTCGCGCCGAGCGGCTGGCTGTTTTCGGGGCGGGTGCCTCCGGCGGTGGCGTAGCGCACGTGGCCGATGGCCGTGTGCGTCCCGATCTTCGCGAGTTCGCTCTGGGAAAGGGCCTCATGGACGAGGCCCAGTCCCTTCTTTATGTGTACGGAACCGCCGTCGATCCAGGCTACGCCCGCCGACAGCTGCCCCCTGTGCTGGAGGGCGCAAAGTCCGAGGTATATATCCTCAAGTACGGCCGTGCCGCTCTGACTGTACGCTCCGAATACTCCGCACATATATTATTTTTCCTCCGTGAAGGCCTTTTCAAGCTCTTCAATGGGCAGAGAGAAGATGCCCTGCCAGTCGAATCTGTCTCCTCCGGCCTCTCCCGCTTTGACGCAGGGGAAGCCGCTCCAGGCATCCTCGAAGGCGGCCGCCTTTTCCGGTGATACCGAGTAGACGGCGCGCGCGCCGCCCTCGGAGAACAGGAGCGCCTCGACGTTGCCGCGCGGGGCGAGCTCTATCTTCATCCCGACCCCGGAGGCGATCGCCTCGTTCGCGAGTGCCGCCGCCAGGCCGCCGCCGGCGACGACGCGTCCGGAACGGGCGAGCTGCCGCTGCGCGGTCTTTATCGCGCCGTCACGGAATGCTTTTTCCGCTTCGGGGGCGGGGTCTACCGTTTTGCCGAGCGGCCTGCCGTCTTTAGCCTGCTGGTAGCGCGTCGCGCCGAGCGATCCCTCGGGGCCGCCTACCAGATAGATGAAGTCTCTCTCTTTTGTGCGTCCGGCGCGGATGGTCTTGTCGCGGTCGGTCACGAGTCCCGCCGTAACGACGAGCGGCGTCGGGTAAATACGGTCTGTCGCCGTCTCGTTGTAGAGGCTGACGTTGCCGGATACCACCGGGCAGTCAAGGGCGCGGCAGGTGTCGGCAAGCCCGCGCAGGCATTCTTTCAGTTCGTAAAATTTTTCGGGCATCTCAGGCGAGGCGAAGTTGAGGCAGTTCGTCATGCCGAGGGCGTCGGCCCCCGTGAGCCAGAGGCCGCGCAGCGAGAGCGCCATCGCCTCGGAGGCTCCCGTGTAGGGATCTGTCCAGCATTTATAGGGTTCGGCCTCCATCGTGAGGACGCAGGCGCGTCGCGTATCGGGGACTTCTACGATCGCCGCCGGTTCGCCGGGGCCGGCGATCGTATGGAGCTGCACCATAGAGTCGTACTGCTCCCAGATCGCGTTCTTGCGGCGGCCGTTGGGGCAGGAGAGCATCTCAAGAAGGTCTTTTGCCGGATCGGCGCTTTTGAGCGCTGAAAGTTCGATAGCCTGACGCGCTGGTAAGTCTTTAGGTTCTTCGGCGGGCCAGAATATTTCAGGCGTGTCTCCGAGGATAGAGGTCGGCAGCTCCGCCTCGAGCGCGCCGTTTTTATAAACGCGGTAGCGCTTGCTGTCCGTCATCTCGCCGACGATCGCGCAGTCAAGGCCGTAATGCTTCGCCATCGCGAAGACCGGTTCCAGCTTCTCTTCCTCGACTATGAGCAGCATGCGCTCCTGTGATTCGGAGAGGAATATCTCCCAGGGAAGCATGTCCGCCTCGCGCAGGGGGATCTTCTCGACCTGGATGTCGATGCCGCAGCCGCTCTTGTGGGCGATCTCGCTTGAAGAGGAGAGAATGCCGGCGGCGCCCATGTCCTGCATCGAGGCGATGAGCTTCTTGTCAAGCAGGTCCATGCAGCACTCGATGAGCAGCTTTTCCTCAAAGGGGTCTCCGATCTGGATCTGCGGTTTGCTGGCCTTTGAATCCTCGTCAAGTTCGCGAGAGGCGAACGAGGCTCCGGCTATGCCGTCGCGTCCCGTCTTGGAGCCGAGCAACACCGCGTAATCTCCCGGCTTCGCCGTCTGCGAGCTCGCCATCTTATCCAGCCGCACGAAACCGGCGCTGAAGGCGTTGACGAGCGGGTTGTCATTATAGCAGGGCGAGTAAAATGTCTTGCCGCCGACGATCGGCACGCCGACAGCGTTCCCGTAGGCGCCTATGCCTTCGACGATGCCTTTGGCGAGGTTCTTCGTCTTGCGCTGCGAGGCGTCGCCGAAGAAGAGTCCGTCCATCGAAACGGAGGGGCGCGCGCCCATCGCGATTATGTCGCGGATGATGCCGCCGACTCCCGTAGCCGCCCCCTGAAAGGGAGCCACCGCGGAGGGGTGGTTGTGGCTCTCTACCTTAAAGGCGAAGCCCCAGCCCTCGCCCATATCGACGACGCCCGCGTTTTCCCCCTGTCCCTGAAGGACGTATTTCCCTTTTGAGGGGAAGGTGCGCAGCAGCGGGCGCGTTGATTTATAACTGCAGTGTTCCGACCACATAACGCCGATGAGCTCGAGCTCGAGCTCGTTAGGTTCGCGGCCGAGCAGTTCTATTATCCTCTTATATTCCGACTCGGAGAGTCCTACTTCGCGAAAGCCCATTAGAGTGCCTCCCTCTTTGCAAAATCTTGTGCGATCGAACGCCAGAAGTCTCCTCCGTCCGTGCCGCCGTTGAGGTGCGCGACCGTCGAACGCTCCGGGTGCGGCATGAGCCCAAGGATGTTTCCTCCCTTATTGCAGATGCCGGCGATGCCGTTAAGCGCGCCGTTGGGCGCATATTCGGCGCCGGCGGAACCGGTCTTCGGATCGGCGTAGCGGAATACGACCTGTCCGGCCTCTTCGAGCTCCTGAAGTTCACGCGGGGGCAGGAAATAGAGGCCCTCGTGGTGCGCGATCGGATACTGGACGATGTCGCCTTTTTTGAAGCCGGAGGTGAAGCGGTTGTCGGTCCGCTCCACGCGCATCCAGCATTTTTTGCAGATAAAAGTGGTGCTGGTGTTTGCCAGCAGCGCTCCGGGAAGGAGCTTCGTCTCCGTCAGCACCTGGAAGCCGTTGCATATGCCGAGCAGGAGCTTTCCGGCCTCCGCGTGCCGTCTCACCGCTTCGATGATCGGCGAGCGCGCGGCCATCGCGCCGGAGCGCAGATAGTCCCCATAGGAGAATCCTCCGGGGAGAATGACAAGGTCCGGCTCCGAGGCGAATCCGCGCTCCTCATGCCAGACCATCTCCACTGATGTCTTTAACGTTTCGGCGACCGCGCGCTGAACGTCGCGGTCGCAGTTGCTTCCGGGGAAAACGACAACGGCGGTTCTCATCGTTACGCTTCCCGGACCGATATCTTATAAGTCTCTATCAGGTCGTTGGCCAGAAGGTCCTGACACATATTTTTCACAGCTTCCGCCGCCGCGTCGCCGTCCTTCGCCTCGAGCCGCATCGTTACGATGCGTCCGACGCGCACTTCGCCAAGGCCCTCGTAGCCAAGATGAGTCAGCGTTTTCTCTACAGCCTTGCCCTGTGTGTCAAGAACTCCCTCGCGTGGGGTGATTACGGCCTCTGCATGGAAAATCATTGAATAACATCCTCCTTGAGATGTTTATTTGGTTTAATTGTGTGGAATTGTCCACGGTGATGCTAAGAATATACCGCTCATGTTAGTAAATGTCAATGATGTGTCAGTTCAGAAAAATAGGAACAAAAAATTGACTCTATATCAAAAAACAGTATAATATTGAGCAGGGCACAAATATTTTGCCCTAAAAAAAGGGAGGTAGATGTAAACATGAAACTAAGTAAGCGTACCACCGTTGTCGTTATGTTGGTTCTTTGCACCGCCCTCTTTGCGTCGACGGCGGCCTTTGCCGCCGAAGAGATCAGGATCGGCGCCCTCTTCCCGCTGACGGGGCCCGCGGCCGTATCCGGACAGAACTGCGTGAACTCCGTCCTCGCGGCGGCGGATGTCATCAATAAGAAGAATCCCGATATCAAGGCGCCTCTCGCGGCCGGCGAGGGACTTCTCGGCGGCAAGTACGTCATCAAGGTCGTTCCCGCGGACCATCAGGGCAAACCCGACGTCGCCAAATCGGAGGCCGAACGTCTTTACAATCAGGAGAAGGTCTTCGCGATAATCGGATGCTATAACAGCGCCGCCACCAAGCCGGCAAGCGCCGTCGCGGAACGCGCGAAAAAAATATTCATGTGCGGCTGTTCAAGCTCGGCTGCGCTCACTGAGCGCGGCTATAAGTATTTCTTCCGCCACGCTCCGACGGACGCCATCGAATCGGTCGAATTTGTTGATTATATCGGATACCTTAATAAGGAAAAGAAGGCCGGCATAAAGACACTCGGACTTATTTACGAAAACACGGAATTCGGCAAGCACGCCGCAGACGAGGCTCGCAAGGCCGCGAAGAAGATCGACCTTAAGGTCGTAGCCGACGTCCCCTTCAACAACGGCGCGACGAACCTCAACAGCGAAGTCCAGAAGCTTAAGTCGGCCAACCCCGACGCGGTGTTCGGCGCGGCGCTCGGCGGAGACTATTCGCTGTGGGTGCGCACGATGAAGCAGGTCAACTGGCTTCCGAAGATCTCCCTCAACTACTGCACCGGCTATCAGAACCCGGCGGTGCAGAAGGAGCTCGGTTCGGACGGAAACTACTTCATGGGCGGCATGGGCTATTCTCCTGAGCTCGCGAAGAAATTCATGCCCGAAGCGATAAAGATCCAGGACAAGTATTACACGCCGAGAAGCAACCAGCCTTTCGACAGCGACTCGATCCAGGAAGCGGTCATGCTCATGGTCCTCGCGCAGGCGATAGAGAAGGCCGGAGGCCCGGACACGGAAAAGGTCCTCAAGATAATCCAGACGGAGGATTTCCCTTCTGTCATGTCGCTGAGCGGCTCTGTGAAGTTCGGCCCGGACGGTCAGAACGTCAAGGCTCTTTCCGTCATCACGCAGCTCGACGAGCAGAAGTACAACACGGTATTCCCGCTTAAATACAAAGATTCCGAACCCGTCGTCCCGATGGTTCCCTGGAACAAAAGGTAGTCTGCGACCCTAAATCAACACTCGGCGGGGCATTTGTCATAATGCCTCGCCTTTTTTTCAAGGAGGTCATTGCATGAGCAATTTTCTGCAGGTCCTGATCGACGGCATACTCAGCGGTCTGCTGTACGCCCTGGTCGCCGCCGGCCTCAGCATGATATGGGGCGTGATGGACGTTATAAACTTTGCCCACGGGGAGTTCCTTATGGTGGCGATGTACATCTGCTACTGGATGGGCTTTATACTCGGGGTCGATCCGTTATTTACCTGGGCCGCGGCCGGCATTTTCCTGTTTATTCTGGGAGGGCTCACCTATAAATGGATCATCAAGAGAAGTCTCGGCAAGGCGGCGATGGCTCCGCTGCTTGCCACCTTCGGCCTCTCTATGCTCCTGAAAAATTTTTGCATGAACCGCTTCTCGCCGAACTTCCGCCTTCTCTCCGGCACCATTCTTGACGGGAAGACATTCGAGGTCGGCGGGGCCATCGTCTCCGTTCCCCAGCTTGTGACCGGCATCTTCGCCCTTGCGGTGCTCGCCGCCGTCTATTGGCTCGTAAAGAGGACCCGCCTCGGCTGGGCGATACAGGCTACGGCGATGGATAAAGAGGCGGCGGAGCTCATGGGCATCGACACGGAAAAGATCTATCTGCTCGTCTTTGGCATCGGCGGGGCCTGCGTCGGCATCGCCGGCGGACTTATGACCACGTACCTCGCCGTCCATCCTGAGGTAGGCGGCCTGTCCAGCCTCATCGCCTTCGTCGTCGTCGCGCTCGGAGGCTTCGGCAGCATACCGGGAGCGCTCTTCGCGGCGCTTCTCATCGGCCTGGTCGAATCATTTACCGGTTTCTATGTCGCGGCGGTCCTGAAATATGTCGCTGTCTTTGCGATATATCTTATCGTTATACTTGTGCGCCCCAAGGGCCTCTTCGGGTGGTGACGGCGATGCGGCTGAACAAAAGGGACAAACTCTGGTATGGTTTCATCGCGGCGGCGCTGATACTGCCCTGCATTCCCGGCGTCATCGGCGGGGCCTCCTTCTTCGGCCACGTGGCGACGATGGTCCTGCTCTACGCCTCCATGGCGCAGTCCTGGAACATCATCAGCGGCTATGGCGGGCAGGTCTCCTTCGGCCACTCTGTATTCTTCGGGATCGGAGCCTACGGCGCCGGCCTCGCGGTCGTCACATTCGGATCGCTGCCGTGGTACGGCGCTCCGCTCGGAATGTTGGCTGCGGCGGCGGTATCCATCCTGATAAGCTATCCCTGCTTCCGGCTCAAAGGACATTACTTCGCCATCGCCACCTTCGCCATCGTTGAGATATTCAACCGCCTCTTCATGATCTGGGACGCGGTCGGAGGCGCGCTCGGACTGGACTATCCGATACTGCCGGACGGCTGGAAAAACTTCTCCTGGTCTGAGACAAAGACAGGTTATTACCTCGGGGCGCTGGCAATATTCATCCTGGTCTACGGCATCGTGCGCTGGATAGAGAAAAACCGCATGGGCTACTATCTGCTCGCCGTGCGCGAAGGGCAGGAGACGGCGGAATCCCTCGGTGTCAACAGTACCTTCGTCAAGCTCGGCGCGATGGCCCTCTCCGCGGCGCTGGCGGCCCTCTGCGGCGCCTTCTTCGCCCAGTATAACTACCGCGTCGATCCCCCGATGGTAATGTCGCTCGATATGTCGATGAAATTTGTCCTGATAACGATACTCGGCGGCATCGGCACCTTCTGGGGGCCGTTCCTCGGAGCCCTGGTCCTCATACCCTTGCAGGAGTACACGCGGGCCTATCTCTCGCACCTCGGCGCGGGCATCGACCTGATCATCTTCGGCGTCATAATCATCATCGTTATGATAAAAGAGCCGCGCGGCATCATGGGGCTGCTCTCATATTTCACGAAGAATCACGCCGGCGGCAAGAGAGAGGAGGCAAAGTTCTGATGGCCCTGCTTGAAGTTAGAGAGATCACCATGAAATTCGGCTCGCTGCTTGCGAACAGCGACGTCTCCTTTGATGTTGAGAAGGGGACCATCGTCGGCCTTATCGGTCCCAACGGCGCCGGCAAAACGACGCTCTTCAACTGTGTGGCCGGCCTCTACACGCCCACCGCGGGAAAGGTGTTCTTCAAAGGAGAGGACGTGACGGAGCTGCCGGCTTACAAAATGGCGCGCCGCGGCGTCGCCCGCACCTTCCAGGTGGTGCGCCCGCTCAAAGAGATGACCGTATTCGAGAATATCCTCGTCGGGGCCTACATGCGTACAGGAGACAGCGCGAAGGCTAAAGATATCGCCGAACGCTGCATGGATCTATGTTTCCTCAAAGAACACGGAGGCCGCCTCGCGGGCGGTTTGACTATCGGCAATAAGAAACGGCTCGAAGTAGCGCGCGCCCTCGCCACCGAACCTGAGCTGCTGCTGCTTGACGAGGCGGTGGCGGGACTCACCTCCACGGAGGTCAGAGAGATGGTGGACGTCATAGTCCGTCTTCGCGAAGAGGGCGTCACCATCCTTATGGTCGAACACATCATGGAGGCGATAATGCCGATCGCCGACAAGATCGTCGTCCTTGCGAGCGGCAAGAAAATCGCGGAGGGCGCTCCGGCGGAGATCGTCAAAGACCCGGTGGTCATTACCGCCTATTTCGGTGAAAAATTCAGCAAAAGACTAAATGCGCAAGCGGCAGACGCATCCGCATGCTTGTCCCCGAAGGAAGTTTCTGGTGTTCGCGCGGAGCGCGAACAGGGGACTGCGCAAGCGGCAGACGCATCCGCATGCTTGCCCCCAGAGGAAATTTCTGATGTTCGCGCAAAGCGCGAACAGGGGACTGCGCAAGGGAGGGAAAATAATGGCGGCGATGCTTGAGGTAAAAGATATACGCTGCGCCTATGATCAGGTCCCCGTCATCCACGGCATCTCGCTGCATGTGAACGAGGGAGAGGTCGTGGCTATTCTTGGCGCCAACGGCGCGGGAAAATCCACGATGATGCGCACGATAGCAGGGCTCATGCACCCGACCGCCGGTTCGATTTCATTCGGCGGCAGCGATATCACGAAGATGCCCGCCTCGAAGAGCATAAAACTGGGACTGAGCTATGTCCCGGAGGGACGCAGACTCTTCTCGAAGCTCACCGTGCGTGAGAACCTGGAGCTGGGCGCTTTTTCCAGCGGCGATAAAGGCAGCGTTAAGGACCGCCTTGAGGAGATGTACGAACTGTTCCCGATATTGAAGAGCCGCTCCAATCAGACGGCGGAGACGATGAGCGGCGGCGAGCAGCAGATGTGCGCCATCGCGCGCGGCCTGATGTCCCGCCCGAAGCTGATAATGCTCGACGAACTTTCGCTGGGCCTGCAGCCCAGCCTTGTGGAGAGGGTCTTTGAGGCGGTCACGGAGATAAGGAGGCGCGGCGTTACGATCCTGCTTGTCGAACAGATGGTCCAGGAGGCTCTGGAGATCGCCGACCGCGGCTATGTCTTGCAAACCGGGCGCGTCGTACAAGAGGGTACGGCACAGGAGCTGCTTGATTCGGACGAGGTGCGCAAAGCATATATGGGCATATGATTTTGCCGCTTGGGCGCAAAGCGGCCTGACTGTCTGTTTTGAATAAAGGCGGGAGCTGCTCCGATCAGGCGGCTCCCGTCATATATTGCGGCTGCGTTTTTGTAATTTTACGGCGCTCAGCCGCGGAGGTCGGCCCCTTCGCAGCAGTCGAGGCATAAGAACTTTCCGTCTTTAACGCGGAGCCACGGCTCGGCGGTGCGCTCTCCGCAGCGCGCGCACCGGCGGGAGATATAGATGGCCGCCTCGCGCGGCGCGGCGCAGCGTACCTCTCCTATGCTGAAGATATCAGAAGATGGGGCCTCGTTCATAAATGCCAGTTTTTCTTCTTTTGAAGAGAATTCCCGCTCATTTAAAACTATCCTGAACGATTTTCCGCTCCTGCGGTCGAAAAATGTGAACGCCTGCTTGCCGCGCAGCCGCAGGATCAGGTTGCCCTTTCCGGCGGTGCAGCCCAGCAGGGCCTGTATCGCGTCGATGCCGCAGGCGTCGTTTTCTGCGATACAGACAAGCTCCTCGTCCGGTGACGGCTCTGATATCCCAAACTGTTCCATAGCGCAGAGCGCCGCGCGGAAGCCTATAAGCAGGCCGCCGCAGCTGTGGCCGTGAAAATCAACACACTTCTTGTAGAGGCTTTCTTTATCCATTTATTATCTGCTCCTCCGTAAATTGCAGCTTGTTTCATTAGAGTTATTATATCGAATAAAGATAAAAAAGATAATTTGCAATTCAACTTATATGGGGTTAAACTTTTTTCATTGGAATTATGCGGAGGTATGGAAAATGAGAAAATACAAAATTATGGTAACGCCTGACATGTTCCCTGAGTCCAGGCGCGAAAAGGGTTGCGGGCGCCTGTTGGCTCCAGCGGCAAAAATGTCTTGGACTGCGCTGAAAAGTGCCTGTGAAAGTATGTAAAGGTTACGGCGATGTTCCTGAAAAACGAAGAGGCTTTTGAAATAGTCAGGGAATTCGGTTCGCCGGTCTATGTCTACAGTGAGGATATCCTGAGGCAGAGGTGCCGCGAGCTTATCGACGCCTTTGACGGACGCCTCTCTCCAAGCTTTTCCATCAAGGCGAATTCCAATATCTCTCTGCTGAACATAATCCGCGAAGAGGGGATAGGCGCCGACGCGATGTCTCATGGCGAGATATTTGTCCTTGAGCACGCCGGATTCAGCAGCGACGAGATATTTTATATCGGGAACAACGTCTCCGCCGACGAACTGCGTTACTGCATCGACAGGGGGATACTCGTCAGCGCCGACTCGCTCTCCCAGCTGGAGAGTCTCGGACGCATCAACCGCGGCGGACGCGTCGCCCTCCGCTTCAACCCAGGGATCGGCGCCGGCCACTGTGAAAAGGTGGTGACCGCGGGGCACAAGACCAAGTTCGGCATCGATCCGCGGTTTTGCGCGCAGGCGAAGGAACTGCTCTCGAAATATGATATGAAGCTTGTCGGTATCAACCAGCATATCGGTTCTCTCTTTCTTGAACCCGCCCCCTACGTCGAAGCGGCGGAAAATTTGCTGGAAATGGTGCTAGATAATTTCCCCGGCCTTGATTTTGTCGATTTTGGCGGCGGTTTCGGCGTTCCCTACCGTCCGGACGAATCGCGGCTGGACTTCGGGAAGCTGCGTGAGATGCTCTTCCCCGTTCTTGATTCGTTTATGGAACGGTACGACAACAAGTATGTTCACTTCAAATGCGAGCCCGGACGTTATCTTGTGGCCGAGTGCGGCCTTCTTCTTGGAACGGTTCACGCCGTAAAGGAAAATTACGGAGAGGCCTACGTGGGGACTGATATCGGCTTCAACGTGCTGATGCGCCCCGTCCTCTACGATTCATACCACGAGGTCAAGCTGCTCAGAAACAGCGACGAAACGCGAAAAGGTGCGGACGATAAAGCTTCGCCGGCAACGATCGTCGGCAATATCTGTGAAAGCGGAGATATTCTGGCGGCGAAACGGCTGCTGGGGGACGCGCGTGAAAATGACATTATCGCGGTCGAGAACGCCGGCGCGTACGGTTACTCAATGGCCTCGAACTATAACTGCCGCCTGCGCCCCGCCGAGGTGCTGAAGACGGCACAGGGTGAAGTAAAGCTCATCCGCGCCGCGGATACCCTGGAAAGCCTGATCGAGAATTTTTAGGCTGAAATGGCCTTAGCGGATACCGGCCGTCGTGCGGGCGCACATCGAGGAAGCACGCAATGCCTTCATGTAATCGGCCTATAATTCTATTGGAACGGTTAAAAAATAAAAAATCCCGCGGCGTTATCATTGCCGCGGGATTTTAGGTTTTTGAATGCCGGCGTCCCGTTTACTTTATCGAGCAGACATTGCCGGCCGCCGTCGGTACGATGAGGCGTTCGCCCGTGATCGCCGGAGTGGCGATGATATCGCCCTCGAGGGTAAGCTGCCAGGCCGGGTTTCCCGTGTTTATATCAAGCGCGTAGAGTTTGTCGCTGTTTGAACCGACATAGACCCTGTCGCCAAACGCCGCCGCCGAGGAAAAGACGGAGCCGCCGGTGTTATAGCTCCATGCCTTCGAGCCGTTCTGTGCGTTGAGGGCCGTCACGTTTCCTGAGATGTCGCCGAATACCACCTTGCCGTTATGTACGAGCGGCGAGGTCTCGATCTGCGCCTTCGCGTCGTAGCGCCAGATCACAGCCTGATGTTTGATGCGCGCACAATAGATCTTTCCGTCCTGGCTTGTGAAATAGAGGAGACCGTCGGCTGCGGCGGGCCCCGCCGTTATCGGTCCGCCGACGATGGCGCGCCATTTCAGCTTTCCCGTAGAGGCGTCGATCGCGTACATCTTTCCGTTGCGGTTCCCGATATAGACCACGCCGTCAGCAACCACCGGCGAACCGGTGACGGCGGCGTCTGTTTTGTATTTCCACTTCTGCCAGCCCGTCTTGATCGAAACCGCGTAGACATTTCCGTCGTTCGAGCCGAAGTATACCGCGTCATCGGCGACGGCGGGAGAGGTCTGTATGCTGTTGGAGGTGGTGAACTTCCATATCATCTCCCCCGTATCGGCGTTAAGGCAATAGAGCCTGCTGTCAAAGCTGCCGACATAGAGCCGGCCATTGACTACGGCGGGGGAAGATGTGACCCAATTGTCGGTGGAAAACTTCCATAACTGCTCTCCGGTGTAAAGGTTGAGCGCGTAGACCACGCCGTCATTCGAACCGAAATATACTTTTTCCTTGTAGACGGCGGGCGAAGAGGCGATATTCTGCCACAGCTGCGTCGTCCACTCGCGCTGCCCCGCGAAACGTACGGACGAAGCCATCTCCGTCGACATCGTGCCGTTGCGAAGGCCGTTGTTTTTGAAGAGCGGCCAATTCTCCGCGCAGGCGGACGTCGCCGCGCAGGCTATCGCCGCTATGGCGATAATGAGTTGTATGCGTCTTTTCATAATCATGCTACCTCCATTAATCATTTATTTTGGCGTGATTATACACTTTTCCCCGGAAAATTGCCCACTGCCGCCTGCGGTTATCTTTAATGGTAACGGCAGATTTTTTTAAGGTGCGATGTGGTATAATCGCCGGCCTCAGTCTCTGTAGTCGCCGCGCTCCGTCACCACTTCGTAGCCGATGGCGCGCATCCTTCTCTCAAGCGATGCCCGCGCTTCGGCGGCCTCGTCGCCTGTGCTTATTTTATTGTCATAAAGCATGTACTTCCTGCGCACGTTGAGCGGAGACAGATTCGGCATTACGACATTGCAGCCCGCGAGCACGCCAAGTTCCCTTCCGTTGTCCTCTATCGTGCCGAGCGCCGTAGTCGCCGGCAGCAGCACCTTGGGGTTCATCAGACGGACGATGGCGAGAAGGAAGAGCGTGAGTTCGGCGGTTCCCGCGCGCTTATCGGCAAACGGAGTTTCGTGGTGGGGGATGAAGGGCCCCATGCCCACCATCTGCGGCGCGAAGCCCTTTATGAACAGCAAGTCCTCCACGACATTATCCAGCGTCTGATAGGGAGAGCCGACCATCGAGCCGCAGCCCACCTGATATCCGATCTCCTTCAGGCTGCGCAGGCATTCGATCCTGTTTGCGAGCGAAAGTTCCGCCGGGTGCAGCTTCGCGTAGTGTTCGGGAGTCGCCGTCTCGTGGCGCAGCAGGTAGCGGTCGGCTCCGGCGTCATAAAGGCGCTGATAGCTCTCCCGCGTTTTTTCGCCGAGAGAGAGCGTTATCGCGCAGTCCGGATACGCGGAGCGAATGGCGCCGATGATGTCCGCCATTATATCGTCTGTGTAGTACATATCCTCTCCGCCCTGAAGCACGAAGGTGCGGAAGCCGAGGCCGTAGCCCGACTCACAGCAGCGCATGATATCCTCCTTCGTCAGGCGGTAGCGCTGAGCCGCGGCGTTGCCGCGGCGAATGCCGCAGTAATAGCAATCGTTCCGGCAATAATTTGTCATTTCGATGAGTCCGCGTACATATATCTTGTTCCCGAAATGCGCGCGCGCGGCGGCGCTTGCCAGCTCGAAGAGCCTTTGGGAAACATCCTCATTGCGGTTCTCTATGAGCCAGCGCAGCTCCTCGCGCGAGGCGTCGTGATTCCGGTAAAGGGATTCTATTATCTCTGCCGCTTTCATAGTATTCACTCCCGTATTGAAAAACATTCTAAATGCTCGCGGCAATTATAGCTTATTTGCGGTAAAAATATGCTAAAATAATCTGTCTGCATTACCTATTTAAATATTAAGGCCGTCTTTCGGGGAAAGAAAGGGTCGCCATGTTTGTAAATGATTCAGCTTTCAGCATAACAAAAGATGTATTGTCGCTGATCAATGATAAACTCATCGACCACGGCATCCGCACCGCCTACATACTTAAATCCATGCTGACCCTGCACGGCGGCCTCGACAGGGAGGAGATGAAAAATATACTCTTCCTCGGCATCTTTCATGACGTCGGCGCGAACAAGACAGAGGAGATCGCCAACCTGCAGAAGTTTGAAACCACAGAGACGCTTCCGCATTCGATATATGGGTATCTGTTTCTCAAATACCTCTCCTGCCTTGGAGAGAACGCCGAGGCGGTCCTCTACCACCATATTGCCTACGCCGAACGGGGAAGCTGCCGCTCCAAATACCTGAACCTCGCCCTCAAACTGCACCTCGCGGACAGAGTCGATATCTGCGCGCTCTGTGACGCCTCCGATCGGAGTGTGGCTGAAAGTGTGGCAAATCTGGCCGGGGAGCAGTTCGACCCGGCGGACATCGAACTGTTCAAAGAGGCCGACGAAAGATTCCACATTATGGATAATATTCGCGGCGGAGGTTATGAGGAGGATATAAAAGGGTGTTACCGCGCGCTTGCCTTCCTTGAGGACGAGCTTATGGACCTTGTACAGACGCTGGTCTTCTCGATAGATTTCCGCAGCGAACAGACTGTGCTGCACACGATACAGACGGCGAACTACGCCGCGATGCTGGGCGAGGTACTGGGGCTCCGCGGGGACGACTGCAAAAAACTTTACTACGCGGGGCTGCTGCACGACATCGGCAAGATAAAGGTACCGGTGGCGATACTCGAGAAACCCGGCGGACTGACGCGCGAGGAGATGACGGAGATGCGCAGGCACGCCATCTACACCAGGCAGATCATCGAGAGTCACGTAGACGGCGAAGTGTTGGAGATCGCCGCGCGTCACCACGAAAAGCTGAACGGCTCCGGCTACCCAGACAAACTTACCGCCGCGGAGCTGACTCTGCCGCAGCGCATCATGGCGGGCGCCGATATTGCCAGTGCTCTCTACAGCCGCCGTTCCTACCGCGAAAAGATGCCGAAATCTGACGTCCTGAAAATCGTGGGCGAAATGGCGGGCAACGGCCAGTTGGACAGTATGGTCGTGTCCGTGATGACGGAAAAATACGACGAAATGATCGAAGCCGGCGCCGCCAGATCGTCAGATATCATCTGCCGCTACGAGGCGCTGAAAGCCGAATACGCGCGGCGTATAGGAACACATGAGGCCGGTTCCGCAAATACCCGCGTCAGTTCAGGATTCTCCTTCAATCGCTCCTGAGCTGGGCCGTCCCTCCGCGATGCTCCGCGGAATTGCATAATTACGCCATAAGATATATGAAAAATTTGCCGGCTGATACTAAACTGGGGCAAACGCGTCAATTTCAATATAAAGCGAGCGCGAAGAGCCTCCATTGCGATATTATATTATGAAGCGCGCGAAAATTTTCTTGCGGGGAGATGTCAGTTATATGCCTCTAACAGTCGAAACCTACTACAACATCGCCGAGAAACGTGACCGTTTGCGGGGCATTTACGACGAATACGGCGAAAATGCCGTTTTTATCGTTCCCGCCGGGCTTGATAAGGACGCGCTGCTGGATCTGATCTGCGGCGGCACGCCATATTTTGGCGAGAGGCCGCTGGTGTGGACCGTGGGCGATCTGTATAAGGAGCTTACGCGCTCTTCCGCTTCACGGCTGCGCGTCATCGACCCGCCAGACCATAATCTGATCCTGCGCTGGCTGCTCGACGGTTTCCTCGCGGAAATGGGGGAACTTGGCGTGAAGCTTGCACCGGGCGTTTACCATAAGGGCTTTGTTTCGGTGCTTGGCGATAATATCAAGGACCTGCTCGCGGAGGAGGTCTCAAGCGGCAAGCTTTCGGCGGCGCTGTTTGAAGAGGGGGAAGCTGACCCGGCGCTGCCGGAGTCTATCCTCATCTCTCTCTACGAAAGATATACGGATTACCTCGAAGAGTACGGCCTCGCCGACGCGGCGCAGCTGCCTACGCTGGCGCGGAAGGCGATTGATTCGGCGCGCGCGCTCGATTTCATTAAAGATAAGAAGATCGTCCTCGCCGGTTTTCTCTCCTTTACCGGCGCGCAGCTGAAGCTCGCGCGCGCGCTGTCCGACGCGGCGGAGGTGCTGATGCTTCAGCCGGAGACGGGGCTTGACGATTTTCACGACGGCATCAAACAGCTGGAAACGGAGTATAAGGAACGCCCCGAATGGGACATTCCCGTCGTCAGGCTGGAGGCGAGCAACGCGCACCTGGAGCTTGAGATGCTGGCGCGCGACGTCGCGCTGTGGATAAACGGAGAGGGCGGCTTGACCGCCCTCGGAGCTTTGGACGATTACGGCGACGTGGGGCTTCTGACGCTCCCCGATAGGCTGCCGGTGATGGAATACGCGCTTTCGCGCTACAAGATACCTTATAACGTCCGGGTGCGTGGCACGGTGCGCGAAACGCCGGCCGGCGAGCTGCCGGCGATGATCTGGCGCGCGTGGAGCTCGAACTGGGACTATTACAATACTTCGATCCTGCTTGCCGATCCGCTGCTCTTTGACTGCGGGGAGGAAGGCGCGGAGCTCTATAAGGCCGATTCTTTCCCCGAAGGGTATGAGGCGTGGCGCAGAGCCCTCGCGCCGCGCGCGAGGGGGCGGTTTGCCGACCTTCGGGAGCTGTGCCGCTCCTTTGAAAGGGGCGGAACTCCGGTTGAGATCCTCGCGTTCTGGCGCGATTTTCTGAAAAAGGCCGGCGTCGTGGAACGGGCGGCGCGCACCGCCGGCGGGGAAGCCTCGCTTGACGAGATGGTGAGGAATATTTCGCACGCGCTCTTTGAGCTGGAAAAGAAGATCAAAATCCTCAGCGACGACGCCAAGCACATCGGCCCAGCCTCGGGGGCGGCTCTGCGAGGCGCGGAGGCCGTGGCTTTCGTCAGCGACTGGGGGGAGACGGCCACGCTGCCGATACAGCTCCCTCAGAGCCATTCTTTGACTCTCTACGCGGGGATGCCGCCGATCCTCACCTCGCACCGTTTCTGGCTGATGACCGACATAGACTACAACAGCTGGCCCGGTATGCTGCGCGAGTCGCTGCTGCTGCGCAACGAGAATAAGGTCAAGTTCAACGCCGGTTCCGGCGAGGGCGGGGAACGTCCCCACCTGCCGGAGCTGCGCGAGGAGCGCGAGCAGAAGGAGGCGGTGTTCCGCCGTCTGCTCGCGACGGGCAGGGACGGAGTGGTGATCGCGCGTTCCCTGACTGACAGCAGTAAAGACCCGGTGGGGGAGTCGCAGTTCGTTACCTCCATCTTTGCCGAAAAAGAGGCGAGAAGGTGTTGGCGCAGCGTGGGAGAGCTCCGCTATCCGCTGGAGGAAAGCCTTCCTGACGGCGGCGAGCCTTGGTTCCCCAGCGCGGAAGTCATCTGTACCCCGGTCAGCTCCGGGAAGCAGCACAAGATACCGGAAGGGCGCGGAGAGGCGGCTGAGAAGCCGGTCGTCCGCATCAGCGATATCGATACGTGGCTTGCCTGCCCCTATCTTTACTGGTGCCGGCGCAGCCTCAGATTTGACAAACCGCGGAGCGAGCTTTACGACCCGAGAACCGCCGGCACGCTCACTCACTATGTATGGGAAGAGTCTCTGCGCGCGAAATCCGCCGAGCCGCAGCTATCGATCCAACGATATGTGATGGAAAACTGGTGGCGTTTCAAAGACGAGCGCTACCCGGCGCTTGACGCCGATCCCCGCCTCGCGCGTCATGAAAAAAGGCTCATGCGGCAGATATTCGAGATGGCGGCCATGCAGGACGACATCGAGGCGCGTATCCCCCCCGAAGCGCGGCTTTCGCTGGTCACGGAAAATTCGCTTGACGTCTTTGAGGTGGACGGCGTCGTTTTCAGCGGGCAGGCGGACAGGATAGACCGCTACCGGGACGGATGCGTCGTTATCGACTATAAGCTCGGCAGGAGCGAGAATCACGATAAGGAACTGCAGGTGCCGGCCTATGGCGCGATCTTGAGAGCCGCGGGAGAGGATGTCGGCGGCGTGGCGTGGTTTGGCCATGCCGACTGCTCAGTGAGCGGTTATTTCTGTGATCCCTATTTTGGCATTTACGGGACGGCGGCGACAAAAAGGAGCAAAACGACTCTCGGCGAAAAGCTGGACGAGGCGCTGGAGGCAATGGCCGCAATGGCGGCCTCTGTCAAAAACGGGATATACAGACCAAAATATGACGTTAAAGACCCAAAGTGTATAAACTGCGCCTTTTACGTGCTCTGCCGTAAGCGCGAGAATCAGGGATACTCTGCCGTCGAGGACGAGGAGGATGGAAGCGATGAATGAAGCCCCGCGGTGGCATTCGCTTGTCAACGGAACGGAGGCGCAGGTCGAGGCGCTCACGAGCGGCAAGCCTCTCACGGTGGTCAGCGCCGGAGCCGGTACGGGAAAGACCCAGACGCTGGCCCAGCGCTTCGCCTGGCTACTGGCCTCGGACCCGGATTGCGGCGTCGACCAGATACTGGTGCTTACTTTTACGAAAAAGGCGGCGCGCGAGATGCGCGAACGGATCAGGGACACGCTCGCCGCTTGGTATAAACAATGCCCGCAGGAATTGGCGCACCTGAAGGGCAGGATCGATAATATCGAAGAGGCTTATATTTCAACGATACACTCATTCTCCATGAAGCTGATACGCGAGTCGGGGCTTGTGCTTGACATCGACCCCACAGCTTCGATCATGCCCGCGCCCAAGGCCGACATCTGGTGGCGCGAATTCGAGTCGATGCTCTCTTCCGCTTCCAGAGGGCGCATCATGGCGGCGCTGCCCCCCCTCTGGCGGCGGCGCGCGGAGGAACTCATGCTTGAGCCCCTGTTTATGGATACGCTCAATAATTTCGGCCCGAAGGAGCTCGCGGAAGCGGTGAGGAGCTGCGCCGAGAAGCTATACTGCGCGGGCCAGAGCGCCGATACGCTCTGGTGTGACAACGGCGCGGCGCTGCTGGCCTCGGTGGACTCGCTGAGGGACCTTAAAAAGGATATCTATACGCTGTGGACGCGCGACGTCATTCCCGCCGTGCTTTCGTCCCCGGACTTTACCGACTTGAAGAAAAAGCCCACAAAGAGCAGGGAACGCCTTGAACCATTTATCGGAAGATGGCGTGAGCGCGGCGCGGAGGACGCGGAGGTGTATGAAGAATTTGTCAGAGACCTCTTTGAAAACGTGCTTTCGCCGATACCGGGCGGAAAAATAAAAGAGGCTATCAACGAGGCGCTGGGCGTGAACGTGACGGAATGGCGGAACGAGAAGATCGAGCTGATGGCGCTTTCGCTCCCGCCGACAGAGGAAGAGGAAAAAATCAATTCGCTGCTGCGCCGTATCTGCGCCGTCGGCTGGGCCTGTTGGGACGAATTCCGGCGCAGGGAAAACACGCTCTCTCTCGCCGACCTCATCTATCACGCCTCGGCGGTGCTGCGCTCCTCGGCGGAATATAAGCGTAAATTCAAACATATCATGGTAGACGAATTCCAGGATACCGACCCGCTGCAAAACACGCTCATAGAATCGCTGTGGGCGCCGCCGGGCGAGGAGGGGGATTTTCACAACACGCTCTTCGTGGTAGGCGACCAGAAACAGTCCATCTACCGTTTCCGCCATGCGGACCTTACCCTCTTCCGCGATTACATAGAGCGCTGCCGCGGCGGCGCGGAGGAATACTGCAAATATATATCACTCGACCGGAACTTCCGCACCGACGGCGGGCTGCTGGAAAGGTTCAACGACGTCTTCGGCGCTCTCTGGGGCGCCGGCGATTCTTCTATTCTATACGAGGCGCTGCTGCCGCCGGACGGCGAAGAGGCGGCGCGGCGCGGCACGGCGGCGCAAAAACCTCAGTTTGAACTGCTGCGCGCCGTCGCCCCGTACGGGGAAAACGGCGGCGGCGCCAAGGAAGCGGAACTGCGCCTGCGTCTTTACGGTAAATTAGGGTGCAAGATAGCGCGCATGGTAGAGGAGAAAACCCCAGTATGGGACAAGGGCAAAAAAGATTACCGCCCAGCCTCCTGGGGAGACTTCGCGGTGCTCGTGCCGGCGCGCGGCGAATACGCGGCCATCGAGAAAGCCTTTGACCGCCTCGGCCTGCCCTATATCCTTTCGACAAATAAAAGCTACTTCGCGCGCGGGGAGACCGGAGACATGATAAATCTCGTCTCGCTGCTGGCGGAGCCGGAAAACGCACTGTACCTCGGCGGCTGGCTCGCCTCGCCCTTCAGCGGTGTTCCCCAGGAAGAGACGGAATGGCTGCTGGCGGCCGCGCTCTCCCGCGGCGGCGGCCAATTGCCTCTGGCACAGGTCGTGCGCGGCGAACGTCCGCAGTTATGGACGCGGCTGGACGCGCTTCGCCGCAGGGCGCTGCTGGCCGGTGCCTCCTCCGTGATACTCGAAGTGCTGAAAGAGCCCTATTTCCTTGAAAATTACAGCGGCCTGCGCCGGCGGCGCGTCAACGCCAATATCATACATCTCGCCCAGCTTGCCGAGGAATATGAAAAATCGCAGGGCAAATCTTTAAAGGGATGCGCCGAATACCTGCTCTCCGAGGCCGCGTCGCAGGGGGCTAAGGAAGAGCCGGATTACGCCGACGAAGACACTGACGCCATTCGCGTAATGACGATCCACGCCTCGAAGGGGCTGGAATTTCCCGTCGTCGCCCTTAAATACGCTGATAAAAACAAGACGGAGGGCGGCAAGATCCTAGTCTCAAAAAAATATGGCATCACGGCGAAGGATATCCCCGCCTTTATCCTCGACGGCGGCACATCAGGCGGAAAAACCGTCGCCGCCGGCTGGGAGCTAAGAGAAGAAAAGGCGGCCGAGGCCGAAGAACGCGAGCGCCTGTGGTACGTTGGATTCACGCGCGCGAAAGACAAGCTCATAGTCTGCTCCACATATAAGGAGCCTAAAGACCCAAAAACGGAAAGAACGACCTTCCTAAGCCGCATAATCAAAGAAGGGACCTTTGAAAACGCCATCAACGTGACGGAGGACGCGGAGCCTGCCGCTAAATACGCAGGGTACCGCGGCAAAAGCCCCGCGCGCGAACTTGAGCTTAAAACCGTCAGCCCCGCAAAGCTGGCCCGTATCTCGGCTTCGGCCTACGCGCTTATCTCGTGGTGTCCGGCCTCCTACCGTACCGTATACCGCCAGGGCAGGACTCTGAGATGGACGGTAAAGGGCGGAGAGGGCGGCGGTTCCGATTTCGGCTCTTTGACGCACTGGCTCCTGGCGCGTTGGGATTTTCGCGCCGAGAGCCTGCCCCGCTGGCTGCCATTCAATCGTGGGGGAGAGCTGTACGAATCGCTGATGAGCCGCGTGCCGGTCGAGCTCAGAGAAGAATTCGCCTCCAACGCCAAACGCCGCGAGATACGCGAACTTCTGCTCGAATATGCGAAAAGCGGGGAATGTTCCCGTTTCGCGGAACTTGCGTCTGATGAGGGCGCGGCCCGGCTCTTTCGTGAGACGCCCTTCCGCGTGCCAGACCGGGGAACCGTCCTTATCGGCGCGACGGACCTTTTCTGGCGCGACGCCTCCGGGCTCCACCTGCGCGACTGGAAAAGCTCGCCCGAGGAATACGCTCCCTCTTACTACTACGAGCGTCAGCTTGAGTTCTATGCCTACGCCCTGCACAAATTCTTTGAACCGCGCGGCGGCGCCGTTCCCATCGACTCCGCCGTCATATACCTGCGCTCACCGGAGGAAGGCAGAGCTGTGCGTATATATCGTCCCGACGATATCGCGGCGGTCGGCGACTCGATAGAGGCGGCGGCTGTCGCCGCGCTCTCCGGAACGTTTAACGGCAGAGAGGATAGGTGCGCGGTCTGCCCATGGCGCGGCGAGTGCGCGGGGCGATAGGTATTTTTATCATCTTTGTGCAGCGACACAAAAATTAAGAAACTCACAGATTGCTGTAAACAAGGAGGCCGGCAAGTTCAGCCCGGCCTCTTTTTTCTGACCTGTTTTCTGCGGAATAGAGATAGCCGTTGACTTGTAAAAAGTATTCGGATAATAAAAGTCGAAATTTCGTCAGCTTTTATAAAAAATGTAAGGCACGTTCCGTTATTAGGCGTATAAAATAGCGTCCTTGTTGAACTTTAACAGTTGTTTATCTTTACATACTCTTTTCAGTAAAAAGGCTCTTAAAAATAATAAAAATCCGGTCTAAGGAAAGTTTAGGGATATTTTATAGTAATGTGTGAAAATTGACGCAATTTAGAGATGCGGTTAAAATCATACGGTGTAATATGGGTGACCCTATGATTATGGAGGGGAGGTGATCTTATTGGCAGAGAATTTGGCACAGGAGATCAGAGATCAGGAGGCTCTTGCGAAGAGTATTGTTTCAAACGCCAAAAGCGAGGCGGCGAAGATGGTCGCCGCGGCTCAAGCGGACGCGGAACAGTCTGTCAAAAGCACAAAACAGCAGTGCCACAGACAATGGCGGGAACGAGTCGCCGCCGCGGAGCAAGAGGCTGAGGCCAAAGCACGGAAAATAACCGCGAACGGCGAGGCCGAAGCCAAAGTATTCTACGAGAAGAAGAAAAACGAAACAGACGAAGTTGCAAATTGGCTGGTTAGAGAGGTGATGTCGGCTTATGGCTCTCGCCGAGATGTGTAAAGCGCGCATAGCTGTTCATAGGGCTGTCGCGGACGAACTGGCGGCAAAGCTGCAGGCGCTCGGCTGCTGCGAATTTGTAAGCAAAGAGGGCGAAGCCGGGCACAGCGAGGCGATGTTCAGGATCCGCGAGAAGCGGCGCCGCGTCGACGAGCTTATCGGCGACGCTAAATTCCTTCAGCGCCTGCTGGAACCCTACGAGGTGAAAAAAGAGAGCTCACTGGCAAAGATGCTCGGGGAGGTCCCGACATTCACCTTTGATCAGCTTGCCGCGCAGGTCAACGAAAAGAAATTTACGGAGTTTACCTCTTCGATGAGGGATATCGAGCGTCGTCTTACCGAGACCAGAGCCGATATATCGCGTCTGAAGGGGCTGCTTTCCCAGATAACGCTGCTTGAAAGCGTCGAATACCCGCTTGAATTCTTCACCACGGGCACCGATTTGGTCGCGGGCGCCATCTATTCGGCTCCGAAGGCTGCGGCGCAGGCCATGGCCGAGCGTATTGTGAAAGAGCTCGGAGATATGGTCGAAATGCAGCGGCTTGCGGGGAGCGAAAAGGACCCGAACGAGACTTTCGCTGTGCTCTGCCGTAAGAGCGAATTGGAACGTCTGCAGGATACGGCCGCCGGATTCGGCGCCGCCCGCATCGATGTGCCCAAGGACTTCGCGCTGACGGCGGCCGCGGAAAAAGAGACTCTCTCTTCGGAGATATCCGGCCTTGAGAAGAAGGAAGAGGAGCTTATCGGGGAGCTTTCAAGCTCCGCCGACGAAGGGCTCCGCATGGCGCGCAACTACGGCGACTACTGGACGATCCTCCACAACCGGCTTGAGGCCATGGAGACCGGAGAACCGACGGAAGAGGTGCTCATATGGGAGTTCTGGACGCCTAAGTCGTTTATGAAAAAGGTCGAGTATACGGTGGACGCATATTCCGCCTATACGGAGCTTGCCGCCGTCGAACCGGATGAGGGCGAGGAGCCGCCGACGCTGCTGAAAAACGCGCCGTGGGCCTCCTGCATCGAGCCGCTTACGATAATGTACGGCACGCCGACCTACGGCAAGGTGGACCCCACCTCGCTGATGGCTCCCTTTTTCTTCGTGTTCCTCGGCATGTGCTTCGGCGACGGCGGCTACGGCCTCGTTGTTGCCGGTATACTCGGTTATTTCCTCGTCAAGCACCGCCTGTCGCCGACGCTTCGCAAGTTCTTCGTGATGATGACGGTCGGCATGGGGATGTCCGTCGTCATGGGAGCGCTCACCGGCTCCTGGTTCGGCGACGCCGTCACGGCGTTTCCCTTCCTCGGCTCGCTCGTTCCGCTGGTGCAGAGCGTGCAGGTGCTCGATCCGATGCGGGACCCGATGACGCTGCTCATGATATCGCTCGCGCTGGGGTTCATTCAGGTACTGTTCGGCCTTGCGATAGCTTTCAGTGAGAACTGGAAGTCCGGAGATAAACTGGCTGCCGTTTCAGACCAGGGCGGCTGGATCATCTTCCTCTGCGGCCTCGTGCTCTACGGCTGTGCCGTTTCCGGCTCGCTTGCTCCCGTATGGCTCCTGCCAGGAAAGATCGCCGCGATCGGCGGCGCGCTTCTGCTCGTGCTCACGCAGGGCCGTGAGAAGAAGGGGCTGGCATCCAAGCTTTTCTCAGGCGTCCTGAGCCTCTACAACGTCACCGGTTTTCTCGGCGACGTGCTGAGCTACAGCCGTCTGCTCGCGCTCGGCCTCGGCTCCGCGGCTGTCGGGATGGTCATCAACCTTCTGGCCGGGCTCGTCGCCGGCGTACCGTACGTGGGAATAGTGCTCGCGGTGCTGATTTTCGTAGTCGGACACACATTCAGCATCGTGGTAAACCTTCTCGGAGCTTTTATACACTCGCTGAGGCTCCAGTACGTTGAGTTCTTTGGCAAGTTCTATAACGCCACGGGAAGAGATTTCACGCCGCTTCGCAACGCGGCTCAATATTCACGGATCCAGGAAGATTCTTCCGTAAACTAAACACAATAAAAAGCTACTAATCTTTCAAGGAGGTAAGGTTCATTATGGAAACAATTCTCGCAACAATGGCTGATCAGCTTGGACAGATGCTCGTTATACTGGGGGCGGCTCTCGCCGTCGGCTTCGCCGGTTCGGGCTCCGCTTGGGGCATCGGCCTCGCAAATGAAGCGGCGGCCGGCATAATGACGGAAGATCCGAAGAAATTCGGATACGCGCTCGTCCTTCTCGCGCTCCCCGGCACGCAGGGCATCTACGGCCTGCTTGTTGCAGTCCTCGCGATGCAGAAATCAGGGCTTCTCGGCGCCGGCGGCGCGGCCATCACCGTATGGCAGGGGCTCGGCATCTGCTTCGCGTGCCTTCCGATCGCGATATCGGGCTTCTATTCCGCCATATGGCAGGGCAAGTCCTCCGCGGCTTCGATCCTCATGATCGCCAAACGTCCCGAGCAGATCGGTAAGGCCGTTATCCTCCCGGCCATGTGCGAAACCTACGCCGTTTTCGGACTCCTTATCAGCATCCTGCTGCTCAACGGGATCAAGCTTTAATAGAGAAGACGTGGACTCATGTCTTTAGCCCAGATTACGGAAAAGATAAAAAACGACGCTCAGAAAGAGGCCGATGAGATCCTCTCAAAGGCTAAGGGACAGGCTGAAGTCATCACCCAAAAGTCAGGACAGGAATGTGATGAAATAAGGGCCGACTTTGACGCCCGTTTTGAAGCTGAGCATCCTGAGATAATAAAGCGCAGGGAGATCGGGGCCAATCTTGACGTTGAAAAGATGAAGCTGCGCGCCAAGAGGGACCTTATCGCGGACGTCTACCGCCAGGCTCTCGTTAAGATGGCCGAGCTCCCGAAGGACGAATATCTCGGATTCTGCGCCCGCCTCCTTGACGAAGCCGTCAGTACGCGCGACGAGAAGGTCCTCGTCGGCCGCGGCGAAAAATACATCGACGGCGAATGGCTGGCCTCCTACAATTGCGAACATGGCTCAACCCTTGAGCTTTCCGAGGAAAAAGCCGATATCGCCGGCGGCTTCATCCTCTTAAGGGGCCGCACCAGCATAGACTGCTCATGGGATATGCTCGTAAAAGTCCTACAGGAAAAACAGGAAGCCGACGTTGTAAAGCGTTTGTTCCCGTCAGAATGATGAAGGAGGTGGTCTGATGTCACGTAAGGAGGCTTATGGTTACGCCGTAGCGCGCATTCGCGCTATGGAGCAGCGCCTTCTTGATGCCGCGGCCTTCGCAAGGCTGCTGGATGCCGAAGACACGGCCTCCGTCCTCAAGATCCTTGGGGAGACATCCTACGCGTCTGTGCTGACATCAGTCTCCGGCGAGAGCGGTTTTGACAAGGTACTTGAAACCGCCCTTCACGATACCTATGAGGAGATCGGCTCCTTTGTTCCAGACAAGGAACTGATAAACCTGCTTCGCCTGCAGTATGACTTCAGCAACGTCAAGGTGATGCTGAAGAGCCTCTTCAACGCCAGGAGCGGCGGCAAAAAGAGATGGGACCTTCTCACCTCTCTGGCCTCCTATCCCGTCGACAGGCTCATTTCAGACGCGGAGGCTGAGGAATATCAGCTTCTGCCCTTCGGCCTCAACACCCTCTATCCAAAATGCATCTCTGTCTGGGAACAGAGCAAAGATGTGCTTGAGACGGAGAGGCTGCTTGACCGCCAGATGTTCGACGTAATGCTGAAAGAGGCTCAGGCGCTGGGTATGCCGGAGATACTTGGCTGGGTACGCACGAGGATCGACGGAGAAAACATCCGCTCGCTGCTGCGGCTCAAAAGGTTCGGCTTCGAGGCCGCGCGCGCGGCTGCCTTCATGCACGAAGGCGGGAAGATCGATCTGAACATCCTTGTTCCGATGATCTCCGAGCCCTTTGAAACATGGGGCAGGATGATCGATTTCACCGATTTTTCGCCGCTGCTTGGCCGGGTCGACAGCGCGGCGGGCTTTGCCGAGATAATAATGGACATCGAGAGGGAGCTCGACGACTTCTACCTCGAGATCGCGGCAAAGAGCAAATACAGCCCCGACGCACCGGGCAATGTGATTGCCTATCTGTGGGCGAAGGAGCTTGAAGTAAAAAATATTCGGATGATCGCTGTCTCAAAGGCCAACAGGCAGGACAAAGATCAGGTAAGGAGGCTCCTGCGCCATGCCTACGTCTAAACAGAGGGCGCCAATGGCCGCCGTCGGCAGCTATGAGAGCATACTGCCCTTCAAGGCTATCGGCCTGGACGTGGTCGTTCTCACGGAGGAGAACAGCGAGGGCATAGCCCCCGTCCTTCATAAATTTTCGCGTTCAGGCTATGCCGTGCTCTTCCTCGAAGAGGAGCTCTTCGTGAAGTACCGGGATACCGTGGATGAGATAAACGAATATACGGACCTTAGCATTATACCCGTGCCAAACCAGAAAGGCTCGCAGGGTATAGGGCTTGAATCGATACGCCGCAACGTCGAACGCGCGGTCGGCATGGATATATTTGGTGAGAAATGATGATAATGATGGAGGCGATGTAATTGACCACACCCAACGCCGTTACCGGGTACATCGAAAAGATATCCGGCCCGCTTGTGATCGCAGGCGGAATGGCCGGCGCCTGCATGTTCGATGTCGTTAAGGTCGGCAAAGCAGGCCTTGTTGGTGAGATAATCGAACTAAAAGACGACAAGGCGTCAGTTCAGGTCTATGAGGAAACATCGGGACTGGCCCCCGGCGAGCCCGTCGTCAGCACCGGCGAGCCGCTCAGCGTCGAGCTGGCCCCCGGACTCATAGAGGAATTCTTCGACGGGATACAGCGTCCCCTCGAAGCGATAGAGGAAAAGGCCGCCAGCCCCTATATTTTACGAGGGATCAGCGTTCCCGCGGTAAGCCGGACCCGCAAGTGGCCCTTTGAGCCCCTGCTTAAAGAGGGCGACGAAGTCGGCCCCGGAGACATTATCGGCTCCGTTAAGGAGACCGTGCTCGTCGATCACCGGATAATGGTCCCGCACCGCGTCAGCGGAAAGATAAAAGAGATCAAAAGCGGCGAGTTCACCGTCGAAGAGACAGTCGCGGTCATCGTGGACGAAAAGGGGAAAGAGCACGAGATCAAGCTGCTCCAGCGCTGGCCCGTCCGCAGCCCGCGTCCCGTCGTCAAGCGCCTGCCGCCTGAGGTCCCGCTCACTACGGGACAGCGCGTCGTCGATACATTCTTCCCGATCGCGCGCGGCGGCACCGCCTGCGTCCCCGGCCCCTTCGGATCGGGGAAGACGGTCATCCAGCACCAGCTCGCGAAGTGGGCCGACGCAGAGATCGTCGTCTACATCGGCTGCGGCGAACGCGGAAACGAGATGACCGACGTCCTTCTCGAATTCCCGGAACTCGAAGACCCGCGCTCGGGACAGCCGCTCATGAAGAGGACGCTGCTCATCGCGAACACCTCGAACATGCCCGTCGCCGCCCGTGAAGCCTCCGTATACACCGGCATCACGATCGCGGAATACTTCCGCGACATGGGCTACTCCGTGGCCCTCATGGCCGACTCCACCTCACGCTGGGCCGAAGCTCTGCGCGAGATGTCGGGACGCCTTGAGGAAATGCCCGGCGAAGAGGGATACCCCGCCTACCTCGGCACGCGCCTCGCCTCCTTCTACGAAAGGGCCGGCCGCGCGATCTGCTTCGGCAAAGACGGCCGCGAGGGCGCGGTCTCAGTCATCGGAGCCGTTTCGCCTCCAGGCGGCGACCTTTCCGAGCCTGTAACGCAGAACACCCTCCGCGTCACGAAGGTCTTCTGGGGCCTCGACGCGCAGCTCGCCTACCAGCGCCACTTCCCGGCGATCAACTGGCTCAACAGCTACTCGCTCTACGCGCAGAAGCTCGGCGAATACTGGGACGGGTTCTACGACGGCGAATGGAGCGTCTACCGCACCGAGGCGATGGCCCTGCTCGAAGACGAAGACAAACTGAAGGAGATCGTCCGCCTCGTCGGCGTCGACGCCCTTTCAAAAGAGGAACGCATGGTGCTTGAGACCTCGAAGTCGATTCGAGAGGACTTCCTTCACCAGAACTCGTTCCATGAGATAGACACCTACGCCTCGATGGACAAACAGTTCAAGATGCTGCGCAACATCCTCACCTTCCATCAGCTGGGAATGCAGGCGCTGAAGCGCGGCGGTTCGCTGCGCTCCGTCATCGACCTTCCGATACGTGACGAGATCGCGCGTATGCGCTACACGGAAGAGGCGGACATCGCGAAACTCGACGAACTTGAGACAAAGATAAAAGCCGAACTCGGCAAACAGCTTGCAATTGGAGGTGAGCACGATGAGGTTGCCTGAGAAGTACAGGACGATATCGAACCTTTCGGGCCCGCTTATGATGGTCAACAAGGTGCATGACGTCAGCTATGACGAGCTTGCGGAGATCACGCTCGGAGACGGCGAACACCGCCGCGGGCGCGTGCTCGAAATAGATCAGGACAGGGCCCTCGTCCAGGTATATGAGGGAAGCAGCGGCATAGACGTCAACTCGACGGAAGTCCGCTTCCTCGGAGACGTCCTCAAGCTCCCGGTCTCCAAAGACATGCTGGGGCGCATCTTCAACGGACGCGGAGACCCCATCGACGGCGGCCCCGGCATAATCCCCGAGACCTACCTTGACGTCAACGGAAACCCGATGAACCCCTTCTCGCGCGACTTCCCCTCGGAGTTCATCCAGACCGGCATATCGACGATAGACGGCATGAACCCGCTGGTACGCGGACAGAAGCTGCCTATCTTCTCCGGAAGCGGCATGCCCCACAACAAGATGGCGGCGCAGATCGCGCGCCAGGCGACGGTCATCAGCGGACACTCGGATTTCGCGGTCGTCTTTGCCGCGATGGGCATCACCTTTGAAGAGGCATCCTTCTTCATGGACGACTTCCGCAAGACCGGCGCTCTCGAACGTACCGTCATGTACGTCAACCTCGCCGACGACCCCGCGATCGAGCGTATCTCCACGCCGCGCCTCGCGCTGACCGCCGCGGAATACCTCGCCTTTGAAAAGGGTATGCACGTCCTCGTCATCCTCACCGACCTTACGAACTACTGCGAAGCTCTGCGAGAGATTTCGGCGGCGCGCAAGGAAGTCCCCGGACGCCGCGGCTATCCCGGATACCTCTACACGGACCTCGCGACCATGTACGAGCGCGCCGGACGTCTGCGCGGCAAAAAGGGCTCCATCACGCAGATACCGATCCTCACGATGCCGGAAGACGACAAGACCCACCCGATCCCCGACCTGACGGGATACATCACGGAGGGACAGATCATCCTCGCGCGTACGCTGCACCGCAAGGGCATCTACCCGCCGGTCGACGTCATGCCATCGCTCTCGCGCCTCAAGGACAAGGGCATCGGCAAGGGCAAGACGCGCGAAGACCACGCCGACCTCATGAACCAGCTCTTCGCCGCCTACTCGCGCGGTAAAGAGGCCAAAGAACTCGCCGTGATCCTCGGCGAAGGCGCGCTCTCCGACGAGGACAAGGCCTTCGCGAAGTTCGCCGACGATTTTGAGGACAAATACGTGCGTCAGGGCGAATATGAGAACCGCACCATCGAAGACACGCTGCTCCTCGGATGGGAGCTGCTGACGATAGTCCCGGTGCGCGAACTCAAGCGCGTAAGAGACGAATACATAGAGAAGTATCTGAAGCCGCTCGTCGCCGCACAAGAGGATCTCGAACAGCTGGCTAAGCCGTAGGAAGGGGTGACCTCTGATGGCAAAGGCGCTTAATGTCAACCCCAATAGAATGGAGCTTTCGCGGCTCAAGAGGCTGCTCGTCGTCGCCAAGAGGGGACACAAACTTCTCAAGGACAAGCAGGACGCCCTTGTAAAGGAATTCCTCGTCCGCGCGCGGGCCGTCTATGAGCTGCGCAAAGAGGTGGAGCGCGAGCTTGGCGACTGCTACGGCGGTTTCCTCATGGCCCGTGCCCAGACGCTGCCGCAGATGCTCGAACAGACGCTGATGGCCGCCGGCGGCGACCTTAGAGTCGAGGTCGAATACAAAAATGTGATGAGCGTGCGCGTCCCCGAATACGAACTTCCCGAGCAGCACGCGGAGCTCAATTACGGCCTCGCGACCTCGCCGGGCAGCCTCGACGTCGCCCTTGAAAAGTTCCTCAAAGTCATGCCGAAACTCGTCCACCTCGCGGCGGAGGAGAAGGCGGTGCGCGCGATGGCCCTCGAGATCGAAAGGACGCGCCGCAGGGTCAACGCCCTGGAGCACGTCATGATCCCCTCCTACACCGAGGCGATCCGTTCCATCTCCATGAAGCTCGAAGAGATGGAGCGTTCGACGCTGAGCAGGCTGATGGTAATCAAGGAGATCGTCAGAAACCACTGACGCTCACACAGTCAAAAGATAAAAGGCGGTGCGTCCTTCGGGCGCACTGTTTTTTATATTGAGGCTATAATTAAGAGACAGTTGAATCGAAAGCGGGGATGGATAAATGGAATATATCGATTTTGGCAGGACCGGCATGAGGGTGTCGCGCTTCGGCCTCGGCTGCATGAGGCTGCCCGCCGACGAGGCGGAGGCCGTAAACATCGTTCGCCGCGCGATCGACGGCGGCGTGAACTACCTTGACACGGCCTACGTCTATCCGGGCAGCGAAGAGCTGGTCGGCAAAGCGCTGGCTGGCGGCTACCGCGACAGGACTTACCTTGTGACGAAATGCCCAGTGATCAATGTGGAGAAATACGAGGACATGGAAAAATTCCTCGACGAGGAGCTGCTGCGTCTCAAGACCGATTATGTTGACGTCTACATGCTGCACAACCTCAGCCCAGGCGTCTGGGGCAAGGTCAAAAAGCTGGAGGGGTTTAAGTTCCTTGAAGAGATGCAGAAAAAGGGCAAAATACTTCACAAAGGTTTTTCCATCCATAATACCTTTGAGGCGTTCAAAGAGGTCATAGACCTGTATAACTGGGACATGGCGCAGATACAGCTCAACATTCTTGACGAAAAACCCCAGGCAGGCGGCGTCGAAGGGTTGAGGTACGCGGCCTCGCGCGGGCTGCCGGTGACGATCATGGAGCCGCTGCGCGGCGGTTCGCTCGTCTCCGACCTCTCGCCGGAGGGCAAACGGCTGATAGAAAACTTTCCGGTAAGGCGCTCACTGGCGGAGTGGGCTTTCCGCTGGCTCTATGACAAGCCGGAGGTCTCCGTCATCCTCAGCGGCGTTTCTTCAATGGAACAGCTCAATGACAACCTGCGTATCTTTGAGAATTCCGCCCTCGGTGTGATGACCGGGGATGAGGAAGAATTGATAGAAAAACTTCGTGCGACGTTTGAAACGCAGAAACATATTGGATGTACGGACTGCAAGTATTGTATGCCCTGCCCGAAGACGGTGCTGATACCGAGCGCTTTTTCCTATTACAACAAGTATATGCTGACTAAAGACGAGTCGCTTAAAAAGGCCTACCGCGAGGGACAGAGAAAGGCCGATAAATGCGTCTCCTGCCATATATGCGAATCACACTGTCCGCAGGGTCTGAAGATAGCGGAGCTGCTAAAGGAGGTTCACCGCGTTCTGATGTAAAAAACACGCTCTAGCCGTACATTCTTGCAGGATCATGCTCCGAAACTTCTTGCTGTTATGTGCGTGTTTGGAGTGATATGTATTAATCGATCAGTCCTTCAGCGCCGTGATCGGTATCACAAACACGCCGTCCGTGCGCCGGTAGGCGGCGTTTGCCATGCCGCAGAGGACGCAAAGAACGGCGGGCGCCATGCCGTTAGTGTCAGCGGCAATCTGTTTTTGAATCCCTATCAGGTTAGCGGCCGCGGCATCGATTTGGTTGGCGCCTAATTTGATCTCAAAGGCGCACCAGCGTCCGTCCGGCAGCTCGATAACTGCGTCGATCTCCTGGTTTCTATAATCCTGATAGTGGTACAAATTAGCTCCGAAGGATTCTGCGTAAATGCGCAGGTCCCGCTCACAATGGGCCTCGAATAAAAATCCAAGCGTTTCCAGGTCGTTCAACAAACTGACGGATGTTGCCTTTAGCAGAGCGCAGGCCAGCGAGGGGTCGGAAAAATGCCGTTTTTCCGCCTGCTTGATGCGAATGGATGAACGGATGCCGGTGGAAAACGGCGGCTGATTGTCCGTGATGAACAGCCGCCTGAAAATATCCAGATAGGCCGAGACAGTGTTTGAGTTAATTTCCTCGTCGTCCACAGACTTGATGTCCTTCTTCAGCGTTTTATTGGTGACAGTGGTGCTCTCATTTCTGGCCAGCGAGCGAAGCAGCAAGCGCATTTTGGACGTGTCGCGCTTGATGCCGTCGATGCGGTACACGTCGTCGTCAATGACGGCATTCAAGTATTCCGTGGGCAGCAGTGCCGCTTGCTTCTGAGACAACCCCAGACTGCCTGGCCAACCGCCGCGGATAATTAACTCAATGAGCTTTTTAAGATCTGCCTCGCCGGTCATGGCCGGTGTCAGTTAGCCGTCGCACAGTTTTGCCAGCGAAACCTTTCCGCTGGATTCACCTGATTCTATGATATAATTACCTATCGGAGTATCTAATCCAGCCGCCGGCGCACAGCGCGGGAGGAAAGTCCGGGCTCTACAGGGCAGGATGCAGGAGAAATTCCTGCGGGTGCGAACCCAGGGAAAGTGCCGCAGAAAAGCAAACCGCCGCTGATATCAGCGGTAAGGGTGAAAAGGCGGGGTAAGAGCCCACCGGCCGTCAGGGGAACCTGCGGGCCTGGCAAACCCCATCCGGAGCAAGGTCGAATAGGGAAGGTTGAGGCGGCCCGCTGACTTCCGGGTACGACCGCTCATTCCCGTATGCAAGTACGGGGTTAGATAAATGGCTGGAGGGAGCGTAAGCTCTTTACAAAACCCGGCTTATTGGGTGCTCTTTATGACGCCGCACAGCTCTTTTGAGCGTGCGGCGTCATTATTTTTTTATCCTGTTAAGTAATATTGCTTAAATAAATAAGGAAACGCCGCATTTCTTGTATGCATACTTTTAGATAGTATTTGTTGAAAACAGACCAAAAAAGTAGTTAAAATCCGCATGGCAACTGACCTTTTTCAACAATAGTTCTATAGACCCTATTTTGGTCATCACTTTGGATTCCTTTGCGTTGCGAAATCAACTTTGAGAGTATAAGGTGTTGCATAGTGGGATAAAGTGGTAGAAAGTGGGTGAATTGTCGATGCTAGTGGGGAGTTATAACCACAAATTGGACAGCAAGGGCAGAACGGTTCTTCCGGCGAAGTTTCGCGGAGAGCTGGGTTCGTCCGTTGTCGCTACTATCGGCATCGACCGCTGTATCGCTCTTTACCCCGTACCGCGCTGGGAAGAGCTGCTTCTTAAACTCAAAGACCTCTCTTCTTTTAAAAAGAAGACGCGTGATTTTCGCCGCGTGCTGCTTTCGATGGCTACGGAGCAGGAGATAGACGGCGCGGGCAGGATACTGATACCGCAGATACTTCGCGATTACGCGGGGGCGGAGACGGAGATCACGCTGATCGGCGCCGAGGATCACATGGAGATATGGGATACGGCGAAGTGGGAAGAGCACCGCAGAGAGGTGCTTTCGGATTTCAGCGAACTGGCTGAGGACTTAGAGGAGATATGAAAGAACATCTGTCGGTAATGCTGGACGAGGTGCTTGCGGCCGTTGAATCGCCGGATTCGGTAGAGACCGTCATTGACGCGACGCTCGGTCTTGCCGGCCACAGTATTGAAATATTGAAGAAATGCCCGCGGGCTTTTCTTTATGGCTTCGACCAGGATGCCGAGGCCCGCGAGATCGCCCTGGAGCGGCTATCTCCTTTCGCGCCGCGTTTTGAGATTGTCGCGGATAATTTTAGAAACATCGGCTTGTTGAAAGAAAAAGAGGGTTTCTCGGGCGCGGATGTCATCCTGTTCGACCTTGGAGTCTCAAACCTGCAGATAACGGAGCCTGAGCGCGGCTTCTCTTTCCAGTATGACGGCCCGCTCGATATGAGGATGGACGCCGGCGACGAGGAATCTTGTCATCCAAAGGCTGAGGAGATACTGCGTACCGCCGACATCAGGGAGCTGACGGAGATCTTCCGCGACTATGGCGAGGAACGCTATGCCTTTCAGATCGCCAAGGGCATCGTACGCCACCGCGAGCATGGCGGCGAGCTTCACAGCACGACGGAGCTTGTGGAGCTTATCAGGAGGATACTTCCGGCGCCGGTCCAGCGCAAGATGGGCGGACATCCGGCGAGAAAGATCTTTCAGGCTTTGCGGATAGCAGTAAACGACGAGATAAACGCTCTCAGCGAGGCGTTGGACGGCGCGGCCGAGCTGCTGAATCCGGGCGGAAAGGCGATCGTCATCTCCTATCATTCGCTGGAGGACCGGATGGTGAAGCACCGCTTCCGTAAATGGAAGGAAGATGAGCTCGGAGAGCCGGTCCCGCGAAAGGCCATTCTGCCGACAGAGGAAGAGATCGAAAGAAATTATAAGTCACGCAGCGCAAAACTGAGGATCTTTCAGAGATACGAAGAAGACGATGAGAAAGAGGGGGATGAAATATAATGCGTTACAAGGAGCACAAGCATGAAAGCGAGACAAAGCATTCGTCGCTTTTAGTGATAAGTTTTCTTTGCGTTTTCCTCTGCGCGGCGGCGCTGGGGACGCTTAGACTTTATGGCCTTTATCTGGAACACCGCATCTCGGAGACTGCAAGCAGAATAGAGCTCAGCAAGGAGGAAAACCTCGTTCTCTCCCGCCGCTACGCGCAGCTTCTTTCTCCCGCCAGGGTCTATAATTACGCTCGCTGCAGCCTCGGCATGAACAACGCCGAGAATATAAAGGTGATCAAGCTTGACGAACGGTCTGTAAGGCTGGCGCAGGTGAAGGAAGAGGCTGTGGAAAAGGGCGGGTTTATCGAAAACCTGAATCCCTTCGTAAAGCAGGCTCATGCCAAGAATTAGAAGAGAGCCGGCCGATGAGCGGCGCAGCTCAAAATCGGTGTGGCTGGCGGCCTATATAGTCCTGGCCGTGCTGGCAATAGGGACGGCCAAGGTACAGCTCTGGCCGGACCGCCGCATTGTGCTGCAATCCCAAAAACAATACTGGGCGAATGTCGCGGTGAGCGCGTCGCGCGGTAAAATAGAGGACCGCAGGGGGGTGCCGCTCGCCATATCGGTACCCTCCACAAGTTTTTTTATCGACCCTAAATACTGGGACCCCGCGAGCGCCGACGTGCTGAAAGGCACATTCGGAGCGGCGGCGGCTAAAAAATTTTCCCGCGAACTGCCCGGACGCTTTCACTGGGTGGGGCGCAGCCTGCCGAAAGAGCGGGCGGATAAGCTTGCGGATATGAAGGTCCCCGGCCTCTATACATTATCCGAAAAAAGACGGATATACCCGCATGAATCACTGGCTTTTCATGTGCTGGGCTTTTGCGATATAGATGAATACGGTCAGGCGGGAGTTGAGCTGGCGTGGAACCATATACTATATTCGCCGCCCAGGACCCGCTTCCTGGCCCGCGATTCAAAGGGCAACGCGATGGATATTATGAGCGGCCGGTCTGGAGTGGTGAAGGATACGGCCGGCTCGATAAAGCTGACGATAGATTCCAGAGTACAGCAGATCATGGAGTGGCGGCTCAGCGAAGGGGCGAAGGCCGTAGACGCGGCCTGGGCCTCGGGCGTATGCGTCGACCCATATACCGGCGAGATAGTCGCGCTTGCCAGCTATCCCACCTTAAATCCCAACAACAGGAAGAATCTCGCAAACACGAATGCCGTGCGCAATAACGCCGTGGGGCGTGTCTTTGAACCGGGATCGATCTTCAAGCCGATCACGATGTCGATCGCGCTGGAAACCGGCAGCGCCGGCAGAAACAGCAGCTACACCTGCCACGGCACGATGAAGCTGTTCGACCGCACGATGAGCGACGTCAACAAAAGGGCTCACGGGAAGCAGGACCTGACGCATGTCCTGATGAATTCGTGTAATATCGGCATGTCTTTAATGTCCATGGGGGTGCCGAAATACCAGGCTTATGGTATGCTGAAACAGTTTGGCTTCGGCGACAAGACCGAGGTGGAAATCGCCGGGGAAGAATCCGGACTGATAAAGCAGCCGGAAGAGTGGCTGGGAACCGTTCCCGCAAACATCTTTATCGGTCAGGGCATCGCCGTAACGCCGCTGCAGATCGTCATGGCTATTTCGAGCCTCGCAAACGGCGGCACTCTGCTTAAACCGTATGTGATCGACGAAGTGCGCGACAGCCTTGGCAAAGTGATACATAAGGGTACGCGCCGCGTCCGCTATCAGGTCGTATCCAGGCAGACCTCGGATTTTATCAGAGAGGCGATGCGGCGAGTCGTCGCCGAGGGCGGCGGGAAGCTTGCCAAGTCTGATAAGGTGTCGATCGCCGGAAAGACCGGCACCGCGCAGATCGCAGCTTCCGGGCAGTATGCTAAGGGACAGTATGTGGCCTCTTTCGTCGGTTTCTGGCCCGCCGAGAAGCCTCAATATGTGATGCTCATCAGCATCGGCGAGCCTAAAGGCGCACGTTATTACGGAGGCCAGATCGCGGCTCCAGTCTTTAAATCGATAGTGGAAGATATAGTTCAGATCGCTCCCGGAAAGATCTAGGGAGAAGGCCGTAAAAACGGCTCTTTGGTATTGAGTGTCTAATTGGAGAAGGGGTGCTGGTTATGAATTTGTGCAAGCTCATTTTGACGTTGGAGAAGGGCCCGATAGAGTATAGGATACATATCCCGGAGGGATGCGCCGCGGACGAGATAGAACTGAAAGGCATGGTCTGTGACAGCCGCAAGGCCGGCCCGGGCGTGATCTTTGCGGCGACGAAGGGCGGCCATAAGGACGCCCATGACTTCATTCCCTCTGCGGTGGAGGCCGGGGCGCCGGTGGTGCTCTGCGAGCGTGAGGCAGACGTTCCTGTACCGCAGATAATCTGCCGCAACGTGCGCTCGGCGATGGGAGAGGTGGCCTCCCTGCTTCATGACGAACCCGCGAGGAAGATGACGATGATCGCCCTTACCGGTACGAACGGCAAGACTACCTCCACCTTTATGACCCAGGCGATCTTGAATCGCGCGGGTATAAAAACGGGATTGATGGGCACCGTCCTCTACGACGACGGAGAAAAAATAGAAGAGGCCGAGCATACGACCCCCGAGGGCTGCGACATTCAGAACATGCTTGCCCGCATGGTTGAAAACGGCTGCAAGGCCTGCGTGATGGAGGCCTCGTCGCACGCGATCGTGCAGGGGCGCATAGACGGCCTTCGTTACGACCGCGCCGGTTTCACAAACCTCACGCTCGATCACCTTGACTTCCATAAAGATATGGAGCATTACTTCCTCGCGAAGAAAACGCTTTTTGACGGTTACATGAGAAACAACTGGCAGGCTTCGGTAAATATCGACGACCCTTACGGACGCCGCCTTTACGAGGCGCTCGGCAAAAGAGCACTTTCATATAGTATGCTTAACGAGGAGGCCGATTTCTTCGCTGCGGTGAAGAACGTAACGGTCGAAGGGTTGGATATAGAGGTAAAAACCCCTGAATCTCCTGAAAAGAAATCTATAAAACTGCCCATATTGGGGGCATACAACGTAATGAACGCATTGCAGGCGCTTTCGCTGGCCTGGTCGATAGGTGTCTCCGCGCAGTCGGCGCTTGATGCGCTGGGGCAGATGCCGCAGGTGCCGGGACGCCTCGAACGCTATCGTCTGGATAACGGGGCCTCGTGTGTGATAGATTTCGCGCACAGCTCCGACGGGCTGGAGAAGGTCCTCGGCGCGGTGCGTCCGATCTGCAAAAGGAAACTCTACGTCGTCTTCGGCGCGGGCGGGGACCGCGACACCTCAAAGCGTCCAGTGATGGGCGAGATCGCCTCGCGTCTGGGGGATTTTGTCGTTATCACCTCGGACAACCCGCGCAGCGAGGACCCCGCCGCGATCATGGCCGCGATAGAGCCGGGAGTCAAGGAACACGACACCCCGTACGCGGCGATCGTCGACCGGCGTCAGGCCATCTATTACGGGCTTGACCAGGCGGGAGCTGACGATGTCGTTGTGATCGCCGGACGCGGTCCCGAGACCCATCAGATATTGAAGGACGGGCCGATACCGCTCGTCGACAAGGAGATCATGGAGGACTGGTGCCGCATCAACCGCAGGGAGATTCTGTAGCGTCATTCTCCGCGCTCCCGCGGGCCGTGCGGACCGGATATGTGGAAAGGTGGGATTACATAGATGGCGATACTTTTAAGCGGGCTGCTTTCGGAGCTCGCGAAAAATTCGATAAAATTTGAGACGTTCCTTCCCGACGGATGTGATCCCGCTTCGATAGAACTCGGCGGCATGGTCTGCGACAGCCGCAAGGCGGGGCCCGGCGTAATGTTTGCCGCGACGAAAGGCGATCACAGCGACGCGCATGAATTTACGGCCCAAGCCGTATCGGCGGGAGCTCCGGCGCTGCTGTGCGAACGCCGGTGCGCTGCCGCCGTTCCGCAGATAATCATCCCCGACGTCAGGTCCGGGATGGGCGAGGTCGCCTCCGTGATACACGGATATCCGTCGAAAAAGATGACGATGTTCGCGGTGACCGGTACCAATGGAAAGACGACCTCGGCCTTTCTGACGCGGGCGATCCTGGCTTCCGCGGGCGTGAAGGCGGGACTTGCCGGGACCGTGATCAATGACGACGGCGAAAAAAAGGAAGAGGCCGAGCATACGACCTCCGAAGGGGCGGATCTGCAGGGCCTGCTGGCGAGAATGGTCGAAAACGTATGCGGCGCCTGCGTGATGGAGGCCTCTTCTCATTCGATCGCCCAGGGGCGTATCAGCGGCATTTCTTTCGACAGGATCGGATTTACAAACCTGACCCCAGAGCACCTTGAGTACCACACGGATATGGAAAATTATTTTTCCGCGAAGAGGGCTTTATTCGGTAAATATATGAAAGACGACGGCATCGCCGCGATAAATATCGATGACGAGTATGGAATGAGGCTCCGGCGTGAGTTGGGCAAAAGGGCCGTCTCGTACAGTATGCGGATGGAAGAGGCCGATTTTTTCGCCAGAGTGCTGAGCGTCTCCGAAGAGGGGCTCGCAATAGAGGTGAAAGCTCCGGGCTTGTCCGGTAATAAAGGCATAAAGCTGCCAGCCCTTGGAGGCTATAACGTTATGAACGCGCTGCAGGCGCTCTCCCTTGCCTGCGCAGCCGGTGTCCCGGCCGCGGCCGCGATCGAGTCCCTTGAGGCGATGCCGCAGGTCCCCGGGAGGCTTGAACGCTATCGGCTCGATAACGGCGTGACCTGCGTCATAGATTTCGCCCACACGTCAGACGGCCTTGAAAAGGCGCTGGGCGCGGTGAGGCAGGTCTGCGGCGGGAGGCTTTACGTCGTTTTCGGCCTTGGCGGAGAGCGCGACATATCCAGACGTCCGATAGTTGGGGAGACGGCGTCGAGGCTCGGCGACTATGTGGTGGTGACTTCGGACAATCCAAGGGGCGAAGATCCGGAAGCGATCATCGCGGGTATAGAGCCCGGGGTGAAGAGGCACGCCACGCCCTATAAGCTTATAACGGACAGGAGAGAGGCCATCTGCCTGGCGCTCGACATGGCGTCGGCCGGCGACATCGTCGTGATCGCGGGACGCGGTCCGGAAACGCGTCAGGTATTCAAAGATTTCTCTATACCGCTTGTCGACAGAGAAATAATGGAGGACTGGTGCCGGATGAGAGGAAGGAGAGTTCTATGATGCCGCTATTCACAGTTTCAGAGGGAGCGCGCCTGTGCGGAGGCAGCTATTACGGGCCGGACGTCAGAATTTCCCGCGGCTGGAAGTGCGACAGCCGCGACGTGGCTCCCGGCGACGCCTTCGTCGCGATAAAGGGCGCCGTTACGGACGGGCACCTCTATCTCCATCAGGCGATAGAGCGCGGCGCCAAGCTTTTGCTTGTCGACGCCGCGGAGCTGGAACGCCTCAATGTCCGCGGCGCCGAATATTCAGGCGTCAGCTTCATCGCCGTGGATGATACGCAGAGGGCGCTTGCCGTGCTGGCGGAGGAGTACCTGCGGCGTGTTTCGCCGAAGGTGGCCGCGATCACCGGCAGCGTGGGCAAGACTACGACGCGGGAGCTGACGGCGGCGGCCCTGAAAAAGAAATCCCGCGTGCACAGCGCGGTAAGGAGCTTCAACACGCTGATCGGATGCAGCCTCACGATACTGGCTATGGCCGAGGATACGGAGGTGCTCGTCCTGGAGCTCGGCACCAGCCATTTTGGCGAGATCGCCGAGATGGTCAGCCATTTCCCGCCTGAGATCGCCGTCATTACGGAGGTCGCCCCCTGTCATTTGGAGGGCTTCGGCAGCCTTGAGGGCGTTCTGCGGGCCAAGCTCGAAATATGTAAAAGCCCCCGGCTTACGGCTGTAGTCTTCAATAATGACAATGAGCTCTTAAATGGTTATATGTCTTATAATTTGGATAACATTAAAAAAATCTCCGTCGGGACCAAAGAGGGCTCCGCTTTCAGGATCAAGGAGGCAAAAGTCAGGCTCGATGAAAACGGTCCCAGGACCACGGCGCTGCTCAGCCGCGAGGGAAGGGATATCGTCCTTTCCTGTTCGCTCTTCGGCATGCAGCACGCCCATAACATGGGCTATGCCGTCGCCGTCGCCTCATATCTCGGTCTTACGGAGCCGGAGGCGGCCGAGGGCATCGCGGAGCTGGCTCCGATTTCGGGACGCGGCCTTTGTAAGCGCAGCTCGCCCCGCGGCTGGGTGATAGACGAAGCCTACAACGCGAACCCGGCATCGATGAGCGCCGCTATCGGCAACACCCGCGCGGCCGCCGAAAGCCTCGGCGTCAGGAAGCTGGCCATCCTCGCGGGGATGCGGGAGCTGGGGGAGGGCGCTCCGGCGTGGCACCGCGGAATAATAGAAGAGGTAAGGGATTTCGACGGCGTCATGCTGCTCGGCGAAGAGTGGCGCGCGTGCGCTCCGCTGCCGGCGGGGATGACGCTGTTTTCCTCGTTGGAAGAGCTGATCTCCAAAATCGATTACGGCGACCTTGATAATAAGATGATCCTCGTCAAGGGCTCGAACTCTTATGGCCTGAAGAAGGTCGTGGGCGCGCTGACGGAGGCCTGAGATGTTCATTGAATTCACAGCCATCCTATTCTTTGCCTTTGCCCTGGAGATATTCCTCCAGGGCAGGTGGATCAGCGTCATGCACAGCCTGAAGATCGAACAGGTGACGAAGTTGTACGGCCCTTCATGGCACGAAAAGACGAAGATGGGGACGCCGACGATGGGCGGCATCGTCTTCATCCCCGTGCTGCTGCTCGCCGTTCCCCTGATAGTGATGATGGACGCCGAATTTTCCCCGCTTTACGCGGCGCAGGTCGTCTCCTATCCGGTGCTTGCGGCGGCGGTCGGCTTCGTAGACGACTGGCTCAAATACAGCCGCCATTCAAGCGACGGCCTCAAGAGCCTGCAGAAGCTTGCGCTGCAGGTCGCCGTCACCCTGCCGTGGGCGCTGTGGGTCTCGCAGCCGCCGTTCTTCATCTTCCCCGGCCTTGAAGTCTCGCATATTTCCTATGTCGCGCTGGTGACCTTTATCGGCGTCGGCCTTCAGAACGCGGTGAACGTAACGGACGGCCTCGACGGCCTGGCCGCTGGCTGCGCCCTGATCTCTTTTATGTGCGCGCTCTCTTTCATCGACGGAGGGCCTACCATGATGCTCGTCATCGCCGCGGCCTGCGGCATCTGCCTCGGCTTTCTCTGGCACAACACAAACCCCGCCTCGGTATTTATGGGCGACGTCGGCGCGCACTTTCTCGCGGGGCTGCTGCTCTCCATCTGCCTCAATTCCGGCGTCGTCATATTCGTGGTCCCGCTGGGCTTCTTCTTTGGGGTGGAGATATTGTCGGTCACGATCCAGATCATCGCGATCAGGTGCTTTCACCGCAAGGTCTTCAAGATGAGCCCGATACATCATCATTTTGAGATGTCCGGCTGGAAAGAGACGCAGATAGTAACGCGTTTCTGGGTGATGCATATTATTGGCATCTGTGTTTTGATGAGCCTCTTATTTTATTTTGCACTTCGGAATTTTTGAGTTATGATAATAGCTTAGATTTTTAATAGTTGGAAGGCTGTTGGTGATGATGACGGAAAACATGCAGTTAGCTGGAAGACGGATATCGGTGGTTGGAGCGGGCGTCAGCGGACGCGCGCTTGCCGAGCTCGCGGCCGGGCTCGGCGCGGAGGTATTCGTCTCTGATGTAAAAGAGCCGGACGCCGCGGTAACCAAGGCATTTGCGAAGAAGTGGATAAAATGGGAGGGCGGAGGCAATACGGAACGCGTGCTTGAGGCGGACGAGATATTGGTCAGCTCGGGCGTATCGCCGAAAGCCCCGATACTTGAGGCGGCCGCCGCTAAGGGCATTACGGTGACGGGCGAACTTGATTTCGTCTCGCCCTATCTTTCCGGGATCGTGATAGGCGTCACCGGGAGCAACGGCAAGACGACCACCACCTCAATGATAGGTTACTACCTTGAGCGGCTCGGCTATTCCGTAATGACTGGCGGCAATATCGGCAACGCCGTCGCCCGCGCGGCGGGAAAAGAGTACGACTTTATCGTTCTTGAACTCTCCAGCTTCCAGCTCTGCTGGGCGAAGAAATTTATCTGCGACCTCGCCGTGGTGACGAACCTCGCCCCCGATCATATCGACTGGCACGGCTCCTATGAAAATTACGTCGCGGCAAAGGCCAATCTCGTCAATTGCCTCGCGCCTGGCGGGGCCGTGATATACCAGGAGCGTGACGAAGAGGCGCTGAATATAGCGGCCAGAGAGGAGATCGTGAGATATCCGCTCCGCTGGGGCGAAGATGATCCGCACAAGAGGGGGCTCTACCTTGACGACGGGGTGCGCGCCTCCTGGATAAACGGCGGCGGCTGCCGCATGAAGCGCCGCCTTTTCTTCTTCGACGACGTGAAGCTGCTGGGCAGGCATAACCTCGAAAATACGGCGATGGCTCTGGGGGTGCTCGCGCTTTTCAATATGCCGGAGCTTTCTCCCGAACTTATCGCATCATACGTGCCGCCTAAGCACCGCTGTGCCTTTGCGGGAAAAACGCGCGGCGTGACATTCGTCGACGACTCCAAAGGAACCAACGTGGCGGCGACCGTTACCGCGATGACATCTTTGCCCGGCGCGAAGGTCATCATCCTTGGCGGCCAGGGCAAGGGAGAGGATTACGCTCCGTTGGCCGAGGCGGTCAGGGAGAATACGCGCGCGGCGGTGCTGCTCGGTTCCGAAAAAGAGAAGATAGCCGCGGCCCTTTCCGCGGCCGGGGTTTCCGGCTGCCGGCTCGTCAACGACATGGAGGAGGCCGTCAAAACGGCATACAGCCTTGCCTCCGAGGGAGACACGGTCCTTTTGTCGCCGGCCTGTACCAGCTGGGATATGTATCCGAGCTACAACGTCCGCGGAGACCATTTCTGCGCGATCGTAAAAGAGATAATAAAGTCAGAGGAATAAGAATATGGAACCGAGGCTCGATGGCTTGCCGGACAACAGATACAAGGCAAATCCATTTATATGGGTGATCCCGCTGATACTCAGCGGGATCGGCATCCTGATGATCACCTCCACCACGAGCCCGACCTCGTTCCTCTATACCGGCACCCCCTTCCAGATGGGGATAAAGCAGCTTCAGTGGCTGGGGATCGCGATGCTGGGGATGTTCTTCGTCTATTCGGTGCCGGTGCGGATATGGTACCGCTTTTCCGGCCCTCTGCTTATCTTTATGTGGCTGCTGGCGTGGCTGCCGCTCGTGCCGGGAGTTGGGGAGGCCATCGGCGGCGCGCGGAGGTGGATACGGCTGCCGGGGCTCGGCGTCTCGCTGCAGCCGGGAGAGCTTCTCTGCCTCGCCGTCGCGCTGCACCTCGCGAAGCTGCTCTCACGCGACGCGGAGCGTGATCCGCTCAAGAGTTTTGTACACACGATCATCCTCGTCGTACTCGCGGTGCTGCCTCTACTCGCGCAGCCCGACCTTGGCACGACGATCTTGATATTCACCGTCTCGATGGGCATGTATGTCGAAAAGATCGGCTGGCGTTATCCGGTGATCGCGGGCGGCGTTCTCGGCGGCGTGATATTCCCGCTGCTTATACTGATCGAGCCATACCGGATGAGGCGCGTCACGGCCTTCCTTGACCCCTGGCAGGACCCGCTGAACAAGGGCTTTCAGGCCATACAGGGGCTGATCGCCTTCGCCAACGGCGGACTGTGGGGCTCCGGGCTTGGTCACGGCTTTCAGAAACTCAACTATCTGCCCGCCGCCTATACCGACTTTATCTACGCGGCGGTGGGCGAGGAGCTCGGCCTTGTCGGCACCCTCTGCATACTCGGGCTGTTTGCGTTTTGGCTCATGCAGACCCGCGCGAGCTACTTCCGCACCGGCGACCCGTTTAAATCGTCGCTGATCTGGGGGATTTCGCTGACGGTGCTCCTGCCCCTCGTGATAAATGTCGCGGGAGTCACGAAGATGATACCGCTGACGGGAATGCCGCTGCCTTTCATCAGCTACGGAGGCACCTCGCTCGTCACCATGTGGTCGCGCGTCGGCCTCATGCTGCGCCTGGAAAAGGACAGTTGGCTGGAGGATGATGAAAATGACGGAATATAAGGAGCGCAGGCTTCTGCTGGCGGCGGGAGGCACCGGCGGCCACATCTGGCCGGCGCTCTCCTTCGGCGCATGGATAAAAGAGCACCACCCAGAGTGCGAGGTCGGATATATATGCGGTTCACGGCCTCTCGAACTGGAAATATACCGCGCCGCCGGCGTCGAGCCGACGGTGCTGCCGATGGAGGGCTCTCCGCTTTCCGGCGGTATCGTGCGGAGCGGCAGGCGTATCGCCTCGCTCTTCTCCGCGTACCGCGCGGCCTCCGACGCCATCGCGCGTTTTCGCCCCGACGCGGCGCTGCTTTTTGGCGGATACCTCTCCTTTCCCGTGATAATGGCCTGCAAGAGAGGCGGGATATACTGCGCGATGCACGAACAGAACGCGCGCGCCGGCAAGGTGACGCGGCTCGCCGCGAAGCTGGGGCTTGACATCTACAGCGGCTGGAAGGAATGTCTGCCGCTCCTCCCGCATAAACATCTGCGGACGGGAGTGCCCGTGAGGGATTTTGTGCCGCTCCCTCAAAAAGAGGCCTGGCGTAAACTGCCGCTTGCGGCAGGCGCATCCGTATGCTTGCCCCCTAAGGAAATTTTAGATGCCCGCGCGGAGCGCGTACAGGGGGCGGCGCTGGCTGAGGACATGCCGGCGGGACCGAAGGTCGTGGTCTTTTCGGGTTCGCTGGGCAGCCAGTCCATAAAGGAAAAAATCTGTGAGATCGCGGCAACGGCTGAGTTTCGCGGGTGGAACTTCATCATTCCGGCGGTCGCCGAAAAGACGGAGCGCTGCGGCGGCAACGTCTGGCTGCTTCCTAAGATATGGGACGCCTCGCTGCTTTACGCGGCGGCGGATATGCTGGTGCTGCGCGGCGGCGGCTCGACCCTGACGGAGGCGGGAGTGCTTGGGATTCCGGCGCTCATCATACCGTGGAAGGGAGCGACCGATAACCACCAGTACCACAACGCGCTCTCATTTGTCAGCGAAAACGCCGGCCTTATATGGACCGGCGACGAGGGAACGGATATCCTCGTCTCGTCCCTGCTGCGTCTGAGGACGATGGGCGGAAAAGGCAGAGGCCGCGGCCTCTACGGACAGGGGAACATAATCTGCGAGAACCTGTGGAGCGCAGTATGGAGCCGTTGACGGCCCATTATTTTCTACCTTTTGAAGGGAGCGTATGATCACGTTGGACAACAGGGACATCAACCTAAAAAATAAAAGCATCCACCTCATGGGGATAGGAGGGGCCGGCATGAGCGGCCTGGCCATCCTTTTGGATCAGATAGGCGCTAAGGTCTCGGGATGCGACACGATAAAGACCGCCTATATGAAACATCTTGAAGAACGTAACATTCCTATTATTATAGGACATGAAGCGAAGCACATCGATGAGTTCATGCCGAACATCCTCGTCTACTCAAGCGCGCTGCCGAACGACCACCCGGAGATCCTCAAGGCGTGGCAGCAGGGAATACAGGTTTCGCGCCGCGCCGAGGTGCTGAGCCAGATATTCAACGTCCGCCGCGGAGTCGGGGTGGCCGGTACACATGGCAAGACCACCACCTCCTCGATGATATCGCTCGTTGCGGAAAAGGCCGGGCTTGACCCGACCGTGGCGATCGGCGGCGAACTGCTCCAGATCGGCACCAACGCGAAGCTCGGCACAAGCGACTATATGGTGGCAGAACTCGACGAGAGCGACCGTTCGTTCGTCTATTTTCATCCCGAGATCGCCATTGTCACAAACGTTGACTGGGACCACCGTGATCATTACATGACGTTCAAAGCCGTAACCGACGCCTTTGCCGAATTTCTCACGCATGCCAAGAGCGAAGGCAGGGTAATCATCTGCATGGAGGACGGCGGCGTGCGCAAACTCTGTGAAGAGTACAATGTCTCTCCCTCCGTCGTCACCTACGGCTGGGGGCGCGGCTGGAACTGGGGCGCGGCGGAGGTAAAGCATTTCGTCGGGGGCGGGGTCTCCTACACCCTCTTCCACGACGGTGAAGAGCTCGGAGCGGTGGAACTCTCAGTCTCCGGGGAGCACAACGTGCTGAACTCGCTCGCGGCGTATGCCGCCTGCCACGAGATGGGCATCGCGCATGACGACATCGTAAAGGGGCTGAAAATATTCAGCGGCGCGAAACGCAGGCTGCAAAAGACGGGCGAAGTGGGGGACATCCTCATCTACGACGATTACGGCCACCATCCCAACGAAATATCGGCGACGCTGAACACCGTGCGCAATATATTCCCCGAGCGGCGCATCGTCGCCATCTTCCAGCCGCACCGTTTCAGCCGCACCGCCGCCCTTTATAAAGAGTTTGCGGATGCGTTGTCTCTTGCGGACAGGGCATTCATACTGCCCATATACGGTTCCGATGAAATGCCGATGGAGGGCGTCTCCTCCAAACTGATCTTTGACGCCGCCTCCGACGACATGCGCTCGCACTATGAGCTCTCGGGCAACTTTGACGACCTCATCACCTCGGTGTGCAAAGCCGCCCGCTCGGGAGACGTCATTCTGACCGTCGGCGCCGGCTCGGTGGGGACTCTTGGCAAGAAGATCGTTGAAAAATTGACAGAGATGCAGGCGTAGATGGAAAAAGGGGCGCTGATCACCAACTGCTCTTTAAAAGAGCTCAACACCTGGCAGTGCGGAGGCCGCTGCCTTTGGCTCGCCGCGCCCGCCTCGGCCTCCGAAGCGGTTTCGTTGATAGAAGAGGCCCGCGGCTCGTCTACCCGGCTATACACGCTGGGCGGAGGGTCTAACATCCTTGTGCAGGACGGCCTGCTGAACGCCGGGGTGATCTCGTCCGCGGCGCTGGATTCGCTGGATATCCGCGAAGACGGCGGGGCCGTGTCTGTCGAAGCCGGCGCCGGAGTCCAGGTGCGAAAGATGCTTGCCCTGGCTTTGGAAAGAGGGCTGGGCGGGCTCGCCTTCCTTACCGGCATACCGGGCACGATCGGCGGCGCTCTATACGGTAACGCGGGGGCGGCGGGCGAGAGCTTCGCCCCTCTTGTCGAGTGGATAGAGACGGTGTCGCACGCCGGGGAGCTGCGCCGCTGGCAGAGAGGGGATTTGTCCTGGCAATACAGGGAATCGCCTTGGAGAGAGCCGCCTCTTCTCATAACGAAGGCGTTGTTCCGTCTATTTTATGAGCAGAAAGATAACATTATAAAAAATATAAGACATTTTGCCGAACTGAAGAAAGGACAGCCCATCGGCGCCAAGACTGCTGGCTGCGTCTTTAAGAACCCGCCGGGCGAAGCAGCCGGGCGTCTGCTGGAGCAATGCGGCTGTAAAGAACTCTCCGTAGGAGGAGCGCGGGTATCTCAGCGTCACGCAAATTTTATTGAAAATCACGGATGCGCGCGCGCGGAAGATATATATAATTTGACCCGTATGTGTCAAAAAAGAGTCTATGAGGAGTTTGGAATAAAACTGGCCTATGAAATTAAATTCTTTGGGGCGTTTTAGGCGTCGAAAAAGATTAAGAAAAATATTGCTGGTCCTGTGCGCGTTGTTTATCGGATTTCTGATCGCGGCCGAGAGCCGTTTTGCCTTTATGCGCATCGGCGACATCCGGCTCGAACCGGCCCACGTCCTGCCGCAGTACGCGGTATGGGGCACTCTCACGCCGGATCAGGAACGTTTCTGGCCCGCTTTATGGCTTGCGAAGGGCGATTACGAGAGGCTCATCGAGGCTTTTTATCCGGTGGCCGTCGACTTGGATCTGCGCGGCTGGGGCCGCTTCGGCCTTACCGTGACGCCGCTGGTCCCGATTTATAAGGTGTATTGGGGAAGCAAATTCTGGTACCTTTCGGGGAGCGGCAAACTATGGCTTTCCTCGCTGCCTGAGAATAAGATACTTGCGGAGCACACGGCGGAAAACATGCCCGTGCTGACCTGGGGCGCGGACAGGGCCACGCCGATAGACATCTCCAAGGTCGAGGGCAATATATACGAGTCGAGCTTTCCCATCCCGCTGATAAAGAGTTGGTACAGGATGGCGGAGGAGCTCGGCTGGATCAAATATGTGAAGTTTCTCCAGGCTGAGGTAAAAGAGGGCACCCCGGTGGTAAGGGTGATATTTTACACGGCGGGAAATGAAAACGGCGCGCAGCTTCTGCTGCCGAACGAGGCCGATAAATGGGCGGAGACCGGACTGGCGGTCAAAAAACTCTATGGCGGCATCTCCAACCTGCCGCCCGACGTGTTTATAGACGGCACTTACAAAGGAAAGATCCTGATCCGCAATCTCAAACATGAGAAAAACGACGATGCGAATAAGGCGGCGGGGGAGGCGAAGGGAAAAGCAAAAAGCGGGAAACCATAAATACGTATTTGTCTGAAATAATCTCTTTATCGTATATATTTGTAGAGAAAGAATTATAATGTAAAATATAGGGAGAGTAAATCCCTAAGAAGAGGGGGCAATTGTTTTGTTTAAAAAGGCATCAAATTACCCGCAGAGCCGCGAGCCTGATCTGCTAGTCGGCCTTGACTTGGGGACAAGCAAGGTGACGGTGGTGGTGGCCGAGCGCGAGGCCGAGGGCGACGAGGCTCAGGTGATCGGGGTGGGGCAGGCCCCGTCCAACGGGATACGCAAAGGTCTTATCGTAAACCTCGACCAGGCGGTAAGATCTGTACGCCAGGCGGTAAGCGACGCCCAGAATATGGTCGGGCAGGACCTCAGCGAAGTGACGGTCGCCTTTGGCGGCGGCGAGGTCACGAGCATCCGTTCAAAGGGAATGGTCTCCCTGGGACGCACGCCGCGCCCCGTTATGCGCCTCGATATAGAACGCGTCATCGACGCCGCCCAGGCCGATGTCGTTGTGCCTACGAACCAGAGTATCCTTCATACGATACCTGTCGAATATTCGCTGGACGGCAATATCGGCATCGACGACCCCCTCGGTATGAATGCCATGCGTCTTGATATTGAGGTACAATCGATAATCGTTCCGACCGCGACCATTCAGAACGTATATAACTGCGTGAATAAGGCCGGGCTCAAAGTGAACAGCCTGGTTATAAAGCCGCTCGTATCGGCCCTCGGCGTGCTCTCGCCAGAGGACGCCCTCGCCGGCGCGGTCGTCGTCGATATTGGCGGCGGCACCACCGGAGTTGCGGTATTCGCCGACGGCAGGCCGAAGCACCTGGCGCTGCTGCCGGTAGGCGGAGACCATATCACGAACGACCTCGGCAGCGTGCTGCGGCTGCCGCTCAACAAGGCGGAAGAGCTCAAGCGCTCCGTCTCGCTGAAGGCGGATTTCGACGCCGAGGAGACCCTCAATTTTACCCACCTCACCCGTGAGTACAGCATCTCGAAGGAGGACCTTTACGATATCGTCCGCTGCCGCTTTGAAGAGCTGACGGACGACCTCGTCAAACCGGAGATAAAGGCGGCGAAGATAACCATGCTTCCCGGCGGCCTGCTTCTCACCGGCGGAGTCTCCAAGACCGAGGGGATAGACGATTTCATCATCGAGAAGATGGACCTTCCGGCGCGCGTGGCGATGCCGGTGGACGCGAACCGTATGCCTCCCGGGCGCAATACCCAGGAATATTCCTCGGCGGCCGGCATCATAAAATATATCCTTGAGCGCGAACGCGATCCTTTCCGCTACCTTGACAACCCGACGGTCGGCAAGACGGAGCAGCTCAAGGGGACGCCGACCTACGCGCCGCTGTCGGAGGGCATACCGATCGGGCAGAAAGATAAGGACGCTCCAGGTTTCAATCCCGTGGACGCCGTGAAGAAACTCTTCGGAGATCTTTTTTGAGAGCGTATGGAGGAATAAAAAGTTATGGGTGCCATGTCAGAAATTTTCCAGCTTGACAAATCGAACTTCCCGGCTAGGGAGGTCATAAAGGTAGTAGGAGTGGGCGGCGCGGGCAACAACGCGCTGAACCACATAATCCGCGGCGGCGTCAGCGGCGTTGAGTTCATCGCGGCGAACACGGACATCGCCCACCTCGAGCTTTCGGAGGCCAGCTGCCGCATAATACTCGGCAAAGAGCTGACGAAGGGCCTCGGAGCCGGTTCCGATCCAGAGATCGGCAACAAGTCGGCGATGGAGTCGCGCGAGGAGCTGCGCGCCGTGGTCGAGGGTGCGGATATGGTATTCGTCGCCGCCGGGATGGGCGGCGGCACAGGCACAGGGGCGGCTCCGGTCATCGCCGGGATCGCCAAAGAGGCGGGAGCGCTCGTGGTGGCGGTCGTTACGCTGCCCTTCACCTTTGAGGGGCGCAGGAGGATAAGGCAGGCGAATTCCGGCATCGTGCAGCTGCGCGACAAGGTCGACGCGCTGATCATCATTCCGAACGACAGGCTGCTCGGCGTCACCGACAAAAAGACCTCCGTAAACGATGCCTTCAGAATGGCAGACGGCGTGCTGCATCAGGCGGTACAGGGCGTGACGGACCTTATCAAGCGCCCCGGCCTCGTCAATGTAGACTTCGCCGACGTTAAAACCATCATGTCGAACGCCGGCACCGCGATAATGGGGATCGGCGAGGGCTACGGAGAAAAGCGCGCGGCGACGGCGGCCTTCAACGCCATCAACAGCCCGCTGATGGACAGCAAGATGAGCGGCGCGAAGGGGATACTGTTTAATATCACCGGCGGCGCAAGCGTCGGCATCCACGAGATCAACGAGGCGATAAGCATTATCACCGAGGCCGCCGACGAGGACGCCTTCATAATATGGGGCCACGTATTCGACCCCGAGATGGAGGACTCCATCCAGATCACGGTCATCGCCACCGGTTTTGACGATAACGATAAACAGGAATCCGGCGTTCCTAAGACCGCCGCCTTCTCCGCGCCCGAACCGGCGCCGGTACGCGCCGCGGCGCAGAGCGTCAGAACGAATTCTACCGGCGTGACGACCAAAGGGCTGGATATCGCCGCCGTAAAAAACCTCAACAGCTATACGGCGGCCAAGAGCGCGCCGGTGCATCAGCCCGAGCCTGTTCAGACAGAACAGCCGGCAGAACAGAAACCTAAACGTCATGAACAGGTGATAAAAACTGCCCCGAATGTAACAGTCACGGACGAGGACCTCTTCAAGCAGAGCGGGGCTCCCGTGGACCAGTACGACATTCCGGCCTATCTCAGAAAGAGGCGGCAATCCTGAAAAAAGAGAGCCGCACCCCTCCTCGTCGGCCCGCGAAGATAACGGCGTGGCAGAGCTGGGAAGACTACAGAAGAGACGAAGAGTGGATCACGGAGCTGCCCAAGGGAGGAGATTTGCCTTGGGCTCTCTTTTATCCCGCGGATTACGCGATCGGCTCCGCCAACCTCGGCTTTCATTATGTGTTTCAGCGGCTGCGCGAGTCGGGTGTGGCGGCGGAGCGCTTCTTCGCCGCTCCGGTGCCCTACCGTTCGGTCGACGCGGACACGATGCTCGAACGTTTTTCCGTCATTACCGCGAGCGTCGCCTATGAGGGCGACATCCCCGCCTTTTACCGCTGGCTCTCGGGAGCCAACATCCCGCTGCTGGCGGAAGACAGGATCGCGGGCTCTTTCCCTGTGATCGGGATGGGCGGCGCGCTCTCCTATATCAACCCTCTCACCGTCTCCGGCGTGTGCGACTTTATAATCCTCGGCGACGGCATGGAGGTCATGGATCATGTCATTGAATCGCTGCGGGCCTACGAGGGCGGCTGCGGACGGAACGAACTCTGGCGCCGGCTTTCGGAAAACCCATGCATCCTGGTGCCGCCTGTCGACATCAAAGAGGGCAAATTGGTCCGAGACCTAAAGATCGGCCGGTTGCTCGACCTCAACGGCCCCTATCCCGTGCACAGCGCCTGGATGACCGAAAGGGGGGCTTTCGGCCGGACGCTGCTGCTGGAGCTGCAGCGCGGCTGCGCGCGCTCCTGCAGCTATTGCACCCTGCCGCAGTGTTTTGGCAAGATGCGCTGGCGGAAGTTCGAGGTGATCGAGGAGGCGCTCGAAAAGATCACCGCTCGTTTCGACGTGCCGCAGGCCGGGCTTGTGACGCCGGAGGCGGGGGACTATCCCTTTCTTCCGCAGCTGGTAGACAGGCTGATAGAAAAAAAAATAGGGGTGTCATTTGCCTCCCTGCGCCTTGACCGTCTCAGCGAACAGATGATCACGGCGCTTGCGGGCAGCGGCAGACACAGCATAACGGTCGCCCCCGAGACGGGCGGCGAGGCGCTGCGCTTTGGCTGCGGCAAAAAATTCACCGACGACCTGATACTGGAAAAGCTTGCGATGGCTAAAAATTTGGGAATAGACCGCGTCAAGCTGTACTTCATGATCGGGCTGCCGGGCGAGAGCGACGAGGACGTCGCGGCGATGACCGGCCTATGCCGCCGCATAATCGCGGAGACGGGACAGTCCCTGACGCTTTCGATCAATCCATTTATCCCCAAGCCGGGGACTCCCTGGAAGGATGAAATTTTCTGCGGAAAGCACACAATCAGGCAAAAGTATGAGAAAATAAAAAAAGATATGAGAACTATTGTAAAAAAGACGCCCCAACTGAGGCTTACGGGAATAAAAGAGGCCGAGACGGAGTTCAATCTTGCGTGGTACGGCTATAATGAAAGCCGTAAACTCGCGGAATATATTGAATCCGGCATAACTAAACTGCCCGAATCGGACAGAGAAAGGACTCGGACGGAACTCGGACGTTTTATGTAGCATGGGAGGAGGAGGCTGAATGGTGATTTCCCGCAAGACGCGCGCGCGCGACTACAAAGAGAAAAAACCGATCACGGCATTCGGGCAGGTGATACTGCCCCTGACGCTGATCATGGCGCTCGCGCTGCTCTATTTCAGCGTAAAACTGCTTTTCTTTGCCCCCGACAAGTTTGCGATGGAACAGTTCACGCACGGCGTTTCCAAGGATGAATTCCTGACCCTGCCGGGCGACAGGCAGCCGCCCGCTGACGAAGGCCTTATCGACGACGGCGGCCTGGAGGACGAAGCAACGATCACTCCCAAAAAGAAGGAACAGCCCAGGAAAACGGCCCCTCCCGCGGCGGCGGTAAAGAAGCCGGCGCAGCCGGTAAAGCCCAAGAGAGAGGACCCTACTAAGAGGAACGATCCGAAACCGGTCCAAATCAAACCGGCGACAAAGGCGATAAAACAGGAGAATGAGGCGAGATGGGACATCCAGATCGGCGGCTTCTCCGCGAAAGAGGGGGCCGAACTCACCGTCAAACAGGCGAAGGCGGCCGGCTGCTCCGCATATATCGTGGATTCCGTACTCAACGGCAAGCCCTTCTATAAGGTGAGGGTGAGAGGTGAAAAAGATAAAAAATCTTCAGCGGAGCTCTCAAAACGCCTTGAAAAGGCAGGGTTCCCCGTCTATCTGGTGGAAGTAAAACGTTAAACATGGAAGGTCGCTGATCATATGGCGGGTTTTGTAAAAGAGGTGACGTCGAGGAGGAGCGCGCTGGAAGATATATCGAAGCGCCTTCTTTTTCCGTGGGAATATCCCGTCCGGGAGCTTCAGCTTGGAGAGGCGGTCGGGAAAAGAAGCGCCTGCGAAATAATAAACGACATGCCCTATCCTCCCTTCTGCCGAAGCCTGCGCGACGGCTACGCCGTCAGGCATGGCGACGCCGCGGGCGCGACGCCGGGGACGCCGCTCTTTCTGACGAAGAGGGGCGAGGTGCTTATGGGGCAGGATCCCGACTTCGGGATATCCTCCTCGGAGGCCGCTTTGATACCGACGGGCGGCATCCTGCCCGAGGGCGCGGACGCCGTCGTGATGCTTGAGGATACCGAGCTTGCAGGCGGATGGATAGAGGTGCGGCGCGGCGTGCAGGCCGGCGAGAACATCATATTTAAAGGCGAGGAGATCCCGCAGGGGGAGAGGTTGCTCGCGGCCGGCGGAATGGTGGATTTTCAGACCATCGGCATGCTGGCGACCGCCGGCGTCTCGCGCCTCCCCGTGATCGGCCTGAAAATATCGATCCTTTCCACCGGCGACGAGATCGTCCCTGTGGAGATGAAGGAACTGCCGCCGGGCTGTCTTCGTGACGTCAACGGCTGGAATCTCAAGGCGCTGCTTTCCCGTTACGGTTTTGAGGCTGAATACCGCGGCATCGCCAACGACGACGGAGCCGAATTTGAGCGGCGCTTTCATGAGGAGCTGGCGGGCTGCGACCTGCTCATCCTCAGCGGCGGCTCCTCGGTCGGCGTGCGCGACCATTGCTCGGAGATGCTGGCTTCGCTGCCGGAGCCGGGGCTGCTCGTGCGCGGTTTGAACATCGTCCCGGGAAAGCCGACTCTGATCGCGGCGGACGCGGCGGCGAAAAAACTGGTCGTCAGCCTTCCGGGCCACCCGCTCTCCTGCCTGACCGTCGCTTTTACCGTGCTGCTGCCGCTGCTGCTGCGCCGCATCGGCTCGGAGAACGCCGTGTGCGGCACGCGGACGCGGCTGCCGCTTTCGCGCGACCTTGCGGCCCGCACGGGACCGGAAGAATTCGTCCCCTGCGTTCTTGGCGCGGACGGGAGCGTCGCGCCGGTCGCCGCCAAATCCGGCTACATTTCAGTATTGGCAAAAGCCTCCGGCCTCATCTGCGTGCCGGAGGACCGTGAAACTATCAGAGCGGGCGAAGATGCGGAGGTCTGGCTATGGCAGTAAAATTCCCTGAACATATAACGCTCGGCGAGGCTTGGGAGATACTATCCTCGGCTTTTGAGGGCTATTCGGAAAGGTTCGGCACAAGGCTTGAAATATCGGCGGCGCTCGGACATGTGCTGACGGAGGACATCACCGCCGCCCGCAACGTCCCGCACTACGCCGCCTCTGCTGTGGACGGCTACGCGCTGCGCGCGTCCGCGACGGCGGGGGCCACCGCAGCCACCCCGGCGCGGCTGCCGGAGGGCGGCTGGCAGTGGATGAACACCGGCGCGGCGCTGCCTGACTGGGCCGACGCGGTGCTGATGGTGGAGGATTCGTCGCTAGAGGAGGGCGAACTTATCGTCTATAAAGCCCTCACGCCCTCCGCGAACGTGCGCCCCCTTGGCGAAGACGTCATGGCGGGACAGATAATCGCGCGGGAGGGAGAGCCTGTCACGCCGGCGCTGATCTCTCTCTTCCTCTGCGCCGGCATCGACGAGGTGCCGGTAAAGAGAAGGGCGAAGAGCCTCTTCATCCCTACGGGAGACGAGATAATCTCACGCGAGGAATGGCTCGCGCAGGAAAGCCAGCGTTCCGGCACGGTGGCGGAGAGCAATTCGCTCTTCATCGCCGCCTCATTTCGGAGGTGGGGCTTTGAAGTAGACGTCGCGCCGATACTTCCCGACGTGCCGCAGATACTTAAAGAATATGTTGAAAAAGGCGCGGCGGAATACGATCTCGTGCTTGTCGGCGCGGGTTCGGCGAAGGGAAGGCGCGACCACACGATAGAGGTATTCAAGGAGCTCGGCGAGGTCCTCTTCCGCGGCGTGCGCATGAAACCGGGGCGTCCGGCGATGGCCGCGAAGATATCGGGCAAGCCGGTGATCTGCCTGCCCGGCTTCCCGATGTCGACGGCTGTGGCCCTCTGGTCGCTCGTTTATCCTCTGCTCAGGCAGTTTGCCGGAGAGCGCGGCCCTCTGTTGGAGCTGGCGCGCGAAGCCATCGGCGTGAAAAAGATCATAGAGACGCGGCTGCTCGTGCAGCATTCATCACCCGCCGGCATCGAGGAGTGGCTGCGCATGAAGACGGCGCTCGTCGGCGGCAGGCTATATTCGTGGGCGCTGACCTCCGGCGCGAGCGTCCTCTGGGCCCTCGCGGAATCGGACGGCATCGCGCTGCTTCCCGCCTCCGCGCTTGAATGCGAACGGGAAACGCCCGTAGAGGTCTGGATGACGCGTGAAGTAGACCTCGCGAAAAGGGTACTCTTCCAGGGGTCGGACGATCCCGCCATACAACTGCTCGTAACGCCGATACGCCGCCGCGGCGCCGACTTCGCCGCGCGCGCCGTCGGCAGCATGGGCGGACTGGCCGCGCTCTCGCGCGGAGAATGCCACCTCGCCGCCGCGCACCTGCTGGACGAAAACACCGGCGGCTACAACGACGTCTTTATCGAACGCTTCTCAAAAGGACAGAAATGGAGGCGCATCCTCGTCTTTTACAGGACGCAGGGCATCATCGTCCAACGGGGAAACCCGCTGGGCATAAAAAATTTCCATGACCTGTGCGCGCAAGACATCGTCTTCTCCAACAGACAGCCGGGAGCGGGAACGAGGGTGCTCTTCGACCATCTGCTCAGGGAGGAGGGCGTCTCTCCTGATAAGATCAAAGGCTATTCCCAGATCTGCACAACTCACATGGAGGCGGCCAACCGCGTCTATACGGGGCTGGCAGGCGCCACGCTCGGCATAAAGTCCGCGGCGGACGCCCTCGGCCTCGACTTCATACCGATCACGGAGGAGCCGTACGAACTCGTCATCCCCGAGGAATACATGGAACATCCCGGAATCAGGGCCCTGTGCGACAGCCTTGAAGACGCGGAGTGGCGCGGAAAAGTCGACGAGATGGGTGGATACAGATGGCCGGATTGAGAGAGCTTAGAGACGACTACGGGCGAAAGCTGAACTACGTCCGTATATCGGTGACCGATAGGTGCAACTATCGCTGCGCCTACTGTATGCCGCCGGAGGGTGTCAAATGCCTGAGCCACGCGGACATCCTGCGTTATGAGGATATAAAATTCCTCTGCCGCGTATTCGCCGGCATGGGTGTCGGCAAATTCCGCTTTACGGGCGGAGAGCCGCTTGTGCGCAAAGGACTTGTGCCATTCCTCAAAGAGCTGCACGGGGAACTGCCGGGAATAAAGACGGCGCTTACGACGAACGCCTCGCTGCTGGACGAATACTCCGCGCAGCTCGCGGAGGCGGGGATACACTCGCTCAACATCAGCCTCGACACGCTGGACCCCGAAAAATTCGCGCGCATCACGAGGATCGGCACGATAGACAAGGTATTCGCGGGCATACGCGCCGCCAAGAGCGCCGGCATCGGCAACATCAAGCTCAACGCCGTCCTCATCAGGGACTTCAACGACCATGAAATTGCGGAGATGCTTGCCTTTGCGCGGCGCGAGGGGCTCCTCCTGCGGCTCATCGAATTCATGCCGCTTCAGGACAGCGTATGGAACAAAGATTCCTTTATCGGCGGGGAGGAGATCCTTGCGATGCTCCCGGGAGGCGACGCCTGGAAAAAGTCCGCGGGAGGCGGGAACGACGACGGCCCGGCCCAATACTACTTCAATGAAAAGACGGGGGACACGATCGGGATAATCACGGCGGTCTCAAACCATTTCTGCAAAAACTGCAACCGGCTTCGTGTCTCCGCGGAGGGGAATTTAAGGACCTGCCTCTTCAACCCCGATGAGACCGCCCTGAAAGAGCTGATCCAGAAAAGGGACGCGGCGGCTCTGCGGGAGACGATCCTGCGAAGCGTCCATGAGAAGCCGCGCTGCTGGAGCGACATAAACACCGGCAATCTTCAGATGTCGGGAATTGGAGGATAAACGATGGGAGAATATACGCACTTCGACGCCGACGGCCGTCCGACGCTGGTGGACGTCAGCGGCAAGGCGGTCACGAAACGCACCGCCTGGGCCGAGGGATGGCTCTATCTGCCCGAGGGGATATACAGGACCGTCTCGCAGGGGGCGGTCAAAAAGGGAGACCCCTTTTCGATCGCGGAGCTCGGCGGCATCATGGGGGCGAAGAGGACGCCAGACCTCATACCGCTCTGCCACACCATCAGGCTTGACAACGTCAAAGTCAAATGTGACCTGGACCATGAAAAAAAAGCCCTCAGAATAACCTGCGAGGCCACGGCCTCAGAGGTGACCGGCGTGGAGATGGAGGCGCTCACGGGAGTCTCCGTCGCGGCGCTCACCTTCTATGACATGTGCAAGGGGATAGACAAGGGCATGATAATCAAGGACATCCGCCTGCTGAAAAAGACCGGCGGCAAAAGCGGAGAGTGGAATGCCGCCGAAGGAGGCTATGCGAAATGAGAATATTGAGATTATGGGCCCCGTCGCTGATAGGCGACCATACCCTCTGCTACATCCACACCAACCGCGGGGGCAATACCTGCATAAACGACGTGGAGATCCCGGTCAAATACGCCCGAGCGGGCGAATCGCTTGACGGTGAAGAACACGCCGGCGCGATGACGATAGTCCTGCCGCCGGAGGCGGAGATAGACGGCGGCGGTTTTCTCGCCGTGGGGGATAACAACGAAACACTGCTGCGCTGGCATAGCGACAGCTCCTCGTTCAAAGTCTGCACGGCGGGATTCCTCGGCGTCTCCGAGCGCGCGGAAATATGGAGCCCGATCAGGACGGCGGTGCTCACCGTCAGCGACAAGGGCAGCCAGGGCCAGCGCGTCGATACGGCGGGGCCCGAGCTTGAGCGGTTCGCCTTCGCGCAGGGCTGCGTCACGGAAGAGAGGAAGATAGTCCCAGACGACAAAGAACAGATATGCGAGACCGTCCGCGAGTGGGCGGGGAAGGGAATAAACCTCATCCTCACGACGGGAGGGACCGGCCTTTCGCCGCGCGACAACACGCCCGAGGCGCTGCTCTCCGTCGCGGACAAGACCGTCCCCGGATTCGGCGAGATGATGCGCATCGAAACGCTCAAATACACGCCGCGCTCCTTCCTCACGCGCTCGGTGGCTGTGGTGAAAGACCGTTCGCTCGTCATCGCCTTCCCTGGCAGCAAACGCGGGGCGGGACAGTGCTTCGAGGCGATCACCGGCGGCCTGCGCCATGCCGTGGAGACGCTGACCGGCAGCGCGTCTGAATGCGGAAACAACCATCACGGGAAATAAAGGGGCATCGGTTTTTTCTCTGCCTTTATGACGGCCTCTTCACGCCGCTCCGGCCTGTTGAGCAGAAGCGAGCCGAAGACGCCGTCATGTTATATGTTTTTAAATCCCCGTCTCTGAAGCATTCCTTTGTGGCCGCCGCGCCCGGTCATGAGTTTTTCATGACGACTCCTTCCACGGCGTCGGCCACGTGTTCGCAGGCGTCCACACATTTTTCCAGGTAGATGTAGATCTCTCTCCAGGTGATGACCGCGATCGGGTCGCCGCAGGTCACGTGCAGCGTGTGCATGCTGGAGATAAAGAGCCGGTCGGCCTCCTCTTCCATCGTGTTGATATGCACTATATGGTCGTGAAGGCTTTTTGAATGTTTGAAATTCGCGAATTCCGTGATCATCTTCTTGGTCTCTTCGCAGCAGTTGATCGTCAGCCCCACCAGCGTCAGCGCGTCAGGCCTGATCTCACGGATATTGTTGCAGTAGATGCGAAGCATGACGTCCTCTATCTTGTCGGTCATCTCGTCGATGTTCTGGCTCAACTGGATGATGTCCTCGCGCTCGATCGGGGTTATGAAGGCCTTTGCCAGCACGTTGAGGAGCTCGTGCTTTTTTTCGTCGGCGGCGTGTTCGACCTTGTGGATATCCGCCAGCTTCTCTTCCATGAGGTCGGGGTTGAAATCGACCAGCGCTTTTTGCAGAAGGTGCGCGGCCTGACAGGCGAAATCGGTGCAGGTGATAAAGTTCTCGAAGTAAAAGGCGTCATTTTTCCGGGCCATCTCGTGCTTGTCTCCTTATTTATGATACTGTGTTCATATAACCGCTTGTTAAATCATTTTATCCGGCAGCGCCTGCGTCTGATCAGAGAACGGCCATGAACAGTTTTGCCATGGCGAAGCTGATGAGTCCGCAGCCGGGGAAGGTGAATATCCAAGTGAGCATCATGTCCGAAACCACGCCGAAGTTGATGGCTGAAAGGCGCTTGACCGACCCGACGCCCATGATCGCGCTGGTCTTGGTATGCGTCGTGGAGACGGGGATGCCGAAGAGGCTCGAGAGCAAAAGGCAGCCCGCCGCCGCGAGGTCCGCGGAAAAGCCCTGGTATTTTTCGAGCCGCACCATATCCATGCCGACCGCTCTGATGATATTCTCCCCGCCGACGCTCGTCCCCAGGGCCATCGTCGTGCTGCAGAGGACCATCAGCCATACTGGGATCGCCAGCCCGGATACGCTCGTTTGACCGTCGCAGAAGGCCATTCCGAGAAAGAGCACGCCGATGAATTTCTGCCCGTCCTGAGCGCCGTGCATGAAGCTCATCGCCGCCGCGCCGAAGATCTGCGCGTATTTAAAGAAGACGTTCGTCTTTCTTCTGTCCATATCGGCGCAGACGACGGTCAGCAGTTTGCAGACGAGCCAGCCGCTCACGAAACCGAGAAACAGGCTCAAGCCAAGGCCGTAGAGGACCTTGACCCACTCGCTCATATTGATGCCGCCGATGCCGTCCTGAATGGCGATCGCCGCCCCCGAGAGGCCGGCGATCAGGCTGTGGCTTTCGCTGGTCGGTATCCCGAAGCGGGCGGCCCCGACACTGTATACGACGATGGAAAAAAGCGCCGCGCATAACGCGATCAGCGCCGCGCTTGTATTGCCTCCGAAATCGACCATGTTGCTGATAGTGGCCGCCACAGAGCTGTTGATCTGCGTCATCACCAGCACTCCGAGAAAATTGAATACGGCGCTGGTCAATATCGCGGAGCGGACGTTCATGCAGCGGGTCGTGACGCAGGTGGCGATCGCGTTGGGGGCGTCGGTCCAGCCGTTGACGAAGATGACGCCCAGCGTCAGCAGAACGGTGATCGTGAGAATGGGACTGGCGGCCATCTCACGAAAAAAGTAGAAAAGAGATACGTCCATAAACAAAACACGCCCGCTTCCTTATACATTTTCATTGTCATTGCCAAACAAAAGAGCGGGACCTCTTTCGACAGAAGTCCCGCCCCACAATCATCAAAGACAGGGTATAAGATACCCTTCCAACGATCATCGCGCCGCGGATAAATAGAGACACATTCGTGCTCTATGACAGACTCCACCGTTTATCCCAGCGGTTGTTTACGATAGCACCAATTTAAAGCCCAGTCAATAGCGGCGGTCGGGACAGACGCGTAAAAATCTGCCCCGGCCGCCGTATCCTACATCCCCGCTCCGATCAGCGCCGCGCCGAGGGCGCCCGCGTACTGCGCGCGTTCGGGGATTATCACCCTCCGTTTAGTCTTTTTCTCTATCAGCCTGCCGAGCAGACTGTTCTGCGCGCAGCCGCCGGTGAAGCAGATGTCCCCATAGTCGGATATCCTTGATATCAGGTTCGCCGCGCGCTGGGCGACGGCGTCCAGCAGGCCGAGGCAGATGGATTCTTTCGCCACGCCTCGCGCGAGCAGGCTGACTACTTCCGACTCCGCGAAGACCGTGCACATGTTGTTTATCGGCTGAAAGGCGGTATCTTCCGAAACCGCGCAGAAGTCGGAGAGCGAGCAGCCGAGGTGCACCGCCATGTTCTGCAGGAAACGTCCCGTACCGGCGGCGCATTTGTCGTTCATAAGGAAGTCGGTCACCTTTCCGTCCGGCCCGAGCGTTATCACCTTGGAATCCTGTCCTCCTATGTCAAGTACGGTGGAGGCCTGCGGCGTCAGGTAGTGCGCGCCGGCGGCGTGGCAGGTTATCTCTGTGACCCGCTTGTCGGCCTCGAAGACGTTCCGTCCGTAGCCTGTGGCCGTTACGTGGAGGTCCTCGTCTTTTAAGATATGCCCGCGCCGCTTCACGTGAGCCAGCGCCTTTGCCGCGCTTTCGCCCGGCGTCCAGCCGGTGGGCGTGAGGTAGAATTCAAAGCCGCCGCCGTTCCAGAGGACGCCTTTGGTCGCCGTAGAGCCGATGTCTATCCCGATGCTGGCCATTTTAGAGCATCTCCGTAAAGGCGCCGAATCTTGTGGCGAGCTGCCCAAGGTCGCCCTGCGAGTAATCTGTCTCCACGGCGATGTATGGAACACCGTCGTCAGCCAGGAACTGCCGTATGGAATAAGATTCTACGTTGTATGTGTGGCAGGCCTGGAGGATGACGTCGACGACGCCGTCCGCGCGGTATTTTTCCGCGTAGTGGCGCAGCAGCTCCAAACGGCCCGTGTTGGGGGACATTACGGAGCAGGGGATCGAGAGGTACTTTTCGGCCAGCGCGTCGAGCGGGGCGATCTCCTCGCTGACCCTGAAGTGCGAGCATTTGAGGTTGCCGCAGTTTTCAAAGCCGACGACGATCGAGGCGCAGTCGGGGGATTCAAGGACGTCGACGATCTTTTCGAGCGATTTGCCCATCGGGCAGCCGGTGATGAGGATGCGGTGGGCGGCGATGTCCTGGCGGCGCTGTCCGTTGATGTAGTTTTCCAGTATTTTATCGACAAGCTCGTTTACCTTCGCAATGCTCTTTTCGTAGTCGAAGGTGAACTTGAGGTAGTCCGACACGAGCATGATCTCTTTACCCGTTATGACGGCGTCCGGCAGCTTTGAGAGGTCATAGAAGCGCATCGCCGCGGCGTGCATCGCGTTTCTGAGCGATATGGAGGCCGCCAGCTTTTCGTCCGTTATCCTGGTCCCGCAGAGCTTTTCCAGCTCTTCTTTGAGCGCCGTTATCTCGTGTTTCCACAACTCCAGGCTTTTGGGGTGGCCGGCGCGCTGGGGCAGCTGCATCACATGGGTCGGGCGCAGCTTTCCGAGCAGCTCGTACATCTTCTTTTTGCCGTCGCAGGTGGTCTCCCCGACGACCATGTCGCAGAAGTGAAAGTACGGGCAGGTGTCGGTCAGGGCAAAGCCGTAGCTTGATTTTATCAGCGGGCAGAGGTTGCGCGGCAGATGTTTTTCCGCCGCCGCGATCGGCTTGTCGCTGGTGCTGCAAAGTGAGACGGAGATGCCGCCGGCGGCGTTTATCAGCTCCCACGGCGTGAAGGTGCAATAGGTGCCGATCACCGGACGTCCCGCCTCTTTCAGTTCTTTTATCGCGACGGGGCCGTTGTGGACGGCCTCACGCATCTCTTCAAATATTTTGTCTATGTCGTTATACATATGGTTCTCCCCTTTGGTTTGGTCGGTGGTTATTTCAGGCCGCGGCGGAACAGAGACTAGTCGGCGGCATATAGTATAGGGGGAGGCGGTTGGAAGGGTCCCCGGCTTTATCAGCCGTTTATATGCCGTGATCCAGGTATGAAAGAAAATGCAGTCCCTGCATTAGCACCGGCTCAAGTAAAGAATATCGCTGCATACGGCATATGGATTCACCTCCAATAATAACTGCGATGTATTTTACTATATAATATTCGTTCTGATAAACATTCGCGGGGAAGATTTGTTATAATGCACATAAACGAAGATGTGCATTATTCCCGTTGTTTGTTATCCGCAGTATCCTGATATACTGGTCTCAAACGTGGATATGCCAAAAACCGCTTCCGGCAAAGAGAGATGATCTACTTGGAAAGAAAGAGAGAAATCAAACGCTGTATCATAATCACCGGCATGTCGGGCGCGGGGAAGTCTTCCGCCCTCAATGTCTTTGAAGATCAGGGTTTCTACGCGATAGACAACCTGCCGCCCACGCTTCTGCCGCAGCTCCTTGAGGTGCTTGAGAGCCATCAGTCGGCGGTGCGCAGCGGGGTGGCGGCGGTGGTGGACGTCCGCGGGCAGGACCTGCTGAACGACCTTGTAAACGTCGCCGCCAGACTCAGGGAAAAGGGTGTGCGGACGGATATACTTTTCGTTGATTCATCGGACGAGACCCTTGTGCGCCGTTTTGAAACGACGCGCCGCCGTCACCCGCTGGCCGAGGGGATGACGATATTCCAGGGGATTCAGAACGAGCGGGAACTTTTGAGCAGTATTATAAAAAATGCCGATATCATCATAGATACAAGCGGACTCAAACTGCCCGATTTTAAAACGCGGCTTCTGGAGGCGACGGGGATGTCGATCGAGGAGCCGGCGGTGATCGTCAGCTCTTTCGGTTTTAAGTACGGGGCGCCGCAGGACGCGGACTACATCCTTGATGTTCGGTTCCTGCCGAATCCCAACTATGTCGACGAGCTTCACCACCTTTCTGGCAGGGACGAGCCTGTGAGAAACTATCTGAAGGGTTTTCCCGCGCTGGGGGAATTTTTGTCCCGCGCGGAATCACTGCTAGATTATGTGGCTTCGGTCTATTGTGATACGGGGAAAAAACAGCTCCATATCTGTATAGGCTGCACGGGCGGCCGCCATCGCTCTGTCGCCGTTACGGAGATGCTCGGCGCTTACCTCAAGGCGGCGGGACGGCGCGTCAAGGTGCAGCACCGGGACATAGATAAAGGAAACCTCTGGTGAGCTTCATCCTCTGGATACTTACCTTCATAACCGCTTTCCTTCTCGGCGGAGCGCTGGTATATTTCGCCGCGCCCAGACGGCGCAGGCTATGGAAAAGGCCCGCCGAGCGCCACCGCATAATGTCGAACGCCCTCGAATACCGGCTCTCGCTGGGGCCGCGCGTCGTCGCCATCGGCGGCGGCACGGGACTGTCCACATTGCTCGGCGGCCTGAAGGGATTCACGCGGAATATCACCGCGGTGGTCGCCGTCACGGACGAAGGCGGCAGCTCCGGCAGGCTGCGTCAGGAATGGGGCATGCTGCCTCCGGGAGACATCCGCAACTGTATCGTCGCGCTTGCGGAGAACGACAGCTCTCTCAACAGTCTGCTCAATTTCCGTTTCGACCGCGGCGAGCTCAAAGGGCACAGCCTGGGAAACCTTATCCTCCTCGCGACGACGGAGATGATGGGCGACTTCCAGCGCGCGGTGGAAGAATTAAACAAACTTCTCGCCATACGCGGGCAGGTGCTGCCGGTAACGACGGATAACGTTACGCTCAAGGGGGAGACGGCGGATGGCAGGCTGGTATCGGGCGAGCTTGAGATATCTGACAACGGCAGCCGGCTGGCGAAGCTGTGGATAGAGCCCGCGGACGCCGAGGCGCTGACGGGTGTGAAGAGGGCCTTTTCGGAGGCGGAGATCATCGTGCTCGGCCCGGGAAGCCTGTTCACCAGCGTGCTCCCAAACCTTCTGCTAAGCGACATGGCGAAGCTGCTCCGGGAATCGAAGGTGCCGATCGTCTATATCGCGAACCTGATGACGCAGCCGAGGGAGACGGAGGGAATGAACATCGTCGCCCATGTCGACTGGATAACCGGCATTTTGGGGACCGTCCCCGATTACGTGCTGGCGAACCAGTCCGCGATACCGGCCGAGTTTTTATCACGCTACAGCAAGATCGGCGCGGAGCCGCTCTATCTCTCCGCGAAAGAGGAAAACTATCTGGAATCGCTCGGGACGACGGTGGTCTACGGCGATTACTGTGAGATAAAGAACGGGAAGTATCTGCGGCACAACGCGCAGAACCTCTCGGAGACGATCATGGAACTTGTGCGCGAGAACAGGAAGAGCTGAGGGCGTATGCAATGGAAGGTCTGAATCACACGATCTGGGACGAATGGAGCGCGCTTCCCGCGGCTCAGCCGGTAAAGGACGAGATCGCCGGAATTATCGACGGCATGAGTTACAGCGCGGAGGGCGAGGCGTACCTTTTCACCTCGCCGCGCCTTTTCGTCGTTAGGCGGCTGATGCGTCTCTGGGGCGAGTGCGAATGGAGCGGCTCCGGCGGCGAGGGCATCCGCCTTATCCACACGCAGCAGAAGGGGCGGATCGTATTCTCGATCGGCAGGCGCGCGGCCGCGGAGGTCTTTTCCGTCACGAACGCGATGGCGAAACGCACGAGGAACTGGAATTGGGTGCGCGGCCTCTTCGGCGGCTGCGGAGCCCTTTATATACCGAAAGCGGGGTATTACCTCGTCATCCGTCCGCCCGCGGGGAAGGGGTCCGCGGAGCGCGTCCAGGCGATCCTCAAGTCCTGCGGCTTTGCGGTCGGCGTAAGAAAGAAGATGGAATGCCGCGAATTGATGCTGAGAGATCAGCAGCAGATCGTCACCTTCCTTTCGCGCATCGGACTTGTCAAGACGGCCCTCGATCTGGAAGAGACGGCCATCTACCGTTCGATGAGAAGCCACGCGAACAAGCTGGTGAACTGCGACGCCGCCAACATCAACAAGAGCCTCGAGGCCGCGCGCGGCCAGATGGAGCTCATTCGCCGGATGGAAGAACTTGGGATAGTCGAAGAGCTGCCCGCGCCGCTTTTTGAGCTGGTAATGGCGCGGAAAAAAAATCCGAGCATAACTTTAAAGGAACTTGGGCAAACTTTACCGAGACCAATTAGCAAAAGTACGGTAGAATATAGATGGCGGAAATTAGAAACCATGCTTAGAAAGCAATCAAAGGGGGATGATGCCAATGTACTTAGGAAAGGCAGACGTTAACACCTATGACAAAGGCGCCGGGAGGGAGTTCCTTGTCTCCAACGGGCGCGGAAGCTACGGGTTTTCCACAGTCATAGGGGCAAACACAAGGAGAGAGCACGGTCTTCTCGTCGTGAGGCCTGAAAGCGAAAGGCAGCACTCGGTCCTGGTCAGCAAAATCGAAGAGACCATATTTGACCGCAACAAGAAATACCAGCTCTCCACAAACCGTTATAAAGATTTGGTTTACCCAGACGGCTACAGGTATCTGCAGGAATATCAGGGAAATCCGTTCCCCAGCATGCTCTTTGTAATCCATAGTATCCTCCTCAAAAAATCGATTTTTATGCCGCACGGAAAAGAATGCACGGTAATAAAATATGAGCTTTTGGCAGCTCCTGATAAGGTCCGCCTTGATCTGCGCCCGCTCTTCGCCCACAGGCTGAGCGACTCGGTATGTCCCGAATCTGGTAAAACCGAATTCGGCGTATCCTCCGAAGACGCGCGCGGCATCAGCGTCAAAGGCAGGGGATATGCAAGTTGCTGCACGGCCACAGCCGGCACCTGGTCGCTGAAGCCGCTCTGGTTTGAAAATCTCATCTACGAACAGGATGACCGCCCCGAGTCCGCCTGTGTCGATCATCTCTGGTCGCCCGGATTCATCTCCAACGAGCTGTCCGAGGGAGACGTCGTATACGTGGTGCTTTCAGAAAAACCGCAGAGCTTCACCCTCAAAGAGCTCGCCGCGATGGAAAAAGAGACAGCGGAGCGTTTTGAAAATATCCTGGAACAGGCGAACATCCCGGCGCTCAACAGCGCGGAGCAGGATATGATCGCGTCCTCGTACCATCTCGTCGATGACCGCCCCGAGAGCATCGCGCCCATCTACACCGGATACCCCTCCGTCGATACGAAGGCGCGCGACACCTTTATCTCTCTTCCCGGACTGCTCCTTGCCACCGGCAGAGAAGCGGTGGCGTTAAAGACTCTCAAATACTGGCTTGAAATAGCCGAGAAGAACGGCTGGGTCATGCCGGAAAAATTCGTCGGCGACGGCTCCTGCGAATACGGCTGCATCGACAACGGACTCTGGTTCATATACGCCGCGGACAAATACCTCGCGCACCATAAAGAGGCCGACGCTCAGGACAGAGCCGAGCTTGCTCACGCGATAAAGGAGATCGTTGAAAAATACCTTTCCGGAGCCGCCGAGCTTGACGTTGTGTGCGACGCGAACATGCTCCTGAAGATGACTTCGGCGAACCCCGCTAGGTACTGGATGAGCGCCCTGGCCGGCGGCGAAGTCGTCGTTCCGCGCAAGGGATACCTCGTGGAGGTCAACGCGCTCTGGTACAACGCGCTGAAATGCGCTGAAAAATACGCGCTGGAATACGGCTGCGCCGATTTGGCGAAGAAGTTTGAGGCGGCGGCGGAGAAGTGCGCCAAATCCTTCAACGACACATTCTGGAGCTTCGATATTAAAGGGCTCTACGACAGCGTCGACCCAGAGACCTTTAAGAGCGACGGCACGATCCGCCCGAACCAGATATTGGCGGCCTCGCTGCCCTTCAGCCCGCTTTCTTCCGAGGCTGCGCAGAATGTGGTGCGCCTCTGCTGGAACGAGCTGTACACGACCTACGGCCTCCGTACCCTCGACCCGCGCCATGACAAGTTCAAGGGCCGCTCGGAGGGACGCCTGGACCAGCGCCTCAAGGCCCGCTACCGCGGCATGGCCTGGACGTGGCTGCTTGGACAGTTCATCACCGCCTACCTTAAATACAACCCCTCGCGCAAGGATCTCGGATGGGTGTTCATCCGTCCCTTCAATTCACACCTGCGCCACGGGTGCCTCGGCGGGGTGGCAGAACTCTTTGACGGTATGATGCCGTACCGCCCGCACGGCGACGTCCTTAGCGCCGTATCGCTCGGAGAGCTTCTGCGCGTGCTGCATGAGAATCTTGAGACCGGGGAATAAGGCAGTCGAATAAAGAAAGAGTGTTAATATAAAGAAAATAGACTTTTCTGTTTGACATAAACGCAATATGGTAGCACAATCATCAAAGAGGGATAAATAATAGGTTTATCCCTCTTTTCACAAAGTATTGGCAAAAATTTTAAGGAGGCACTTACAATGGCTAAGTACAAGGTTGCAATCAACGGGTTTGGACGCATCGGACGTCTTTCCCTCCGCGCGTTTTTCACGAACGGGAAAGACAATGAATTTGAAATCGTGGCAATAAACGACCTCACGCCGCCAGCATCTCTTGCATATCTGCTTAAGTATGATTCAGTTTTCCGCCGTTTCCCCGGAACGGTCGAAGTCGACGGAGACTATCTCGTCGTAAACGGACAGAGGATCAAGGCCCTTGCGGAACCCGATCCCGCGAAGCTGCCATGGAAAGAGATGGGCGTCGACCTCGTCATCGAGTCGACCGGCCGCTATACCGACGCCAATCAGGCGAAGGCGCATATCGAAGCCGGCGCGAAAAAGGTCATCATCTCCGCTCCCGCCAAGAACCATGACGCCACGATAGTCATGGGCGTAAACGAGGGAGTATACGATCCCAAAAAAGACAACATCATCTCCAACGCCTCCTGCACCACAAACTGCCTCGCCCCCGTCTGCAAGGTCCTTCAGGACAAGTTCGGCATCAAAGAGGGGCTTATGAACACGATACACGCCTACACGAACGATCAGAAGACGCTCGACTTCCCGCATAAGAACTATTCACGCGGCAGGGCGGCGGCCCTCTCGATCATTCCGACAAGCACCGGCGCCGCGAAAGCGATCTCCGAGGTAATGCCCGAACTTAAGGGCAAACTCAACGGTTTCGCGCTCCGCGTCCCCACCCCCGACGTCTCGGTCGTAGACCTCACGGTCGTCCTTGAGAAGCCGGCCACGGTGGATGAAGTCAACGCCGCGATGAAAGAGGCGGCCGCAGGTTCGCTGAAGGGAATCCTTGAATACGAGCCGGAAGACCTTGTCTCGATGGATTTCGTCGGCGACACCCATTCGTCGATTTTCGCGCCGATGCACACCATGGCTATGGGAGACAGAATGATAAAGCTCCTTTCATGGTACGACAACGAGTGCGGATACAGCAACAGAGTCATCGACCTCGCGAACTACATCTTTAAAAAGGGACTTTAAGCCATGCGCCTGAAGACCTTTTCACCATCGGACGTTTCGGGTAAAAAGGTTCTGGTGAGGGTGGACTTCAACGTGCCCCTCGCCGACGGACGGGTCAGCGACGACACTCGCATCAAGGCCCATATCCCCACGCTTACGGCTCTGCGTGACGCCGGAGCGAAGGTCGCCCTGATCTCACATCTCGGCAGGCCGAAGGGGACGGTCAACCTTAAATATACCCTTGAACCCGTATGCGAAGAGCTTGCGAAGCTCACGGGATGGCCCGTGCGGTTTGTCCCAGACTGCGTGGGTGAAAAGGTTGACGAGGCCGTAGCTTCATGGAAAGAGGGCGAGGTGCTGCTGCTGGAGAACGTGCGCTTCTATCCTGAAGAGGAGAAGAACGACATGGAATTCGCCGGGCGGCTCACGAAGGATTTTGATGTATTCGTGATGGACGCCTTCAGCGCCTCCCATCGCGCGCACGCCTCAACGAGAGCGGCGGCGGAGATATTGCCCTCCTATTCCGGCAAGCTCATTGACCGCGAAATAACGATGCTCTCGGCGGCGCGCGACGAGCCGAAGAAGCCCTTCGTCCTCATCCTCGGCGGCGCAAAGGTATCCGACAAGATAGCGGTGGTGGAGAACATGCTCCAAAAGGTCGATACGATCCTCATCGGCGGCGGTATGGCCTTCACCTTCCTCAAGGCGCAGGGCAAAGAGATCGGCAAGTCGCTTTGCGAGGCGGAGAAGCTCGACTTCGCGGCCAAGATGCTTGACGAAGCAGCCAAGCTCGGCGTGAGGATAATTCTCCCCGAGGATGTCGTCGTTGCGCCGGAGTTTAAGGCTGATTCGCCTGCTTCGACGGTCGCCGCCGACGCCATGCCAGCCGGTCAGATGGGACTCGATATCGGCCCAGCGACCGCCGGACTCTTTGCGAAAGAGATCAAGGCGGCCAAGACCGTGCTATGGAACGGACCGATGGGCGTATTCGAGATGCCAGCCTTCGCGAAAGGCACGGAGGCCGTTGCCAAAGCGCTTGCCGAGGCCACCGCGAACGGCGCGCTGACCGTTGTCGGCGGCGGAGACTCTGCCGCCGCGATAGCGCTCTTTAAGATGGAGGACAAAGTCTCGCATGTCTCGACCGGCGGGGGAGCCAGCCTAGAATTCTTTGAGGGAAAAAGCCTGCCCGGCATAGAGCCATACGTCTTAAACTAAAAAATAAAGCTGATGATCTGAAGGGCGGAGAATATCCGCCCTTTAACATATAAGCTGTGAGAACGATATCCGGTAATATTGACAACAAAACTGCCCTGAGCATTTAAAATCTTGAAATAAGACAGAAACTCGATCATTGATTATAGAAGGGAATGTATCTGGTATGCGCAGAAAATTTATCGCGGGCAACTGGAAGATGTTCAACGGACCGAAAGCTACAAGTGAATTTCTTAACAAGTTTGAGGCGGAGATAAAGAGTGCTCCCGAGGTACAGAAGGCCGCGGCGGACGGCACGGAAGAGATCGCCTTCTTCGTTCCCGCCGTATCGCTTCTCACGGCGGTATGCGGCGCCAAAGAGATGCCGGTGATAATAGGCGCGCAGAACACCCATTGGGAAAAGAGCGGCGCCTTCACAGGCGAGATCTCCGTGCCGATGATCACGGAGATCGGCGCGACGCACGTCCTGATCGGCCACAGCGAGAGGCGTCACATATTCCGCGAGATCGACGAAGAGCTCAATAAAAAGGTGCACGCCGCCGTGGAAGGCGGACTGATCGCCGTCCTTTGCGTTGGCGAGACGCTTGAGGAGCGCGAGGCCGGAAAGGCCTTTGAGGTCATCAAGAGGCAGTTCGTTGAGGGCCTTAAGGGCATGGAGGGTAAAACCGTCGCCGAAAAGGTGATCATCGCCTATGAACCGGTCTGGGCGATCGGCACGGGCAAGACCGCGAGCGACGCCGACGCGGAAGAGATCTGCAAATTTATCCGCGGGCTGGCCGCGGAAAGTTATTGTCACAAGACGGCCGAAGAGCTTATCGTCCTGTACGGCGGCAGCGTAAAACCTGAAAATACCAAATGCATCATCGCGCAGCCTGATATCGACGGCGTGCTTGTCGGCGGAGCCTCGCTGAAGCCGGAAAGCTTCATCCAAATAGTAAAGAACGCGCTGTAAAACGATCACGCCGATAGCGGAGGCAGCGTAACATAAACGCAAAGATATAAGACAAAAACCTCCAGCGAGCGCTCTCGAAAAAACGGCATATAATCAGGATTAAGCCCCTCTCATATGATTTGAGAGGGGCTTAATGTAACATAAGATAAATTATAGGACATTATTATAAAAGCGCTTCCCCATCCTGCGTATGGTGCGTGAATATGCGCTTCCTTATGTGCGGCGCCAGCCGAAAGTATAAAAAATCTGGCGGGAGGGCCCGCCAGACGAGGTAACTGTTTTGTGTCTTTGCGATATTATTTCTTAACGTAGGCCATCTTTTCGGGGATGACTCCGCGGACGCCGCCGAGCGGCGATTCCGTATCGCCCTTATAGCGCGGTATCAGGTGCATGTGGACGTGCATCACCGACTGTCCGGCGCATTCGTTGCAGTTCACGCCGAAGTTGTATCCGTCCGGATGGTATTTTTCATCGAGTAGTTTTTTACCTCTGTGAAGCAGCTCGTGCATCGCCGACTCTTCTTCGGGGGTGATGTCAAAGTAGCTTTGCACGTGCCTTTTGGGGATTATCAGCATATGCCCCTCGTTTACCGGCATAACGTCGAATACCGCGTAAGCGAGCTCGTTTTCAAGGACGTAATCCTTTAATTTACAGAAGATACACGGCATGGCTGTCAGTCGTCCTTGTCGGCAAATTTCTTTGTCGGCGCGTCGCCCCAGAGCGAATCGAGCCTGTAAAAGTCGCGTCCTTCGCGGCTAAGTATGTTCACGATAAGATCTCCCGCGTCCACCAGCGTCCACCGGGAGCTGTTTTCGCCCTCGACGCGGTATTTTATGCCCATGTCGTCGAGCACGTCGCCGACTGTGTCTTTCAGCGTTCTGGCGTTGAGCTCCGAGCGGGCGATCGCGACGATAAATACGTCGGCGAAACCGGAAATCTCGCTCAGGTCGTGTACGCTGACCTCGGACGCGTGCTTGTCAAGCAGCGCCTCTACCAGGGGCATGTACGGCGCGCAGAAGTCTTCGTTTTTTTCCGTCATCGACAAATCACTCCTTTTCATTTACTGATTGCTGATCTTCAGCATATTATCCAATAATGTTATTAGTTTCTTATAGTCATGTCCCGCAATTATTGAGGCGTAAAAGGCCTGCTGGCTGGGACGCACGAGGTTTTTGGGGATATTGAGCAGCGTCCCCAGCCGCTGCGCCGTCGTCTTGACCTTTTCGCTCGCGTTGGTCGGATAGACGATGTTGCAGTGCTGATAGTCGAAATGCTTTGCGTTGCCCGAATGGATCACGTCGACGCCCAACTGCTGCAGGCGCGTCGATATCTCGGAGCTTACGCCGGCCTTGCCTGTTCCGTTAAGGACGGCGACCGATTCCGGCATCGACTTTATCAAGGTCAAGAGCTCTTCTTTGGTCATCTCGTCCTTTTTTGCGGCGGGGGCTCCGTTCTGCGCGGCTTCCGCCGGCTGGCCGCCGCCGTCTTTAGAGGCCGCGATGTCGTCGCCGGCGGTCGAGAAAGGAACCTGCTTCGCGTTTCTGCCGTTGCCCTCCGTGACGTCGCCTGAGACCAGCGCCTCGACGGGAGCGTTGAGGAAGGCGTTCGCCGCCTTGACGTCTCCCATCCAGTAGCTCAGGCGGTCGATCATAGCCGGCTCTCCCGGCAGCATGGAAAAGAACATCCTCTCACGGCCGAGTTCGTTCTGTACAAAGCCGGCAAGCTGTACGGCAAGGGTCGGCGACATGTCCGTTTTGAATATTTTCATCGCCTGTGCCGCGAGCTCGGGGAACTTGATCAGGACGCGCGGGTCGTAGGCTTTTTTGACGAGCGATTTGATGAACTGCTGCTGGCGCTGTATGCGCCCGATGTCGCCAAGGGCGTCTTTCCTGAAACGGACATATTTCAGGGCAGTTTCTCCGTTGAGCAGCTGCCGACCGGGCTGGATATTGATGTCAAGTCCGCCGGCCCTGTCAACGTAGCGCATCCTCTTTTGCACGTCTATCTCTACCCCGCCGACCATGTCGACAAACTCCGGGAAACTGTCATAGTCGATCACGACATAGTAAAGTATCGGCTGTCCAAGGTAGTTTTCGACCGTCGCCTTCAGCAGGTCTGGGCCGCCGTAAGCAAAGGCGTGGTTCAGTTTCTGCGTGCCGTGGTGCGGGATCTGGACGCGCGTGTCGCGCGGCAGCGATATCACGCGCATGTTTTTGTCGTCGATGTCGATGGTGATGAAGAGTACAGTATCGGAGCGGCGCGATCCCTCGACGTCATCCTCCCCCATCAGGAGGATATTGAATCTGCCCTGCTCCTTCAGGAGCGCCGAATAGCTCTCGTTTTCTTTTTTCTGGCTCTCATTCTCGAACGCCTTGCGGATATCGTCCTGGGAGGTGTGCCACGCAAAGTAAAGCCGCAGGCCGGCGCCGCCTAAAATGGCGATCAATCCGCAGATTATTATCAGAATGATAGTTCTTGAACGTTTCAAAAGTGTTTCCTCCGTCTAGTCTTTATACAGGGATTTTTTTCTTATGAATTGTTCCACCGCGGATGGAACCATAAAGCGGATGCTGCGGTTGTTTCTGATGCGTTCGCGCAGTTCGGTGCTCGATATTGCCAGAAGCGGTATCTCAAGGGGAATGATCCTGCTGCGCAGCTCGATCGGCAGCTCTTCCATCCTTTTGTGTGTGTAACCGTAGCGGCTGACCGCGACGAATTTGCACATTTCCATTATCTCTTCGGGATTCTTCCAGGATACTATATCCAGGACGGCGTCCAGTCCAGTTATAAAGTAGAACTGTACTCCCTCGTATTCCGGTATCGCGCGCAGCCTTCTCAGCGTGTCTATCGTGTAGCTGCTTCCCTCTCTGTCGATCTCCACGCGCGAAACCTTAAAATATGGGCAGCCCACAGTGGCAAACTCTGTCATCATGTAGCGGTCCTCCGCCGAGGTGACCCGCTGGTTTGTCTTGTGCGGCGGCTGCCCCGTGGGAACGAATATGACCTCGGAAAGGCCAAAGGCCGCGTGAGCCTCGTCCGCGGCCAGAAGGTGGCCATTGTGAATCGGGTCAAAGGTTCCCCCCATGATGCCTATTCTGCGGTTTTCCTCGGTCATATCAATGCTCCTATTTGTTATTGATCTTTGTCTTCGTCGAAGGCTTCTTCTTCGCCGGCGGTTTCGCCGTCAGCTTCCGCGGAATGCTCTTCCTCTTCCATGAGCTCCGCGTCGCCGCTCTCCAAGAGCTCTTCGGGTTCGTCCTCTTCAGGAAGGTCTTCCGGGTAATAGTCGGGATAGAAGTCGAAATCCTTATACCCGATGCTTACCGAGTCGCCCGGCTGAGCGCCCGCCGCTTCGAGAAGCTCCTCTACCTTAAACTTCCGCAGCAGCCTCGTGAAGCGTGCCACGTTCTCTTCCTGGCTGAAATCATAACGCTCGACGGCTGTTTCCAACTGGCGGTGCATCACCCGGTAGCCCCCGCCATGCAGCGTGATGATCTGGATCCTGTTGCGCTTGCGGAGCGGCGTTTTTTCCTGCACCCTTTCCTCCAGCGCGTACAGCCTCACGTTGCTCTCGGGACGCGGGTGGTCCTTCACGAACTTGATTATCTCTTTGACGAGTTCGGGGATGCCCTCCTCCGTCAAAGCGCTTGCCGCGATCATACGGATATTTTTCCCGCCAAAATAGACGGTCAGCCTCTCCGCCAGCTCCTTTGCCGTTTCCTCGTCCACTTCGTCAAGCTTATTAGCCACGACAAAATATGGACGCTTTTCCAGCTCGGGATCGTATTTCTCCATCTCCTGGCGAACGACCTCAAAATCCTGGATTATTGTATCATAATCACCGCTTTCGAGGCTCAAAACATGAACGAGAAGTCTAGTTCTGTCCACATGGCGCAGGAACTCGAGCCCCAGCCCTTTGTTAAGATGGGCTCCTTCGATGAGTCCCGGAATGTCGGCGATGACGATCCGCTCGTCGCCGGTGTTCAGCACGCCGAGATTGGGAGAGAGCGTCGTGAAGGGATAGTTGGCGATCTTTGGCTGCGCGTTGGAGATGGCGGCCAGGATGCTCGACTTGCCGACATTCGGCAGTCCCACGAGCCCTACGTCGGCGATGAGCCGCAGTTCGAGGCGCAGCATCACCTCTTCTCCAGGGCTGCCCTGCTCGCAGAAACGCGGCGCTTTGCGCGCCGAGCTGGCGAAATAGCGGTTGCCGCGTCCTCCGCGTCCGCCGCGCGCCGCGACGAAACGATCGTGCGGCTCGACGAGGTCGGCATATCCCTCCCCCGTCTCCGTGTCGTAAATCACCGTTCCGCAGGGCACGTAGATAACTTTATCCTCGCCGGCGGGGCCGTTTCTGGCGGCGCCTTTGCCGTGTCCGCCGTTTTCGCCTCTTACATGGTGCATATATTCAAGGTCCGCGAGTGTCTGCAGGTTGTTGGTCGCCTCGAAAATGACGCTGCCTCCGCGCCCGCCGTTGCCGCCGTCGGGGCCGCCGTTGGGCTTGAAGCGCTCGCGCAGGAAGCTCATGCAGCCGTTCCCGCCGCGTCCGGCTTTGATGGACATTCGCAGTGAATCGACAAATTTCATAGTTTCACCTCATTCCTAAAAGATTACAAAAGGGGGCCTGCTCTATGAGGGCCCCCGAAAAATTCTGATGCCGCTGATTATATCTGTTGAAACTGCCGTATAATCAGTGATTTCTGGATTCAGCTAAAGTGTTTCCGGCTCGATCGTGACGTACTTGCGGTTTGCCTTCGTCTGGAAGCGGACCTTGCCGGGTACCAGCGCAAAGATCGTGAAATCGCGGCCAAGGCCGGTGTGCTGTCCGGGATGGAACTTGGTGCCCCTCTGACGGACGATGATCGTTCCCGCGTTTACAAATGAACCGTCTCCGCGCTTGATGCCAAGGTATTTAGGCTGACTGTCGCGGCCGTTGGTTGAGCTTCCTTGTCCTTTTTTATGTGCCATAACTCAATATCCCCCTTGCGTAAAACTAACCGTTGATCGCTTCTATCTGAACGAGCGTGTACTGCTGGCGGTGTCCGCGGAATTTGCGATAGTTCTTCTTTCTGCGGTACTTGAAAACGATGACTTTGTCATCCTTGCCGCTTTCGAGAATCTTCGCCGTTACCGTAGCCCCTTCAACATAAGGAGCGCCGATCACCGCGCCCTCGTCTTTGCCGAGGATGATGACCTTGTCAAATTCTACCTGCGTACCGTCTTCGGCGTGGATCTTCTCCAACCTGAATTTGTCGCCCGCGGCAACTCTGTACTGCTTTCCACCCTGTTCGATCACTGCGTACATACTATAAATTCCCTCCTCCGCTGCGTGTCAGGCAGTCAAACGACATTTTTAAGCCCACACCAAGCGTATTCTAAAACCTGACAAGTATAGAGATAAAAGGCGGCCGTGTCAAGGGCGCGGATGCGCCGCTAATCTTCCATTCTTGACGAATAGAAGACGGCGTTGTTTTTGCCGCCGCGTTTGGCGCGGTAGAGCGCTTTGTCCGCTTGGCGGTAGAGTTCGTCGAATGTGCTTGTCCCGGTCCTGCCCACGGCGATACCGATGCTTACGGAAAGCGGAGTGTCGTTGTCTTTGCCGATCCTGACTGCCGCCAGCCTGCTGAAGAGCGACTCCATCATCGTGCCGAGCTGGGCTTTCGTCCCCACCCCGTCGAGAAAGACCATGAATTCGTCGCCTCCGATGCGGCCAGCGATGTCCGTCCGCCGGAACTGGGCTTTCAGTTTTTCCGCCATCTGCATGATCGCCCTGTCGCCCTCGGGGTGCCCCAGCGTGTCGTTTATCCGCTTGAGCCCGTCAAGGTCGGCGACCAGCAGCGCGCAGGGGATTCCCTGTGTTTCCGAAAGCCGCCCGGTTATCAGCGCTTCGGTCGTTATTTTATTGTAAAGGCCGGTTTTGCCGTCTCTTTCGGCCTTCCGCAGCAAAGCCTGTTCGTTCTCAACGGCGCAGGCCTCTTTCATCCGCTGATCTGTGATGTCGGTGAAGGATATCACGGCGTGCGCGGGAGCTCCCGTCTCGGAAAATACGGTGGTAAAACAGGCACTAAGCCAGCGCCAGCCCTTCGCGGTCATCACCTGAAAGGAGGCGGCCCCGTTTTCGTGTCCGCACACGATGTCCTCATGAAAGCCGGTGAAGGCCGCCACGCTTTCCCGGGAGACCAGCCCCCGCCGCACCGGCGAACATGGCACGTCCGTCACCTTCTCCGATCCGGCGGCGAACATGGCCGCGATCTCCGGCGTCATGTTCAGCGACCTGTCGGCTATGTCGTAGCGCATGATGACGCAGCCCGCGTGTTCAAGCGCCAGGCGGTACAGTTCCTCGCTGAGCCGCAGCTTCTCCTCCGCCTCCTTTTGCTCGGTGACGTCCAGAATGACGGCGTTGAAGATGACCCTGTCGGCGTATCGATCTGATACTGACCCTCTCAGGTTGACCCATTTAAAGCCGCCGCTTTTGGTGTGGATGCGGTACGAGCAGTTTATCGGTTCGCCGTCACGCGCCATCGCGGCCACCCGCTCCCGCAGGATGTGTCTGTCTTCCTCAAAGACGAGGGTGCGCGGGCCGTCCGCGCCGCAGACCTCCATGCGTTCCTCCTCCGCGTATCCGGTAAGCGCCTGGACGCCGCCGCTGATATAAAGATCGCGTATCCCTTCGGGCGAACTCTCATATATCCCGATCCCCCCGGGAATGTTGTCCATCAGCGTCTTGAGCTGTTCCAATGCCGCCTGGTACAGCGTATTTGACGATTCTTCGCCGGTCCCGCTGTCCGGCGCGCCGCATTTGGCGTTAGGCGCCGGCCGGAACAGGCGCCGTCCCTTTTGAAAATCGTCACATATCCGCATCTTCCTCCGCATGGTCTGCCGCATCCATCCTGCCTCTTATGTCACCGGCCCAGCAGCGAGCTCAGCGTTTCGAATAATTTCTCGAAGTCGATCGGTTTGGCGACGTGCGCGTTCATGCCGGCCTCAAAGCATTCCCGCTTATCGTCTTCAAAGGCGTTGGCGGTTAGGGCGACGATGGGGATGGTCTTCGCGTCGGGCCTCTCCATGGCGCGGATCGCCTTTGCCGCCTCGATCCCGTCCATCACCGGCATTCTGATGTCCATGAAGATCGCGCCGTAATATCCGGGGGCGGAGGCCATAAATTTTTCAACGCCCTCTTTGCCGTTCTCCGCGCAGTCCACGACGCAGTTCATCTTTTGCAGGAAGCCCCTGGCGACGATGGTGTTCATATGGTTGTCCTCGCAGAGGAGGAGCCGCGTGCCTGCGGGGATCTCCCTTTGTGCCTGGCGCGCCGCCTCTCTCGCCGGCTCTCCGGCGCATCTCTCAAAGGCCAGGCAGACGGTGACCGTCGTTCCCGCGCCTTTGACGCTCCGCACCTCTATCGTGCCGCCCATGAGCTCCACAAGTCTTTTGGTGATGGCCATGCCTACCCCGCTGCCGCCGAAGTCCATCGTGGTGAGGTCCTTCTCCTGCTCGAACGGCTCAAATATTTGGGGCAGAAATTCCCTGCTCATCCCCACGCCGTGGTCGGTTATGACAAATTTATCACAGGCCCTGCCGCCGCTAAGTTCGCGGCATTCTATATCCAACTCCACGGTGCCGCCCTCATGGGAGAATTTGACGGCGTTGGACATGATGTTCATGAGGATCTGCTGGACCCGCAGCTTGTCCATCCTGACGAAGCCGTGATCCATGTTTTTGGTCCTGACGAGGCAGGCGACGTTTCTTTCTCTCGCGTAGGCCCGTATGAGCGCGAGCGTCTCTTCCGTCGCCGCGCGCGAATCGACGGGCCGTTCGTTGAGCGTGAGCTTGCCGGCCTCTATCCGGCTCATGTCCAGCGTGTCGTTGATGAGCCCCAGGAGGAATTCTCCCGCGCCCGTTATTTTAGCCATCGTCTCTCTGGCGGCGGCCGACATCTCCATCTCCTTCGCGAGCTCGACGAGCCCCAGTATGGCGTTCATCGGCGTGCGCATATCGTGGCTCATGCGCGAGAGGAATTCGGATTTTGCGGCGTTCGCGTGCCGCGCCTCTTCGGCGGCACGCCTGGCTTCCTCCTCTTTGAGCGCTATCCGCGTGATCGCCAGCTTTTGCAGCCTTAAATACCAGAGCCAGCCGCTCAGAAGGATGATGAAAAAGGCCGTGACGGCGGCCAGCAGCCAACGGTTTTCATAGAGCCGGTCTGGCAGGGTGGCGTCGTATTGCAGAAATGAGCCGTAGACGCGCACGATGCGGTCGGTCTCCGCGCGCGATATCAGGGCCATGCCGTTATTGAGCACGTTGTACAGTTCGTCCGGGGCGTCGGGCCGCATGGCGATGCCGTGCTCGATCGGACAGCTTAAGGAATAGGATACGTGCAGCCCCTCGTTTCGCGGGCTTTTCAGCCAATATTCCAGCTCGTACATGGTGGCGGCGTAGGCGTCGGCCTTACCGGCCTTCAGAGCGCCGATACATTCTTCGGACGTATCGCAGAGCTTGAATTTCATGCCTTTGAAATAAGAGGGCATCACCTTTCTGATCCCGTAGTTGGCTTTGGTCACGGCGGCGGTAAAGTCCTTGTCGTCGATCCTCCTGCCGCTATCTGTGACCGCCATCGCCGCCGTTACCGTGTAGAGCGGGTCGGTGACGCGTATCGGGACGTCGTAATATTTCTCCCCTACCGCCGGTACCGACAGGTCAGCGCCGCCGTCTTCAAGCATTGCCCGGGGAGATTCTCCGGCCCGCGCCGGCACGTATTCAAAACGCAGGCCGGTGACTTCGGAGAGCCGGTCCATCATCTTGATCGCCACTCCGTTGAAGCTGCCCGTCTTTTCGTCATACCATGAGAGCGGCTTGCGGTTGGTGAAGACGGCGACGCGCAGCCTGGGGGCTTTTCTGATGTATTCGGCCTCCCTGCGGGTGAGCAGCATGTTGCCGTAGAGCTGTCTGTTGGCGAGATAGCCGTATTGCTCGGCGATCATCTCCGGGTCGCGGGAGAACATCTCTTCAATGGCGAAGTCCAGCCTCTTCATGACCTCCGAGCCTTTTTTCGCCATGATGTAATTCGGGTCGGTGTTGTAGATGGATATGACTTTGAGGTCGCCGGTATATAGGTGCGTGTCGCCGCCGAAGGCGTCGATCTCGCCCCTTTTCAGCGCCGCGCGCAGGTCGGAGGCCGAAGGATATTCCCTCGTATCCGCCTTAAAGCCGTGTTTGGCCGCGTATTGTTCGTAAAGCAGCCTGTTCTGCGAGTCGTATTCAAAGCCGACGCGCAGTTTTTTCATAACGCCGTAATCGTCGAAATAGATATCTTTCATCTCCTGGGGCACGAAGACCGCCGCCTGTATCTGGCCGATGTTCTGCACGGAGAAATCATATAGTTTTTCCCTCTCCGCCGAGCGGCGCGCGTCCGTAACGATGTCGATGCGCCCCGAGAGCAGTCCCTCCATGCACTCGCCCCATGAGAGGCGGACATATTCATACCTGACGTTAGCGTACTTAGCGAGCCGTTCCATGAACCTCGCCCCGTAGCCCGTCATCTCACCGCCGTCGCTGAGGGCGATAAAGCCGTTGCTCTCAAAGACGCCGATGCGGACAGTCAGCGGAGCCTCGGTCTTAGGAGCCGCCGCGCAGCAGATCAGGGGAAGGAGAAGGATGACGGCGGCGGCAAGCATCGCTTCCGCCGCGCGCCGCAGGTTTTTTTTCATCTTTGCCCCTCCTCCGGCGCAGGCCCGGCGGAGCCGTTTTTCCTCTCTGACAAAGAGCCTCTCTCCGCCCGCTTGATGTCGCTGATATCGTCGAGGCGTCCGACGACGCGGTAGACCGCTCCCTCGTCGTCGGCGAGGCTCACGTATTTCGCGCGGTACCAGCGCATGCCGTTCCCGTAATAATCCCACTGGAAGTCAAATGTGCCGCGCGTCGGCGCCGAAGAGGCCAGCTTCAGCGTATCAAGGAAGCTGTCTCTTGTGTCCTCCTGAATGTGGTCGTTGGTGAGGACCTTTTTCATGTAACGTTCGACGACCTCTTCCGAGCTTCCGCCGGCGGGGTTTATCATAACTATGCGCATCACGTCCTCCTGCGGCGCGTAGTCGAAGGTTATCATGTCGGCCGATTCGCTGAGTATCTTGTACATTTCCGCCTGCAGCATGTATTTCTGTTCGTTCTCGACCTCGGCGCTGACGTCCGCGAGTATGGCGTAGCATAGGGTCGTGCCGTCCTCCTTTTTGTTCATGCTGTATGTGGCGCGAAGCCAGAACTCGCCGCCGTCTTTTCTGTGGGCGCGTTCCCTCCTGATGACTAGCGGCTGTCCGGAGAGCATTTTTTCGACGCTGCCCCGGGGCAGGGCGTCCAAGTCGGGCATGAACCCGATCGGCTCGCTGTTGGCGATGCGGAGGTTGCATTCATTTCTCGTGAAGCCGAACATTTCGCAAGTCCTGTCGCTGGTGTAGATCGGGTATACGTTTTTCTCCCTTATCTCATAGATCGCGACGCCGGCGGGTATGTTGGCGATTATCTGCCGCAGCCGGTCGGAAATTTCGTTGAGGGCCGCTTTCGCGCGCACCTCGTCGTCAACGTCCGTAAAGGTGCCGATGACGCGCAGCGGCCTTCCGCTTTCGTCTTTGATGAACGTGCCGGCCATCTTCGTCCAGCGGAAACTTCCGTCCGTCATCCGGACGCGCAGGACGCTCTCCGCGTAGGGCGCGCCGCTCTCGGTGTCGGCGAAGAATTTTTCCAGCAGCTTCTGGTCTTCTTCATGAACGAGCTGACGGTCGCCGGTGTTGGAGAGCATCTCCCGATAGCTGTAGAGGCTGCCCGCGTACTTGTGATAGGCCTCCGAACAGGAGAAGTCGCCGGTCTTGTAGTTCATTTCAAAGACGGCCGTTCCGGTCTGTTCGACGACGATACGGTAACGGTCCTGCGCTTCGGCCTGGGACTGGAGCATCAGCATCTCGTCTTTCAGCCGCTCCGCCCTTTTCTGCTCCGTGACGTTTTTCGTACAGCAGAGGTAGCGCCCCGCGTCGAGTTGCAGCAGCGTGCACTGGAGATAATAGAGCGAGCCGTCCGGCAGTGTGAGGCGGTATGTGAGCGTAGGCGCGCGTCCCTCAGAGAACGTCCTGCGGATGTATTTTATATCCGTAAATTTGGCAAGAGCCTCGCGGTCGTCTTTATGCACATAGCGTTCCGCCCACTTGTCTATGGTATCCCGCAGCTCGGAGGCCCCGCCGTCCGAGATCGAACGCGGGAACTTTGTCTGGAGCAGCGTGAACAGATCGTCGGTAAAGTCGAATTCGAGTATCTCGTCGTAGACGCAGGCCAATGTGTCGGCATAGCGCCGCAGGCTGCGCCTGTATTCGGAACGGCGGCTTTCGTTCGGGTCGACGGCGAAGCAGTCCGCGTCCGTACCGGTAATGATCACGGCTTTACGTCCGTGCCAGGCGAAGGGAGAGGCCTGCATTATATAGTGCTTGCCGTACCTGGATGTCATGGTCGGCATCGGCATGCCGGTTTTGCCGAGTTCCAGGAGGGGGCAGGCCTCGCACAGGGTCTCCCTGTTGGAGAAAGCCTTGTAGCAGATGTCCCCGGCTTTCGCGGCTCCGGTCTCGGCTTTGACGGCGTCGTTGCAGTAGAGCACACAGCAGGTATCCGGGTCTATGATGTAAATATAGGCCGGACTGTCGTTCATGGCGCGCAGTATATTTCCGGGCAGTTCCATCACGTATTTGCCGCGGCTTGAAAGGATGAATGAGCTGATAATGTGAGATATGACCCGCAGCGTGTTCTTTTGCGCTTCCGTCCAGTTCCTCGTCCCGCCGCACTCATCGAAACCCACGAAACCGTGAAATACGCCGGCCTCGATGACGGCGCACTGGAGGAGGGCTTTAACTCCCCGCGGCGCGAAGATTCCGCGCGCGCGGCCTGCGAGCTCGGAGGTGTCGGGGCATGAGAATATGTCGCCGCCGTTGAAATATTCGAGATATTTTTCCCGCATTCCGTCAGGATAGCGGCAATTCTGCCGGTTGTCTTTTTCCGGCGTCACGCCCTCGCCGCACCATTCAAAGGTGTTGGAACAGTGCTCGCAGTCGCCGTCTTCCTCAAAGACGTAGGCGCGGCTGACGTTGAACTGCCTGCCCGCCGCGGCAAGCACGGCCCGCACGGCGGCGCCCGTATCGGGAGCGCCGTCCAGCGTCCGCATTATGCCGTCGACGAGCGGGCGGTGATATGAGAGCTTTTCATAATCAAAGCCCGTAAGGGCTATGAGTTTCTCCGAGAGAGCCCCTTTGTTGTCTTCATGGACCTCGCTGACCTGTCCGATAATGCGGTAGATCTTGCCTGATTCATCGGCGATCGAGGCGGCCTGCGCGCGGCAGGTGACGAAGCCGTTCCCAAACCTGTCTCCGGCGTATTCTATCGCGTGACGCACCGGCGCCGCCAGCGCCTCGTTGAAGAAAGCGCGCAGCCGCGGGCGGTCCGCCGCGCTGACGGTTGGATTGTCCATCATCGTGGCGAGGTAGTTCTCGCAGGTCTCCTCCACGACGCCGGCATCTGCGTCTCCGCGCTGTATCTTCATTCTGTCTGCGGCCGGGTCGTAGTCGTAGACATGGACGCCGGTGCTGTTGATGAAGAGGCGGTTGCGTTCGTCCTCCTTGCGCCGCTCGTTGACGAGCATCTGCAGCATTTCATTCTCGCCAGCCAGACGCCGGGCGTTTTTTATCTCCGTAATGTCGCGTCTGCAGACCAGATAGGTGGGACCGTCGGCGCGCAGCAGCGTCGACGATATCCAGCGCGTCTCCCCGCCGGGCCCGGCGACGCGGTACTCCAGCGCCGAAGGCTCGCCGGAGCCGCCACCGAGCGCCGAGTAGAAGGCGC